>CAYQAC010000176.1:0-464 GCA_964415255.1 uncultured Polyangiaceae bacterium | reverse complement strand
CTCGTCCTTCACCGCCGCGAGCGCGGTGGTGGGGTCGTCGGCGTCGCTCAAGATCCCTGGGAAGGTGACGTCACTCTCCGCCAGCTCCTCCGCGGGCCGCGCCTCGTGCTTCGCCGCGGCCACCAGCGCCGCGAGCGGATCGCGATCCGACTGCTGGGGCGCCTTGCCAGCGCGCATGCTGAGGGCCAAGGTGGCGACCAAGGCCCCGCCCCCGAGGGCGAACAAAAGCAAGGTCCCGAGCCGCGGGGAGCGGCGACCGGGCTCGTCCTCCTGGATGTCTTCGAGGTTGCGCACGAGGCTCCGTAAGGGTGGGGGCGCGGCAGCGCCGAACGCCGCGAGGGTGATTGGTAGCCGCAGCGAGGGAGCTTGGGCAACTTTCAGCGCTCCCCAGGGTCACGCGGCGTGGCGGGCAAGTTTTCGGGGCACAGCCAGTCAACGCGGTGCCCAACCCCCTGCCCTCCCCC
>CAYQAC010000175.1:2075-10820 GCA_964415255.1 uncultured Polyangiaceae bacterium | reverse complement strand
GTTGAGGTTTGCGGGACTTGCGTCCCAGGGTCTCCGCGCCTCACCCGCTGGGGGCGGCCATGGCGGCCTTCACCGCCTGGGCGAGGTGCTGCGCGAAGGGCACGCAGCTCGCGTGGACTGGAACGGCAGGCGGGCGCCCGTTTCGCGTCGTCATGTTCAGCGAGACGTTGCCGCCACGGTCTGATTCGAGCTCGAACTGAGTGAGCATCGGCACCGGGACACGCCTGGAGGCGATGTCCCTCGAATCCGCGAACAGCTCGATCACGTGGCCATCGAAGATGGCGTAGCGGGCTTGATCCAACCAACCTTTGAGCATCACGCCGTAGGGTAGTCCGAGCGGGCCGTCGATGGAGCAAGAAGCGGCGGCGCTGAGCAGCGAAGCGCTCATCCACCCAATTGCGACCCCCCTGGTAACCGACTATCTAAGCCGCGCGGCGCGTGCCGCGTGGAGGAAGCGTGGAGCAGCTCGACTACATCGTCATCGGGGCAGGCAGCGGGGGCCTAGCATCAGCGCGCCGGGCGGCGCAGCGAGGCGCGCGGGTGGCGCTGGTGGAGGCGGGGCGCCTCGGTGGCACCTGCGTGAACGTGGGCTGCGTCCCGAAGAAGGTGATGTGGAACGCGGCCAGCCTGGCTGAAGGCGCCGAGGTGGCGAGGGGCTACGGCTTCTCCGGGGAGCTGACGCTGGATTTCGCGAGGCTCAAGGCGGGGCGGGACGCTTACCTCCTACGCCTGAACCAGATCTACGCGAAGAACCTCGACACCGACGGTGTGCAGCTGGTGACGGGGCGTGGCCGCCTCACCGGACCCGGGGAGGTGCGCGTGGAGGCGCCCGGCGCCGAGCCGCGCACGCTCCGCGCGCCGCACATCCTGCTGGCGACGGGCGGCTGCCCGCGCCGCCCTGAGCTGCCTGGGCAGGAGCTGGGGATCACAAGCGATGGCTTCTTCGAGCTGACGGAGCTGCCACGCAGCCTCGTCATCGTGGGCGGCGGCTACATCTCGGTGGAACTGGCGGGGGTGCTCCGCGCGCTCGGCTCGGAGGTGACGCTGTGGGTGCGCAAGCCCCAGGTGCTCACCGGCTTCGATCCGCTGATCCGCGACGCGCTCACGGAGGAGCTCATCAAGGCGGGGATCCGCATCGAGGTGGAGGCGGAGCCGACCGGTATCGTTCGTGAGGCTGACGGACTCAGGGTGACGGGCGTCGGGCACGAGACGCGGGGCGTGGAGCAGGTGCTGTGGGCCATCGGGCGCGAGCCCAACACCGCTCAGCTGGGGCTTGAGTCAGTGGGCCTGACGACGGATGAGGAGGGGATGATCCCAGTGGACGCCTACCAGAACACCGCGGCGCCCGGCGTGTACGCGGTGGGCGACATCGCGGGTAAATGGCCACTCACCCCGGTCGCCATCGCCGCGGGGCGTCAGCTCGCCGAGCGGCTGTTCGGCGGCGCCGCGGAGGCGCGCCTCGACTACGAGGACATCCCCACGGTGGTGTTCAGCCACCCGCCCATCGGCACCGTGGGCCTCACCGAGCCCGAGGCGCGCGAGCGCCATGGGGAGGCCGTGCGCTGCTACGTGAGCCGCTTCACCAACCTCTACTACGCCTTGGTCGACAGCAAGGTGAGCACCGTGATGAAGCTCGTGACGGTGGGCCCTGAAGAGCGCGTGGTGGGGATCCACGTGATGGGCATGGGAGCTGACGAGATGCTCCAGGGCTTCGCGGTGGCGCTCCGCATGGGCGCCACCAAGGCGGATCTGGACCGCACCGTCGCCATCCACCCCACCGCCTCCGAAGAGCTGGTGACCCTGCGGTAGCGCTTGAGCCGGGCATGACGTGGCCGCCCATCCGGCCGGCCTGCCAGCCTGTTCGAGGCTTTGACGCCGGCTCACGAAGCCGTTTGCCGCCCTCACCTCGCTGAGATACCCACGGGGCACCGCCATGACGCCTCACGTAGCTCGCCGTTTGGTCCGCTCCTTCCCCGCGCTCTCCCTCGCCGCCACCGCGCTCGTGGCCTCGTTCGGGGCGCTGACCGCCTGCGGCCCGCCGAACCCGGCGAACTCAGGCAACCTGACGGATGACACCGCGATCGGTAAGAACCGCTGCGCGGACGCTGCCACCGGCCAGCTCAGGCCCTTCATCGTGGAGTGGGACGCGACGGATCTCGCGGGCTTTGAGGCGAGGGCCGCGCGTGACTTGGTGTTCGTCAAGTATGAGGGCTGCGCGCTCACGGTGCTGGAGGGCTGCCAAGACGCGGGGATCCCAGGGCGCTACGGCACTTACCAGCCGCCGGTGTTCACGAGCGGCACGCTGGAGTCCTTCGAGATCGCGACGGAGGATGAGCTCTACGCCAAGCTGCCGCTCGGGGTGGCCTCGTTCGGCGGTCGGCTTTCCATGGGGGAACAGCTCAAGCTGAGCTACTACGTCACCGGGACGCGCAGCGCGGCGCGTGAGTCGGTGAGCGCTGAGGCGCTGGCGCAGAACCCGAAGTGCGCCGAGGCCTCGCACTTCGTGTCTAGCTATCACCTCGGCGCCTTCGAGCTGGACAGCCGCGAACAGCGCGCGGCGGAGGCTGAGGTGGGGGTGGGCAAGGTGGGCGGCGGCGGCAGCAGCAAGCGCAGCGAGAAGAACCTGAAGAAGGGCGGTGACCTGGCTGACTGTCAGACGCAGAGTCAGCGCGCCTGCCGGGTGCCGATCCGGGTGGTGCTGCAGCCGCTCGGCGGCGGTGCGGGTGAGGTCGCGGGCGTCGCCGGGCCGCCCGTCAGCGCTCCTGTCGATGAGTCGCCGGAGGGCGCCGCGCGGGCGCTGCGCGCCGGCGCCCGCCAGAAGCGCGATCGCGCGGATGGCCCCGGGTGCCTAGAGGATTTGGATCGTGCCGATCGCCTTGACCCGCATGGCGCCCATCAAGAGGGCTACACCCGCGCCCTGTGCGAGATGCAGGCGGGGCAGTGCGAGGCGGGCAAGCGGCGCCTGCGTGACGTCTTGGCGGCGCAGGACACCGGCCGCAAGAAGAGCGACGCCGAGCTGGACCAACAGGTGAAGATCATCGGTGACAGCCAGTGCCTGTCCTCAGAGGGCACACCGGAGGAGCGCCTCAGCCGCGCGCTCGCGGCGGTGGGCGCGGCCAGCGCCCGGGGCGACACCGCGCGCTGCGTGGCGGAGGGTGAGTCCGTCGCTAAACTCATCCCGAGCCTCCCCATGCCGAAGCACCTGCCGCCACGCGCGATCGCCAACGCGGTGCTGATGCACACCGCGAACTGCCTGCTCACCGCGAACGAGTGCGACGGCGCGCGCGCTTGGTTCGGTCGCTACTACGAGGCGCAGTTCAAGGGCACCATGAGCGATGCGGAGTACGCCAAGCTCGCCAAGCAGCAGACCGATCAGTTCGTCTCACGCTGCACCCCGTAGCTGCATTCTAACGAGGCGACTCAGCGAGTCGCCTCAGGTTTCCTTACGGGTTTGGGGGTTCACTCCCTCCTGATGCGCCATGAACGTCTCTGAGCGCGTTGTTCATGCGTCGTGGCGCACCAAGGTCACGGTACCAGGCCTTACTGGAGGATCTAAGCGGTCTTGGAGAGCACCTCAATCCTAAGCAAGAAGTTGGAGAGCCGGTTGGGCACCGCACCGTGAGGCCTCGCACAACGCACCGCGCGGGGTGCGCAGCGCGGTGCCGTCTAACCCCCCCCCAAAAAAAGAAGACAAAAGACCTGACGAGTGCCTCAAGGAGCCGTTTGCCTTCTGGCGACGCCCTGACCGCTCATCAGCTACGGCGCGCGCCGCAGCTTCAGGCAGCCATACTGACCTAACGTCGCTCGATGTCCGAGACGATGCTGGCGGCGGTGTCAGGATCGATCTCCAAGGCCTCCGCCGTCTCCAAGATCAGCTCGCGCTCGCTGGTGCGGATGATGCCGTCGGCGGCGGTGAGCTGCACCGCGAGGCTGAGCGCGACCTTGCGCGCGCCGGCGTCTGGGAGCCGCTCCTTCACGCTGGTGAGCCGCGCGGCGCGCCCCTCGTTGTTGAGCGCCTGGCTCACCTTCTCAAAGAAGGCCTCGAAGCGCTCGGCGCCGAAGCGCCCGTTGGTGAGCGACAAGAGGCTGTCTTTGAAGTGCGTGCGCTCCTCAGCGCTGAAGTCGCCGTCGGCGGAGGCCGCCAAGAACATGACCTCAGTCAAAGCCTCTAGCTTGGGGTCATCGAAGTCAGAAAGGAACTCTGGGCTGGTCATCGGCGCGAGTATACCTCGCACCGTTCGCCGTGGGTCAGCTCAAGGGCGCCGCGCCTTGAGCGGCGGCGCCAGCCTTGAGGGTGTGAGCTGAGCGGGGTCTCCAAGCGGATGGCGAGCAGGGGCTCAGGCCTCGCCGCGCGCTGGGCTGCCGGTGAGCGCCTCCACCAGCTCGGTGGCGTAGCTGCCCGAGGGCAGGGTGAAGCTCAGGCGGAGGCTGCCGCGCTCGGGCTCGGGCACGAGCTCCAAGTCCTCAGGGTACACCATCAGGTCGCGTCGGGTGCCGGGGGCGAGCTTGGCGAAGGCGCGGGGCAGCTCCTCCAAGATCCCAGCGGCCGCGGCGCGCTCAAGCTCAAGCGCCTCGTGCTCCGCGCTGAGCGCCTTGGGGCCAGGCATCGGGCCCGTGGGGTGAAGATCGCGCGCCTCCCAGCGCGGCCGCTCCGCCTCCACATTATCTATACGGAAATGCTTGCCGGCGCCGTGCAGGCGCACCACCTCACCTTGGAGCGGCGCCTCAAGGCCCAGCGCGAGGCGCGCCACGAGGTAGCGATTGAACACCTCCGCCTGGAGCACGCTGGCGTAGAGCTTGGGCTGAAAGCCGCGCCCCCCGGCGCCGCGCCGGAGCCAGGTGAGCGCGTACGTCAGGTTCATGCCGCCGCGACCGAAGCGCTGAGCGCCGAAGCTGTTGAAGGTGCCTTCGCGCCGCGCGGCCTCAAGCAAGGCCACCGCGCGCGCCTCGGCGTCGGGCTCGCAGCCGACGAGCCTGAGCCAGAAGCGGTTCGCCAGCAGGTGCCCGGTGCGGAGCTTGTTACTATGCAGCGTCTCCTTAAGGATTTTTACGCCGCTCGGCAGCTGCCACTCGAGCGCGCTCGCCGGGGCCTCACCCTGCGCCGCGCGCGCCGGGAGGCTCACCCACTGGCGCGTCACCGCGTGGCGATCCTTCAGCCCCGCGGCGCCCACCTCCTGCTCCGGCACACCAGCCACCTTCGCCAGCTGATGGATCACGTCGCGCGTGTTGTGGCCGCGCTTCTCCACCCACAGGTAGCGGTGCGCGCCCTCGCCGCTCGGCTGATACAGCGGGACCTCCTCCACCTCGAAGTCTTCAGGCTCCTGGCCCAGCTGCCCGCCGAGCTTCATGAGGTCAGGGCGCCATACTGGAGGCCTGGTGGGGGCGAGCGGGTCGGTCATGGCTGAGAAAGTTTCCTTAAGGAAATGTATCAGGGGGCGCCGGAGCGGCGCGGTGGGTCTAGACGTGCGCGTAGAGCGCCGCTGTACGTGCCGCAAGTCGGGCGTGGGGTGGGTGGTCATGGGGGCCCAAGGAGGGCCTGAGGCGGCGCGGCGCCACAGTCTGAATCAGCCGGTTGACCTGCATCACGCGGTGCGTCACACTGCCGCGCCGTGCTGAACGGTGACCAGCGCGTTCGCAGTGCCAACCAGCTCAATCGGCGCGGCGATCACGGTGATGACGCAGTGCAACAGCCACCTCAGCGCCCCACATAGCGCGCTGAAGAGCGACCAGGAGCAGGCCAAATGAGTGAGACGAGCGAGGTGAGTGAGCGCCAGGTAAAGCACGTGGTGGTGCTCGGAGCGAGCGGCACCATGGGCTACGGCAGCGGCGCGCTCTTCACGCAGGCGGCCCCGCGCGTCACCTTCCTCGCGCGCACGAAGGAGAAGGCAGAGGCGGGCCTCGCGGCCGCCATTCGTCAGGTGCGCTCACCTACGGTGGCGGACAGGGTGACCACCGGCAGCTATGAAGAGCTGCCGCGCGTCCTGGCTGACGCGGATCTCATCTTCGAGGCGCTGGCTGAAGATCTGACCCTGAAGCGCGAGTTCTTCGCCCAGGTGGACGCGGCGCGGCGCCCAGACTCCATCGTCGCCACGGTCACCTCCGGGCTCTCCATCAACCGCCTCGCGGAGGGGCGGAGCGAGTCGTTTCGGCGCCACTTCCTCGGCCTGCACTTCTTCAACCCGCCCAACGTGATCGTGGGCACCGAGCTCATCCGAGGCGCCGAGACCGATCCTGAGCTTGCGCGCTTCGTGCTTCGCTACGCGGAGAAGCGGCTAGGTCGCGCGATGATCGTGGCGGAGGACACCCCCGGCTTCGCGGGCAACCGCGTCGGCTTCCGGGTGCTGAATGAGGTGGCGCAGCTGGCGGAGGAGTACGGCCCGGCGCTGATGGATCGGCTGATTGGCCCCTACACGGGGCGCGCCCTGGCGCCGCTCGCGACCATCGATTTAGTCGGGTGGGATGTCCATCGCGCCATCGTGGATAACATCCACCAGCTGACGAAGGATGAGTCGCACGAGCGCCTCGCGCTGCCGGCCAGCATGGCCGCGCTGATCGAGCGCGGCACCTTGGGCAACAAGAGCGGCGGTGGGTTCTTCCGCCGCACCCAGGAGCGGGAGAAGCTGGTGCTCGATCTGAAGACCGGCGAGTATCAGCCGCTCAAAGCAGTCAAGCTGCCTGACCTTAGCTTCATCCAAGAGCAAATCGCGCTGATCCGCGTGGGGCGCTATCAGGAGGCGCTCGCCGTCTTCGCGCGGGCGGAGGGGGAGCTGGCGCGCCTCGCGCGGCGCGTGATCGCCGGCTGCATTGGGTACGCCTTCAGCCGCGTGGGGGAGTGCGCGGCGCGCATCGCGGACATCGACCTCATCATGGGCGCCGGCTTCAACTGGGCGCCGCCGAGCGCGCTGGTGGACCTGCTCGGCCTGGAGGTCACGAAGGAGTTGCTCGCGGAGGCGGGCGTGGCGCTCCCCCCGCTGCTCGCCAGCGCTGAGCCGGGCCAGCGCCTGTTCACCCACCCGAACCTCAACGTCGGGCGCTTCTTCGTGGCCCGCTGAGGGCGCGCCCACCCCGTTGCTCGCAGAGCCACCTCCCCCAAAGAACCCAGAAACCCTGAGGATCTATGTCACGAGCTGTGTACATTTTGGGCGGTTACCAGACCGACTTCTCCCGCAACTTCAGTAAAGAGAACAAGCACTTCGCGGCGCTGGTGCGAGAGGGCGTGCTGGGCGCGCTGGAGGCCACGCAGGTGGACGCGGCGGACGTCGAGGTGGGCCACCTCGGCAACTTCGCCGCGGAGCTTTACTCGAAGCAGGGTCACCTGGGCGCCTTCTTACTCGAGGCGCACCCCGCGCTGAGCGGGCTCCCCACCTCACGTCATGAGGCGGCCTGCGCCTCGGGCAGCATCGCGGCGCTGGCGGCCTCCGCGGACATCGAGGCGGGGCGCTATGAGCTCGCGCTGGTCGCCGGCGTCGAGCAAATGAAGACGGTGAGCGCGGCGGTGGGCGGCGACTACCTCGGCACCGCGGCGTGGTACGAGCTGGAGGCGGCCGGCGTCGAGTTCCCGTTCCCCAAGCTGTTCGGCCGCCTGGGGGATGAGTACGACCAGCGCTACGGCCTGAAGGATGAGCACCTGGCGGCCATCAGCGCCATCAACTACGACAACGCGCGCAGGAACCCCAACGCGCAGACGCGCAGCTGGTACATGAACGAGCGCCATGCGCGTTGCCGCACGGAATCGAACGCGGTGGTGGGCGGGCGGCTGCGCATCTCAGACTGCTCTCAGGTGACCGACGGCGCCGCGGTGATCTTGCTCGCGAGCGAGGCCTACGCGGCGCGCTACGCCGCGCGCCGTGGCCTCAGCTTGGAGGCGCTGCCGCGCATCTTGGGCTTTGGCCACCGCACGGCGCGGCTCCGCTTCGACGACAAAATCGCCGAGAGCCAGGGCCAGGAGTACGTGCTCCCCCACGTGCGCACCACCATCACCGACGCCTTCCGCCGCGCGGGGCTTCAGGGCGTCAGTGATGTTGACGGGATCGAGACGCACGATTGCTTCACCACCAGCGAGTACATGGCCATCGATCATTTCGGCCTCACCGCGCCGGGGGAGAGCTGGCGCGCGGTGGAGGAGGGGGTGATCGCCATGGGGGGTCGCTGCCCCATCAACCCGAGCGGCGGGCTGATCGGCGCGGGGCACCCCGTGGGCGCCACCGGCACGCGCCAGCTGCTCGACGCCTTCAAGCAAGTGACCGGCAGCGCCGGCGATTATCAGGTCCCCGGCGCCAAGCGCTTCGCCACCCTGAACATCGGCGGCAGCGGCACCACCAGCGTCGCCTTCATCGTCGGCTGAGGGGCGCCGCGCGAAGCGGTGCTATGCTCGGGTTGTGCTGCGCTTCGTCTCCCTGAGCCTGTGCCTTGTGCTCGGGGTGCTCGCGTGCGGCGATCCAGAGCGCGCGCCGCCAGCCAACCTCGATGATGCCGCGACGGTCTGGATAGGTCCAGGGGATGCGGGGCCGCGCGAGGGCGGGTCCTCAGGTGGTGTCTGCGGCGCAGCCAAGGCCCCGTTCGGGATCGATCCGGAGTTTGGCCAGAGCTTCCCGGATCACCCTTACCTCGCCTGCGACGGGGAGGTCGTCCTCGCGCAGGACATGCGCTGCGAGCACAAGCTCACCCTGGTGTCCATCGGGGCTGGCTGGTGCGAGCCCTGCGAGGCGGAGGCGCTGGTGCTGGAGGACTTGTACCAGCGCTACC
>CAYQAC010000175.1:0-2065 GCA_964415255.1 uncultured Polyangiaceae bacterium | reverse complement strand
GTAGCGCTGGTACAAGTCCTCCAGCACCAGCGCTACCGCGGGCGGGGGCTCGGCGTGGTGCAGCTGATGTACGCCGATCGTCAGGGGTTCGTACCAGGTCTCGCGTTCTGCGCCGCGTGGCAGCGAGAGTTTTCGCTCAGTTACCCTGTCTACATCGACGTGCAGAAGAGCTCGCTCCAGTACCTGAACATCGGGGTCACCCCGCTGAACTTCGTGATGAACCAGCGCGGCCACGTGATCTGGGCGGGCTTCGGCGTGCTCCCAGCGGACATTGAGGCCTACATCGACGCCTGGCTATGAAGCTGCGCCTGCTCACCGCCTTGCTCGCTCCGCTCGTGCTCTCAGCCAGCCTCGGCTGCGACGCGTCACCCACCTCAGGCTCCGCCGCGCCCGCGCCGAGCAGCTCGGCGCTCGTGTCGAGCGCCCGCCCTAGCGATGCTCCCCGCTTCGTCCCCGGTGAGACGAGCGCCGGCGTTGAAGCGGCGGTCGCCGCACAGGTGGCCAAGGCACCTGACCAGCGCGTGCTGGTGTACGTCGGCGCCAGCTGGTGTGAGCCGTGTCACGTGTTCCACCGCGCCGTGACGGCGGGCGCGGTGGACGCGGCGCTGCCGGGCGTCGTGTTCGTCGAGTACGATTGGGACCGAGACGGCGCCGCGCTGAAGGCGGCGGGCTACGACACGAAGATGCTGCCGCTGTTCGCGGTGCCGGAGGCCTCGGGGCGCGCCTCCGGCAGGCAGATCGCCGGCTCAATCAAGGGCCCCGGCGCGACGCAAAACTTGGTGCCGCGCCTCACGCGGCTGCTCGCGGGCGAGCCCGTCAATTAGGGCATGTCCGAGGCGCCGCGCGGCGGCTGACGCTCAGCGCTCTGCTTCGGCTTGGGCGAGCGCGAGCTCGAGCTGGGCGAAGGCCTTGCGGAGCTTGTCGCTGCCACCCTTGCCGGCGTAACTGAGGGGGAGGGATTTGAGGCGCGCGGCGCTCACCAGGGGCTCCGTGTGCTTGTGGTTCAGGTTGCCTTCCATCAGCACCAGGGCGCCCACGCGTCCATCGCGGATCCGCCGCTCGAGGTTGCCCACGGAGGCGACGGAGTGTTGGCTGGTGTCGATCCACTCGGGCTCAAGCTCTAGCTCGCGGCTGAGCGCCTCCAAGCGCGCGCGGCTGCCGAGGCGCCCGAGGATGACGAGGGGGTGCAGCAGACTGAGGGCCTGGAGCCGCGGGTAGGGGTTGGCGCCCGAGCCAGGCGCCGCGCGCGCTGCGCTTGGGGCAGCTGGGCTGACTTTCACGCTGGCGCTCGCCGCCGCTGAATCGGCCTGGGCGGCTCTCTGGGCCGCTCGCGCTGTGGGCTCGTTCGGCGCCGCCTGCTGACTCCGGGCGCTGAGCTCAGGCAGGGCCTGCACGCGCGCGAGCAGCGCACAGGCGGCGGCCTCAGCGCTCTGCCCAGCGGACGGCGCGCCGAAGCCGTGGGTGTGGCTGAACTCGCGCACCGCGTCGCGCTCCACCGCGGTGAGGTAGGCGCGGAGCGCCTCCTCCACGGCGCTCGCGCGCTGCTCGGCGGCGGCGCGGCGGGCGTGCAGGGACGCGCGGAGCTGGGCTAGCAGCTCATCGATGGGGGAGGTTGACATCACCTTGAAGCATACGAGGCGCGCGGGGACTGTGGTGACGAACGGCGCCGTGAGGCTGGACCAACCCCCAAAACCCGAGCGGGCGGCGGGTGACCAGCGCCTCGTCCATAGGACCGCAGCTGAGGGCGCCCTGTAGCGGTATTCCATGGAAATCATTGAGGTTTTTCTATTTGAGCGGGGTGCTCAGGCTGGCGACCTGGCAATCTTATTCTGCTTAAGATATGCCGAGGCACATGGCGATCCGCACCCCCCGTGAGGAGCTCTGTCGCGTCCCACAGCTCAGCGACATTCAATATGGAAAGGCCCACAGCGAGGAGGAGCTCCAGGCTCAGCGCGCGCTGGGGGACCCGCTGGCGGATGACGCCATCCGTGAGCTGCGCCGCGCGCATCCAATCCGTAGCCCTGACGACATGCTGGCCGAGCTGCGGCGCCTGGCGGTTGAGGGG
>CAYQAC010000174.1:0-10869 GCA_964415255.1 uncultured Polyangiaceae bacterium | reverse complement strand
TGCGCGGTCAACTGCGCCGCCATCCCAGGTCAGCTGATCGAGAGCGAGCTGTTCGGCTACAAGCGCGGCGCGTTCAGCGGTGCCGATCGCGACAAGCCGGGCCTGGTGCGCTCCGCGAGCGGCGGCACCTTGCTGCTCGACGAAATCGGCGACATGCCGCTCTTAGCGCAGGCCAAGCTGCTGCGCGTGCTGCAGTCAAAGGAGGTGTTCCCGCTCGGCGCCACCAGCCCCGAGCCGGTGGACGTGCGGGTGGTGTGCGCCACCCACCGCGACCTGTGGCGCCTGCAGCAGGACGGCGCTTTCCGCGAGGATTTGTTCGCGCGCCTGAACGAGTACCAGCTGCGCCTCACGCCGCTACGGGACCGCAAGGAGGACATCTACATGCTGCTGCGGCGCTTCCTGGAGCGCCACGGCCGCCCCGATTTGACCGCCTCGTTTCAGTTCATGCTCGGCCTCATCAACTACGATTGGCCGTACAACGTGCGCGAGCTGGAGGCCGCGGTGAAGCGCTGCGTGGCGCTGGTGGACGGGAGCCGCCTGGAGGGCGATCACCTCCCGCCGCAGGTCGCCGAGGCCATGCTCGAGTATGGGCTCACCCGCGAGTCGCTCTCCAGCGTCCCCCCTGGCGGCGCGCCGCAGCGCACCGAGGCCGCTGAGCGTCCCCGCGGCGCGCGCACCCAACCGCCCGACGAAGACGCCCTCCGCGAGCTGCTGCGCGTCCACGCCGGCAACGTCGCCGCCGTGGGGCGTGAGCTGGGTAAGGCGCGCATGCAGGTGCACCGCTGGATGCGGCGCTACAACATCGAGGTCGACGACTTCCGCAGCTAGGCTCACGGCGGGCAGGCGCCCGCCTCGCGCATCAGCTGGCAGGCGCGCGCTTGACTCACGCAGCGCCCAGCCTCACAGGCCCGCACCCGCACCTGAGTCCCCCGCGGCTCGCTCCTGTGCGCTGCGCTCCCCTGGGTCGCCTGCTCGCAGCCACAGCAAAGCGGTGAGCACACCGAGGGCGCGCTGCACGCGGCGCCCGGTGCGCCGGCGTCCGGCCCCTGATCGCAGCGCACGCTGCCGCAGCCGAGCTGAGTGAGCTCCACGCTCGCCTCACCCAGCTGACGGAAGCTGACGCTGCCCGACTGACAGCGCTCAAGCCGCCTCGTGAGCGCCACGCGCTCGGCGCTGCATGGATCGCCGCGGCGCCCCTGCACCAAGACCTGGTGCGGCGCTCCGTGCTCACAGGGCGTCGGTGTCGCCACGTCGCGCTCCACACAGCTCAGCACCGCCATCAGCTCCGCCTGCGCGCCCGCCTCCTTCGCGCGCTGTTGCCACGTGGAGCAACCCGCGGCGCACTCAGCGAGCTCGGCGCGGCTAGCGCACGCCTCAAAGCGACCGCACAGCCGGTAGCAGTCCTCCGGCTTAGGCTCAGGGGTGCGCTCACATGATGGCAGCGCCGCGAGGCACACCAGGCCGAGGAGCACGCGGAGCCGAGCGCGTGCACCCCGGCGCTGTCCTCGCAGCGGGGGCCGGCTCACGTGACCGTCGCCTGCTTGTGGCGCTGCGCAGCGCGGTGCCGTCCAACCCCCAAGCCCTGATCGAGACACCGACATCTAGATCCTTAAAGGTACCGGCAGGCGCTCACGCTTCGCCCGCGCAGTGCCCGACGAAGGGCTTCACCACGCGCTGGGCTCAGGTGCGGGCCGTGAGGCCCCGGGGGGAGCGTAGCCTGGGGAGGGTGGGCGCGCCCTTCAGCTGACGCGAAAGGAAGAACCAACGCTGAGGCCGCGAGAGGAGCCTTGAGACCCTCGCCGCTCTGAGCTACGCAGGCGCACCGTTTCGGCGCGGAGCGCGCTTGATGGTCCCCTATCCCCCTGAAGTCTCGAAGGTTTTCCTTAGAGGAGCTCGGAACTCCGCAGCGTGACCCCCCAAGTGAACTCATACGTCGCCCAACGCATGCTGGCGGCGGTTCATCACGCGCGCCAGGCAGTTCCCAGGGCGCTGCTCGTCATGGTCTGCTGGCTCGGCCTGGGCTGGCTCACGCCCGCGCTCGCCTGGGCGCAGGCGCCGGAGACGAGCGAGCTGCGCTTGCCCCGCTCGGAGCTGGACCGCGCGGACGGCCTGCGCATCAGCCGCGTCCAGGTCGCGGGCAACCGCCGCATCACGGAGGAGGACATCATCAGCTACCTGCGCTCGCGCGTCGGGAGCCGGTTCGACCGGGAGACGCTGAGCCAGGACGTGCGCGAGCTGTGGCAGTCAGGCTACTTCGACGACATCGAGGTGGATCTCGAGCTGGCTGATGAGGGGCCCAGCTTGCGCTTCGTGGTGCGTGAGCGCCCGAGCATCTCCGCGGTGGAGTTCGAGGGGAACTCGGAGATTGACTCGGACGATCTGGCGGAGGCCCTCGAGGTGAAGCCTCAGACGGTGCTGAGCCGCCCTGCGGTGCGCCGGAGCATCCAGAAGATCCGCGATCTGTACGCGGAGCAAGGCTACTTCCTGGCGGAGGCCACGAGCGAGGTCATTCCCCAGAAGAACAACGAGGTGATCGTCCGCTTCACCATCAAGGAGTTCGGCCAGGTCAGCGTGAAGCGCGTCACCTTCATCGGCAACGAGAGCATCCCCGATGAGGAGCTGCGCGCGGTGATGTTCACGGGCAACGCCGGCTTCTTCGCGTTCGGCTCCGGCGGCCCGTTTCGTCAAGACGCGTTCGAGCGCGACATCGCGCTCATCAGCGCGCTCTACTACGACAAGGGCTTCCTCTCGGTCACGGTGAACACGCCGCGCGTGATGCTCACCCCCGATCGCTCCGGCATCGAGGTGAGCGTCACCATCGACGAGGGCCCGCGCTACCGCATCCGTCAGCTGCGCGTGTTCGAGCGCGGCGAGGACGGCAAGGAGGTGGACCCCATCGGCGGCCGTCGGCGGCTCCGCAACTTGGTGCGCGCCAAGCCAGGGGACTACTTCAACCGCGCTGAGCTGTTGAGCGATCTGGACTCGGTGCGCACCCTGTACCGCGACCATGGCTACGCCAACGTGGAGGCGAGCCCCGGCACGAAGCTCGATGAAGAGCACCACCTGGTCGACATCACGGTGCCGGTGGTGCGCGGCCCCAAGGTGTATTTTGAGCGCATCGAGATGCGCGGCAACAGCAAGACGCGCGACAAGGTCATCCGCCGCGAGCTGGAAATAGCTGAGGGTGAGGCCTTCCACGAGACCAACCTGGAGCGCTCACGCCTGCGTGTGACGGCGCTCGGCTACTTCGAGCGCGTGGACATCACCACCGAGCAGGGCTCTGCGCCGGACAAAATCAATATCTACGTGGAGGTCTCGGAGCGGCCCACCGGCACCTTCCAGGTCGGCGCTGGCTTCTCCAGCATCGAGAACTTCATCGCCACCGCGCAGGTACAGCAAGCCAACCTGTTCGGCCGCGGCCAGAGCCTGTCGCTGCAGGCGCAGCTGAGCGGCATCCGGCAGCTGGTGAACATCCGCTTCTTCGAGCCCTATTTCCTCGACAGCGACTTCTCCACCAGCGTGGATTTGTTCGACCAGCTGCGCATCTACAACGACTTCTCCCAGCGGACACGGGGCGGGAGCCTGACCTTCGGCTACCCCTTGGTGGAGCCACAGCTGCGCGCCTCCGTCACCTACACGCTGGAGCATGACGACATCTCCACCGAGACGAGCAACAGCTTCCTCGGCACCTCGAGCGCGGTGAGCGTCTTCACCCGGCTGCCGCTGTCCAACCTGTTCAACGACGGCCTCACCTCGAGCCTCAAGCCCGCGCTCACCTACGACACCCGCGACAACCGCCTCTTCCCCACGAAGGGCCTGTACCTGCGCGGCGCGACCGAGTTCGCGCTCCCGCAGCTCGCGTCCGACAACGAGTTCCTCCGTCACACCCTCACCGGCCGCTTCTACTACCCGCTCGGCGCCGGCATCGTCGCCAAGCTCAACACCGAGTTCGGCCACGTCACCAGCCCGAGCGGCGAGGGCGTGCCCATCTTCGCGCGCTTCTTCCTGGGCGGCATCTTGGATCTGCGCGGCTACCGTTTCCGCACGGTAGGGCCGCGCCTGCCGCTCTACACCACGACCGATCCGAACGGCATCCCCTTCCCCATCGGCGCCAGCATCGGCGGCAACCTGCAGTATTTCCAGAACCTGGAGCTTGAGTTCCCCATCTTGGAGAGCGTCGGGATCCGCGGCGTGTTGTTCACAGACGCCGGCAACGCCTGGAACCTGGAGGACATCTACTGCAAAGCAGCGGGCGCCGGCGTGAAGCACGACGTGGTCAGCCCCTGCTTCGATGGCCTGACCTCCCTCGCCACCCTGCGCACCTCGTACGGTTTTGGCCTGCGCTGGTTCTCACCGCTCGGCCCGCTACGCTTCGAGTGGGGCTTCCCCTTCAAGCCGCTGCCCTACGAAGAGACGTCGGTGTTCGAGTTCACGATCGGCAACTTCTTCTAAGCCGAGCCGGGCGGGCTTGGGGGGTTGGTCCCCATGTGGTCAGCTGAGCGCACTACAGGTGTCTGAAGCCGCCACGAGGCGCGCTGAAGCGCGCTGAGCGCCGCCCCCTTGCGCGGGCGGCGCTCCCCCTCCAAGCTCCTGGCTCGCGGCGCAGGTGCCGTCATGAGGAGGAGGCACACGATGCGGCTCACGATCTGGGGAGCGCTGCTGGTCAGCGTAGGGATGATGACGGCTTGTGGTGATGACGACTCACGGCCAGGGCCGAGCGGCGCCGGAGGGACCGCGGGGAGCGGCGGGAGCGCCGGGAGCGGGGCGAGCGGCGGCGCGGCGGGCTCAGGGGCGAGCGGCGGCGCGGCGGGCTCAGGAGCGAGCGGCGGCGCCAGCGGCAACGCGGGGACGGCCGGCTCCGGCGGCGGCGTCAGCTGCGGTCGGCCCGCGCCACCCGCGCTGCGCCTGGAGGAGGTGTTGAGCGGGCTGAACTCACCCATGGAGCTCGTGGGGCACCCCAGCGAGCCAGCGCGCTGGTACGTGATCGAGCGTGGCGGGCGAGTGCTCAGCGCGGGCCAGGGGGCCCCCACGGAGCTGCTCGACGTCGACGTGAGCACCCAGGGCGAAGGCGGCCTGCTCGGCCTCGCGCTGCACCCCCAGTTTGGTCAGGGTACCGAACGGCGCTTCTACCTGAGCTACACAGAGGCTCGCGGTGGTGGGCTGCGCTCCGTGGTCGCGGAGTACCGCCTCGCTCAAGGCGCGGAGCAGGTGGAGGGCAGTGAGCGGCGCCTGCTGGAGATCGATCAGCCTGCCAACAACCACAACGGCGGCGATCTCGCCTTCGGCCCGGACGGCTACCTGTACGCGGCCTTCGGTGATGGAGGCGGCGGCAACGACACGTTCGGCCATGGACAAGATCCATCCACGCCGCTCGGCGCCATCCTGCGCCTGGACGTGGACAACCACCCCACCGCGCCACCAGGCAACCACCCTGACCACCCCTATGTCTACCACTACGGCGTCAGGAACCCTTACCGTATCAGCTTCGACCGCGGCACGGGGGACCTCTACTTCGGCGACGTGGGTCAGGACGCCTGGGAGGAGGTGAACGCCGTCACCCACGCGAGCGGCCGCCACAACTTCGGCTGGAGCATCATGGAAGGCACGCACTGCCGCTCCGGCAACAGCTGCGACCAGGCTGGGCTCACCCTGCCCATCGCCGAGTACAGCCACCAGGGCCGAGGCGATCTCTCCGTCACGGGCGGCGTCGTGTATCGCGGCAGCGCGCTCCCTGAGCTCGCTGGGCGCTACCTCTACGCTGACTTCTACCTCAGCGAGGTCGAGACGCTGGTCTTCACCGGCGCGGAGGCCTGTGACGAGGCGACGCTCGAGCTGAGCGGCGCGAACCTGCGCGGGGTGGTAGCGTTCGGTGAGGACGCGGCGGGTGAGGTGTACGTGGTCGGGATGATGAGCGGTAACATCGCTCGCATCGTCCGCTGAGCCGCCCTCGTCTCGCGGCGCGCTCGGGAAACCGGTCGCGCCGCGCGCGCTCATCGTAACCATCTGTAATTACACAGGAATTTAGCCGCTCATGGGATTGCCCCAGCGGCCTGATTGGGGTACCCAGTGGGCGCCGCGCGGCCCCCTTTAGAGGCCGACCTGCGCCCTGAAATCATGTCCGACGAGATCCACACCACCCCCGCCTCCGAGCAGCCCATCAGCATCCGCGACGAGATGCGGACGTCGTACCTCGACTACGCGATGAGCGTGATCATCGGGCGCGCCATCCCCGACGCGCGCGACGGCCTGAAGCCAGTGCACCGCCGCATTTTGTACGCGATGCGCGGCCTGAACCTCACCCCTGGGACGCCGTTCCGCAAGTGCGCCGCGGTGGTCGGTGAGGTGCTCGGCAAGTACCACCCGCACGGCGACGCCCCGGTGTACGACGCCCTGGTGCGCATGGCGCAAGACTTTTCCATGCGGTATCCGCTGGTGGAGGGTCAAGGTAACTTCGGCTCGGTGGACGGCGACCCGCCCGCCGCCTACCGCTACACCGAGGCGCGCCTCGCCCGCGTGGCGATGGAGCTCCTGCAGGACATCGAGAAGGAGACGGTCGACTTCACCGCCACCTTCGACGACCAGCGCGAGGAGCCCACCGTGCTCCCGGCGCGCTACCCGAACCTCCTGGTGAACGGCTCGGGCGGCATCGCGGTGGGCATGGCCACCAACATCCCGCCGCACAACCTGAGCGAGATCATCGACGCCACGATCCAGGTCATCCAGAACCCGGACATCACCGTCGAGCAGCTGTTCGAGATAGTCCCTGGCCCTGACTTCCCCACCGCCGGCATCATCTGCGGCCGAGGCGGCGCCTTCGCGGCCTACAAGACGGGCCGCGGCAGCGTCATCATGCGCGCGCGGAGCCTGGTAGAGAAGGTCGCCGGCAGCAACGATCGCGAACAGATCGTCGTCACCGAGCTGCCATTTCAGGTCAACAAGGCGCGCCTGCACGCAAAAATCGGCAGCCTGATCCGCGAGAAGCGCGTGGAGGGGATCCGCGAGGCGCGCGACGAGAGCGACCGCGACGGCATGCGCCTCGTGATCGAGCTGAAGAAGGACGTGTTCCCTGACGTCGTGCTCAATCAGCTCTACAAGCACACGGATCTTCAGACCACCTTCGGCATCATCAACCTGGCGATCGTGAATGGTCAGCCCGAGGTGATGGACCTGAAGTCGTGCCTGGTGCTCTTCGTGGAGCACCGCCGCGAGGTCGTCACTCGGCGCACCCGCTTCGACCTCGCCAAGGCGGAGGCCCAGCGTGAGCTGGTGGAGGGCCTCGGCATGGTGACAACGGACACCGACCGGGTGATCGCCACCATCCGCTCCTCCCCGGACTCCGAGGTCGCCAAGCAGCGCTTGATGCAGCTGCCGCTCCAAGGCTTGGAGGAGTTCGTGCGGCGCGCCGGGCGGCCCGAAGCCGAGATCACCGCTGCCAAGGAGCGCGGCGACTACACCCTCTCAGAGCGCCAGGCCAAGGCCATCCTCGACATGCGCCTCGCGCGCCTCACCGGGCTCGAGGCGGAGAAGCTCGCGACCGAGTACGCGGAGCTGTGCGAGACCATCGCCTACCTCTCCGCCATCCTCGCGGATGAGGGCCGCCTGATGCAGCTCATCATCGACGAGCTGAACGAGATCAAGGAGAAGCACGGCCAGCCGCGCCGGACGGAGATCGTCGAGAACGAAGCTGAGATCCTGATCGAGGATCTGATCCAAGAGGAGGAGATGGTGGTGACCATCTCCCACACCGGCTACATCAAGCGCACGCCGCTCAGCGTCTACCGGGCGCAGAAGCGCGGCGGCAAGGGCAACCGCGGCATGGACGCCGCGGACGACGACTTCGTGAGCCAGCTGTTCATCAGCTCGACCCACAGCTTTGTCTTGTTCTTCAGCGAGCGCGGCAAGGTCTACGTCAAGAAGGTCTACGAGATCCCGCAGGCGGCGCGCAACGCCAAGGGCCGCGCGATCGTGAACTTCATCGGCATTGAGCCCGGGGAGAAGCTGAAGGCCATCACCCTGGCCACCCAGTTCGACGACCAGCACTTCCTCACGACGCTCACCCGCCGCGGGCAGATCAAGAAGACGACGCTGAGCGACTACCAGAACTACCGCGAGAAGGGCATCATCGGCGTGAAGATCGCCGAAGACGACGAGCTGCTCGCCGCGGTGGTCACCCAGGGCGACGCGGAGTTCTTGATCGCCACCCGCAGCGGCAAGTCGATCCGCTTCGATGAGGGCCAGGTGCGCGTGATGGGCCGCGGCGCGGGCGGCGTGAAGGCCATCGAGCTGGCGGACGACGACGTGGTGGTCGGCTTCGCCACCACCTCTGATCCGCAGCGCACCTCCGTGCTCGCGGTGTGCGGGCGTGGCTACGGCAAGCGCACTCAGCTCGAGGAGTTCCGAGTGCAGAACCGCGGCGGTAAGGGCATCATCTTAATCGACGCGAGCGATCGTAACGGCCCCGTGGTGGGCATCGCGCTGGTCAGCCCGAAGCAGGAGGTGCTGCTGATGACCGACCGCGGTCAGACCATCCGCACCCGCTGCGAAGAGATCCGTGAGACGGGCCGCAACGCCCAGGGTGTCCGCCTCATGAACGTGGGGGAGGAGGAGCGCGTGGTCGCGCTGGAGGTGGTCGCCGAGAGCGACGACGACAACGGCGACAACGGCGACAACGGCGACAACGGCGACAACGGCGGTGAGCTGACTGGCGCTGAGGGCGCTGAGGCCGGCACCGATGACGACAGCGCAGCGGACGCTGGAGCCGGCGAGCGCGACAACAACAGCGCAGCTGACGACACGTCCCCTGACGCTCCTGAGCAGGCGTGACCACGGCGCCGGGCGACGTGGCCTCACAGGCGGAGGGTGAGGCCACCGCGGGGGCCGTGTTCGCGCGCCTTCAGGCGCTGCACCCCGACGCCCACTGCGAGCTCAACCACGACTCGCCGTTTCAGCTGCTGGTGGCCACCGTGCTGTCCGCTCAGACGACGGACGTGCTCGTCAACCAGGTGACCCCAGCGCTGTTCGAGCGTTGGCCCACGCCGGAGAAGCTGGCGGAGGCAGAGTACGCCGACGTGGAGCGCACCTTGAACCGCATCGGGATGTTCCGCCAGAAGGCGAAGAACATCATCAACCTAGCGCGGCAGCTGACCGAGCTCCACGGGCGGGAGGTGCCTCGCACACTGGAGGAGCTCGTCGCGCTCCCGGGGGTTGGACGAAAGACCGCTAACGTGGTGCTGGGAGTGGCCTTCGGTGCGCCCGAAGGCGTCGTGGTGGACACGCACGTCCAGCGCCTGAGCCAGCGGCTGGGGTGGACGGCTTCGACCACGCCCGAGAAGATTGAGCGCGATCTGATGCAGCTGTTCCCACGCAGCAACTGGGACGCGCTGTCGCACACCTTGATCTTCCACGGGCGGCGCCTGTGCGACGCGCGGCGCCCCGCCTGCGCCGCGTGCGGCGTGAACGACGCCTGCCCCAGCGCGTTCAAGGCCGAGGGCATCGGACGCAAGCCACCGCGAAAGCGAACCGCAGAGTCCAAGCAAGCCGCAAAGCCCAAGCAAGCCGCAAAGCCCAAGCAAGCCGCAAAGCCCAAGCAAGCCGCAGAGCCCAAGCGCGGCGCGAAGCGAGCCACCAAGGGAGCTCAGACAAGCGACTGAGCCCCAGCCGCCCAGCGCCGAACGGCAGCCCGGCGCGCCACCAAGCCTGAGCGCGAACTTTACATGGGAGCGCCACCTAGCCTGAGCGCGAGCCATGAGGCGCGGTGCCAAACCCAAACCCCCGCATGAACGTGAACCAGCGCAAGCAGCGTGGGGAGCTGCTGCCCGACCCTCAGATACAGCTGAAGCCCCTCCAGGGCGGGCGGCTGCTGCCCGTCGACTCGCGGCTGCTCACTTCAAAGCGCTTGGACACCCGTGAGCCCGCGACGCATCGGGCCTCGCCGTGCCGGGCGGCGTTGACTCGTGACGGCCAGCAGATAGCATGCTGACCACATCGCCTGCGTGATGCAGCGCGAAGGATGGTGCAGCTGATGGAGTGTCCGTGGAGCTGACAGCAGGCGACAGGATCGCCCGCCACTACGTGGTGAAGGAGCGCCTCGCGTCGCGCGAGTTCGCCGACTGCTACCTGGCCGCGCGCGACGATGGGTTGCCGGTTCAGATTAAGGTGCTCAAGGCTGACTACCTCACGCACACGGAGGCGCTCGGGCGCTTCCGGCGGGAGGCCGATCTCGCGTTGTCCGTCAGGGGCCCTCACTTGATCGGTGGGCTGGAGGCTGGTGAGCTCGAAGACGGCTTGCCCTTCACCGTGCTGGAGCACCCAAGCGGCGTCTCGCTCGCGGCCCACCTCGAGCGGCACGGCAGGCTGCCCCTGGCTGAGGCCGTCAGCCTCACGAGCCACGCGGCGCTGGGGCTCTCGCTCGCGCACCGCTACGGCGTCATCCACCGCGATCTGAGCCCTCAGAACCTGTGGGTGAGCGGCGAGGCGGGCGATGGTGCAAACGCCCAGGTGCTGTACGTCACTGGCTTCGAGATCGCTCGAGTGCAGAGCAGCACCCTGACCGCGGTGGGTCAGGCGATGGGCACGCCGCTCTACATGGCGCCGGAGGCGCTGCGCATGCGGCCGAACATCGACGCCCGAGCGGACGTGTGGGCGCTCGGCGTGGTGCTGTGTGAGCTCTGCACAGGCCGGCGGCCGTTCGAGGCGCGCAGCGTCCCGGCGCTGGTGCTGTCGGTGCTGAACGACCCGCCCGATCTCGACAGCTCCCTGCCACCGGGCCTCAGTCAGGTGCTGGAGCGCTGCCTCCAGAAGGACGCTGGGCGGCGCTACGCGAGCATGTCGCAGCTGCGTGAGGCGCTGCTCGCCGCCTTCCCGCTGCCT
>CAYQAC010000173.1:7125-10934 GCA_964415255.1 uncultured Polyangiaceae bacterium | reverse complement strand
CGGTGTGTGTCAATGGAGTTGTCTACCCCATTCATGAGGATGCTGTCCTAGCGAGTGGGGTGGTATGATCCGTGCGTTTGGCAGGGTTGAGGTAGACGGCGCCAACAGGCTGCCAGTTGCGGGTCTTGCCGCTCCATCGGCGGGGGTGCTGGCGCTGCGCGCGGCGGTAGACCTTGGCTCGCCCTGCGAGGACGGCCTTATCGCGGCCGGCGTGGCGGTCGCTGGGCGTGACATAGCGGATGCCGCTGTGCAGATGCTCATTGTTGTACCAAGCAACGAAGCTAGCGACCCAAGCGCGCGCAGCCTCAATGGTCGCGAAGGGCTTCCGAGGGTACCCAGGGCGGTACTTGAGCGTGCGGAACAGCGCCTCGGCGTAGGGGTTGTCATCGCTCACCGCAGGGCGGCTGAAGGAGGGTATGACGCCCAGGCGCTGGAGCGTCGCGAGCATCGTGGAGCCCTTCATCGGCCCGCCGTTGTCAGCGTGCAGGACGAGCTGCTTGGGGTCGACCTGCTCGGCACCGGTGGCGTCGCTAATCAACGCGGAGGAGTGGGTGGTGCTCTCCTCCTGCTCGACCCGCCAGCCGACGATCTTGCGGCTGTAGACGTCGACGATCATGTACAGATAAAAGTACGTACCCCTGACTGGAGCCTGCAAGTAGGTGATGTCCCACGACCAGACCTGGTTAGGAGTGCAGGCGCGGTGCTCCTTCGTCTGCCGGCTCTTGCGCGGGCGGGCGTGGCCCCGATGCGTGAGTTCGCCGGCCTCGCGGCACACGCGGTAGAAGCTGGACTCGCTGGCGATGTACTTGTTCTGGTCGGCCAGGAGCGGCACGATCTGTCGGACGGAAAGGTCGCAAAATGCGGGACTGCGGACGGTGTCCAGGATGTTCCGGCGCTCCTCGGCTGTGAGCTTGTGCGCTGGCGGGGAAGCCGCCTCGCGGCGCTTGTCCTCGCCGCCGCCCTTCGCGCGCCAACGTGTGAGCGTGCGAGGTGTGATGCCGATGAGCTTTGTGGCCTCCTCCACCTTCGCGCCGTCGGCGACAGCCTCGTCAATGAGCGCGATGGTCACTCGTCGCTCCTCGGGTCCGTGGAGTCGTCCTCGTCCCCCCAGATGGCCTGGACTTTTTTTTGGAGCACGAGCAGCGCCGCCGCCTCGGCAAGCGCCCTGTCTTTCCGCCTCAGCTTCCGCTCAAGCTCGCGCACCCGCTTCTGGTCTGCCGAACTCTTGGCACGCGCTGAGCGAGCGGGGGCGAGCCCCTCGAGGGCAGCAGCGCGCCACTCGTCCAGGGTGACCCTGTGGAGGCCCTCACGACGAAGGTACGCACCGAGCTCGTCGTCCCTGAGCTGCCAGGTCTCGCCCAGAACGCGCAGCCGTTCCGCGGCGCTCCAGTCCTCCGTGCGGCGCGCGACTCGAGATGACGGGGGTGGGGTGCTAGAGGAGCGATTCGGCATGGGCCTGATCGTACCTCGGGCAGCACGAACCCATCGGGAAAGCGTCCCCTGAGCGATGCCGGTCTCAGCTGACAGCGCCGTCTGGCTCACCGCCTCCGGCCCCAACATCCGCTGCACCATCTTCGACTTGAATGCCTCACTGTATGAATTCACCCGTCATGCCTTGCTCCGCTCCCAAGGAGGAAAGAACGGTCCCTGGTCCCAAATTTGGGGGACCAGGAACCCGGACAACTCCTCTGACACAGGGGGCATCGGGAAAGCGTCCCCTGAGCGATGCCGGTCTCAGCTGACAGCGCCGTCTGGCTCACCGCCTCCGGCCCCAACATCCGCTGCACCATCTTCGACTTGAATGCCTCACTGTATGAATTCACCCGTCATGCCTTGCTCCGCTCCCAAGGAGGAAAGAACGGTCCCTGGTCCCAAATTTGGGGGACCAGGAACCCGGACAACTCCTCTGACACAGGGGGCTGGATGACGCAGGTCCTGCCATCACGGCAGTTGTCATCGCTCCGGCATGAGCTTCGAGAACAGCCATCGGCGTCGAAGTACGAGGTGGGTGCCCCGCAGTTCTCCACGCAGCATAGGCTCTCGAGAGAACAAGTGAACTTGCCGTTGCAGGCGCCGCCCGAGCCGTCCCCAGCGGCGCCTCCGTTACACTCTGAGCCACCCGCGCCGCCGCCCGCCTGGCCACCTGCGGTGCTCGCGGCGCTGCCACCCGAGCCACCGCCCGAGGCGGCACCGCTACCGCCCGCAGCAACACCGCCGGAGCCGTCGCCAGCGCGCCCTGAGGCTCCCCCAGCACCTCCGCCGGCGCTCCCCGAGACGCCGCCTAAGCCCGCTGCTGCTCCGGTTGCGGCGCTGCCGCCAGAGCCAGCCTTGCCCTGACCGTCGTCGTCACTGTCACACCCGAACGCGAACAGCGACATCAGCCCGATCGCACTGAGCGCCTTCTCGACTACCCTCGAACGTGCCATGCAATACCTCGCTTGCTCAGGTGAGCACCGGCCCAGTTGACCATGAGCGCAGTGATCCGGTGGTGAAGGTGCTAGTCTGCGGGGCGGCGCGCGTGTTGTCTAGGGCGCGAGGGCTCACATTTTGATTGTCGGTTGTTGCGCCGTCAGGGGCGAGGTAGCGCAATTCATGCGCGCTATTTGTGTGAGCGCGCCAGCTCAAGCGAGTTGTAGTCAATGAGGTGCACGATTCTAGTCATCTGACTGCCAAGGGACGCGCTGCAGCGCCTCGAGACTGAACTACGTTGCAGACTTCACGGCCCAGGGTGCGACGCTGCGCCGCGTGAGCGCGCTGGGGCATGAGCCTCAGGCAGCGCAAAATCTGCGAGTACGGCTCACGCTGAGCTGGCTTCTCGTGGCGCCTCCGGCGACACTCGGCGGATGAACCGAGCCGCTCCGGTGCGCCTGCCGTTTCAGTTCGCTGAGCTGGATCCTCAGGTGGGAAGGGAAATTGTCTATCACCACGCGAGCGATGGCTTCCCCATCGGCGGGGTGCTGTACACGCCGCCACGAAGTGAGCCCAGTGTGGCGGTGCTGCTCATGCACCCGCGCGGCGACTTCAGTCGCCATTACTTGGCGCCGCTCTTGGCGCTCGGTGGTTACGCGTGTTTCGGCGCCACCACGCGCTACCTGAACAATGACGCGGACGCGCTGCATGAGCGCCTGCTCCTCGACGTGGCGGGCAGCGTGAGCTGGCTCAAGGAGCGCGGCTACTCCCAGGTGATCTTGCTTGGAAACTCAGGGGGCGCGTCGCTGTTTGCCTACTACCAGGCTCAGGCGGAGCTCCCGCCCGCGGAGCGGTATTCTGAGTCGCCCAGCGGGGATCGAGCGCCGCTCGGCGACTTTGAGCTGCCGGCGGCAGAGGGACTCTTCATGCTCGCGGCGCACCGCGGTGAAGGGGTGTTCTTACTCGAGCGGTTGGACCCTTCCGTCATGGATGAGGACGACCCGCTGAGCGTGGACTCTAGCCTCGATATGTACGACCCGAAGAACGGCTATCGTCCGATGGCGCAGGGGCCCTCGCGCTACTCGTCGGATTTCCTCGCGGCGTTCCGCGCGGGGCAACGCGCGCGCTGTGAGCGGCTCGACGCGCGGGCGCGGGAGTGGGTGGAGGCGTCGCGCGCAGCGCGCGGGCTGATGAAGGACCCGGAGGCGCTCCTGAGGCTCGAGCCCGCGGCGCGCGCCCACGCGGCGCGTCAGTCCCTCACGCGGCGCTATCAGCTCATTTACCGCACCCTGGCGGATCCTCGTTATTTGGACCCCACGCTGGATCCTAGCCCCAGGCCACTCGGCAGCATCTTCAGCTTTGGTCGTGATCCGGTGTTGGGTAATTACGGTGAAGGATTA
>CAYQAC010000173.1:0-7115 GCA_964415255.1 uncultured Polyangiaceae bacterium | reverse complement strand
GAAGGATTAGCGCGGGTGATGAGCGCGCGCGGTTGGCTCTCCACCTGGAGCGGCCTCAGCTCACGCGCTGATCTGACGCAGAGCCTGCCGCGCCTCTCCTGTCCAGTGCACCTGTGTCAGCCGCCGGCTGACGTGGAGATCTACCCGAGTGAGTCGGCGGAGCTGTTCGCCGCCATGAAGAGCGAAGACCGCTCTCAGAGTGAGCTGCCCCACGCGGATCACTACCTGAACCCGCTGGGTGAGGAGGGCCAGCGCTTGCGTAATCCACGCCTCCGCGTCGCGGAGGAGGTGTTATTGCCGTGGCTCAGGGCGCGCTGGCCAGTTTGATACGTCACTCAGGCTGACGATGGGTGGGCAGGCTGGGTGGGCGTTTGGGGGGTCGGTCTGAGGTGTCGCCGCGGCCGACGTGCTCGCGGGGCACGCCTGGGTCTTTCACCTGACCATGGCGGAACAGGAGGCGGTAGCGTGGTGGCGGCCACGCCTCCCCCGGGGGTGGGATGTGCCGGCTCCCGTACCAAACCTCGAACGCCACCAGGCGATCTTCAGGGCGACCGGTGTGCTCGTGATAGCGCAGCAGGAGCTGACGGAAATAAGGGTAGTTGTGCGCGTAGCGTGCCTCGGGGATGCGCATGTGGAACGCGCTCCAATCGCTGTCGTTCGGCACGTGCGCGGGGCGCTGGGCTTGGAACACGGGCGCCTCACCGGTGAATGGATCGAGCCTTCGCCCATCCGCCGTGCGCCCATCGATGATCACGCGGCCGTCTTCCCGCGGTGGGTCCGGCGCGAACATCGACCACCCCTGGAACAGCCGCGGGTACTCGATGATCGCCATCAGCCACTGCGGGCGCGCCGTCGGCTTCAGCTGCTTGGGGATGGCGCGGTTCTCCGCCAGCACCTGTGACGTCGCCGCCACCATCAGTATCAGGATCGCCCCCTGCGCCGCCCAGCCGAGCGCGCGACGCATGAGCCCAGCACCAGGTAGCGGGCGCGGGGCGCTGCGCTCCCATTGACCGCCGTCTGCCAGGCGCTGAAGCAGCAGGCCCACGGCGCTCCGCACACCGGGCAGGCGGAGCACGAGCCACAAAAAGCGCGGTGCCGTCCAACCCCCGCTAACCAAGTAAAGAGCACGACCACCGGTTAGCCAGGCTGACGAGCCGCTGGTGTCATGAAGCCGCGCGGAAACAGAGCGCTCCTCGGCGCTCGACGTCACCTGACAGCGCCCCAGGCCATCTAGCGCCATGAAGAGCCGCCCCAGGCTGGCGCCGCCGGGAGAGTCTGCGACGCGTACCTCCACGCGTGGGCGCCGCGCGGCGACGAACGCGCCCAAGCGGTCCCACGAGCGAGAGGCGATGAAGAGTGGGTAGGGCACCATCATCACCCACACGAAGGGCCCGAGCGCCGCGAAGGCGGCGATGCCGAGGTGCAGCGCGATGCCTAACGCCCAGGCGAGCGGCCGCGTGAAGCGGGCGCCGAACGGCAGCAGCAGCAGCGCGGGGATGGCGTACTCCATGGCCAGCGCGCTGTGCGTCATGGCGCGCGTCATAGACAGCGGGACCAGCTCCCGGAGCCAGATGCCAAGACCGTGCGTGAGGCGATCCTGATGGCTGAAGTAGTAAATGGCGTCGCCGTTTTGCCAACTTGGCCCCACCTTGTGGACGGCGTTGAAGTAATAAACGAGCGCCCACTGGAGCAGGATGGCCAGCACCGCCAGGGAGCGCACGGGCAGGCGATTGGGCGGTGGCAACACGCCAATCGGCCAATGCGCTTGGGCTGATTCAGTGGTGAGCGCCGGGCTCAGCTCACGCGCGCTGAGCGCTCTTTTTACGGCGTCCACGCTGTAGCGCCTGCCGAGAGGCAGGAAGACTGACCACACCGTGATCAGGTTCACCATCACCCAGCCGCCGCTCTCGAGCGCCACGTTGCGCGAGTTGAGGCTGGTGGTGAAGACCAAACAGAGCACCTGCATCAGCCGCGTGCGCCAGCCGACCATCAGCGCGACGGCGCAGAACAGGTGGATGAGGAGCAGGAGCTTGACCTCGCCCGGCGTGCTCGCGAGGTGATAGAGCGAGAACAGGTGACCACTCGCGGGGCGAAACAGCGCCGCGTGGTTTGGGAGCCAGCCGGTGTTGGCGTAGAACGCGAACACGTTGGGGAAGCGGCGCAGGACATCGAAGCAGAGCAGGGCGCCGAGCAGCACGCGGAACAGCGCGAGGCCGCGCGGATCAGCCTCCAGGTACAGGCTCGAGAGGTGCCGCCCGAGGCGCTTCAGCCGGCCGGGGGCTGGAAGAGCGGGCTTGGTGGTGGGCGCGGACGCCGCGCTTTCGGGTGGGGGAGGGTCGCTTGGCGAGGCCACGGGGCGACTATAGTCTTTGCTTGGCGGCGCGGGGGTGCGTAGACAGCTCGCGTGTACACGTTGACTCCCCTCTCGGTGGGCGCCCTGGTGCTGGCTGGGGTCGCCGCCGGCGTCATCAACGTGATGGCGGGGGGAGGCTCCATGTTCACCCTGCCGGCGCTGATGCTGCTGGGGATGCCGGCCGGGCTCGCCAACGGCACCAACCGGGTGTGCGTCTTGACGCAGTCTATCTCTGGAGTGCTAGCGTACCGCAAGAGCGGTCAGTTAGACGAACGAGCGCTGCTCCCGGTGTTGCTCCCCACCTTGAGCGGCGCGCTGCTCGGCTCGCTCGGCGCCGCCTGGCTGCCGGAGGTGTGGTTGAAGCCGGTGCTGCTCGGGACCATGGTGGTGGTGGCCGCGCTGCTCGCCGTGCGACCCCAAGCGCTCAGCGCGCCGCGTGGTGGGCAGCCGCGCTCGGCCACCAGCCTCGCGGGCTTCACCGGGCTGTTCCTGACCGGGCTCTACGGCGGGTTCATTCAAGCGGGGGTCGGGTTCTTGCTGCTCAGCGTGCTGGGCGGCGTGCTGCGTTATGATCTGGTGCGCGCCAACGCGCTCAAGCTCGTGTGTACCGGCATCTTCGGGGCGGTCGCGGTGGTGGTGTTCGCGGTTGCCGATCAAATCCTGTGGGTGCCCGCGCTGATCTTGGCGGCGGCCAGCGTGATTGGCTCCATCCTAGGCGTGCGGGTGGCGACGCGCATCCCGGAGCGCGCCATCCGCTTCGTGGTGTTCGCCGCGGTGCTGCTCGCGTCGGTCGGGGCGTATTTTAGGTGAGGTAACCCTAGGCGTCAGCGAAGCTGACTGGGTGCACCTGGCTGATGGTCGCCTTGGGTAGCGCGCCGCCCTCGCCGAACAGGCGCTGCTCCCACTTCGTGAGCAGGCTCCGGGTGTCGCGCGTCGCCGGGTGAAAATCCGGGCGGAAATACTCAAGGTAGGGGATGATGAGGCGGCGGAAGAGGCCGGGGGACAGCCACAGGGTGTTCATGGCGCGGGTCCAGCTCGTCAGCTGGTAGAGCTCACCGGAGGCGCTGAGCAGGCGCAGCTGGTTGCTGGTGGCGACGGCGAAGAAGATGATGGTGGTGAAAGCCATGGTGCCCACGCGCACCACGTAGCCGCCGCCGGTGGCCTCGTACACGTCGAACGCCACCGCGCGGTGCTCGGACTCCTCCAGCGCGTGCCACAGCCACAGCGGGCGCACGGCCTCGTGGAGCTTGGTGTGGTGCGCCTCGTCGCTCAGGAGCTGCTCGGCGAGGATCGCGGTGAAGTGCTCGAGGGCGCAGGTGGCGGCTAGGCTCACCTGGTGCGGCAGGCGGCGTGAGAAGAACTTGAGGAGCGCGCCGACCTCTCGGTCGAGCTTCGGCGCGAGGTGGTGGCCGTGCGCTTCGAGCAGGCGGTTGAAGGCGCGGTGCTCCTTGCCGTGCATGGCCTCTTGGGCGATGAACCCCTCCACCTGAGCGCGCAGCTCAGGATCGGTGATTTGGCCTCGGTAGCGCCGCACGGAGGCGACGAAGAACTGCTCACCCCTGGGGAACAGCAGGGACAGGCCGTTCATCAGGGCGGTGAGCTGGGGGCTGTCCTCGTACCACACGCGCGGGATCTGCTCTGGGTCGAGCTGGAGGTTGAGCTCGCGCCGTAAGAGGGGCGGCTCAGGTGCGCGGGGCGGACGCTGGGCGCGCGCCTGGGGGGAAGGGCTCACGGTCTCGGTCTGGCTCATGCGGTGCTCCTTGGTTCAGCGTGGTGCGGAGCGCGCCAGGCAGCCAAATCGGGGGAGGCCGAAGGCTTGTCATTTGGGGCCAGACGGGCTCAGATCAGGGGAATGCAAGGCCTCCCCGGCGCCTACGCAGGGCAACTCTTGGAGGTGGCGGCGCGCTTCGGGGCGCCGCGCGCTGAGTTGGTCAGTGGACTTGACTTGGGAGATTTGGAGAGCCCGAGCACCTGGGTGAGCCTCCCGACGCTTGCCGAGCTGGGGCGCCGCGCTGCCCGGCTCAGCGGGGAGCCGGCGCTGTGTTTCCATATGGGGATCCAGATGCGCCTCTCGTGGCACGGCTTCCTGGGGTTCGCGGCGATGGCGGCGGGCACGGTGGGCGAGGCGCTGGGCTTGGCCTCGCAGTTCATCCGCACGCGCGCCAGCGCGATTGAGCTGACGCTCCACACTGAGGGTGACACCGCGAGCCTCACGCTCACGGAGCGCGCGCCGCTCGGGGAGCTCCGGGAGTTCATCACCCTCGCGCTGTTCGTGGGGCTGGCCCGGATGGGGCGGGACCTCACGGGGCACGAGCTCCGCGGCGTTGCCGAGCTGGCGTTCGAGGAGCCGAGCTACTACGCGCGGCTCTCGCACCTCTTGCCTGGCGCTGCGCGTTTTGGGCAATTGAGGAGCCGATTGGTGTTCTCGAGTGAGGTGCTGGCGCTGCCGCTCGTCACCTCGGACGCCTCCGCGATGCGGCTCGCGGTGGTGCAGTGTGAGCGTGAGCTGCAGCGGCTCGCGGCGGGGGAGCACGGCTTCGCGACGAAGGTGCGCGCTGCCATCCGCGCGCCGGAGAGCGGCTTCGCCAAGCTCCCGGAGGTGGCGCGGGCGCTGGGGCTCGCGCCGCGCACCCTCAAGCGGCGGCTCGCCGACCAGGGCACGAGCTACAGCGCCTTGCTTGAGGAGCTGGCCTACGCCCGCGCGGAGCTGCTCTTGGCGGATCCAGCGCTCAGCGTGGCGGAGGTGGCGAGCGAGGTCGGCTACACCGACGCCACGAACTTCAGCCGCGCCTTCAAGCGCTGGTCAGGGGTGAGCCCGGCGGCGTATCGTAAGGCGAAGTGAAGATGTCAACGCGTCACCCCACCACGGCCCACTGGGTGCTTCCGGAGGAGCCGCGCGCGGCGCTCCCCGGCGGCGCTCGTCGGACCAACCTGCGCCAGCTCGCGGCGCGCCCTGATCGCTTTGAGCATCACCTGGTGCCGCTCGGGCGCGCGGGTGAGGCGCAGCTTGAGATGGCCACCGCCAGTGAGCCGCTCTACTTCGCGCACGCCAACATCAGCGACGAGTACGCCTTAGCGCTCCCAACGGGGGACCCGCTGCTCGACAACTTCCCCTTCCGCACCTTCTTCAGTGACCCTCGGAGCGGTGAAGACGTGGGGCGCATGAACCACCTCGCTTGCGACTTGGTGCTGCACCCGCACGGCTATTTGCATTGGGCGGGGCGGCTCCGGCCGCCCTTCGACCCGCCGGTGTTCCCCGGCGAGCGGCGCACCGGGGTGTCCCTGGTGTACTGCGCGTTCCACCCGCACGCGGCGCACCCTGAGCGCCCGCTGCGGCTCGAGCGCGACGGCGCGGGCAAGCGTTATGGCGACTCGCAGGTGCCGCTCCACCTGGTGTCCACGCTGAGCGGCGCGCCCGGGGTGGTGGCGCGCGTCGCCGGCACCAGCCTCACCTTGCTTGATACGCCAGGCCACCTGAGCGCGCCGCTCGGAGGCTACCTGGCGGTGATAGACACTGCACCTGACGAAGGCTTCGCGCCCTGTGACCTCATTTATTTACCGCCCGGCGGCGAGCTCGCGCTCGGCGGCGTGCGCCGCGCGCTCTGGTTCGCTGATGAGCGGCTCCCCGCGGAGCCGCCCAGCGCCGTGTGGGACGCCGCGCCGGTCGCGCCGTTCGCGCCCTTTTAGGACGCACCGGCAGCCTCGCTGCCTTTTTCGTGCGGTGACCTGACGGTGACGGACGCGGGGCGCGGCCTGGTGTCGATGCGGTTCGGTGGAACGGCGGCCGAGGTGCCGCGCTACTGGCTCGCGCGCTTCCTGTTCCGGCTCGGCCTCCACGATTACCGCGTGGGCTACCTGGAGACCTACGGCGGCTTCTTCTACGACGACCGCGGCGGCTACCGCCTCGGCCTCCGCAGCGGCGGCGAGCTCCGCCTACCGCTTGAGGAGCTGAAGCCCCTGGTGGAGTCCCTGTATCGCGCGGTGGCGCCTGAGGGCTACGTGGAGCGGCTCACATAGCCGACCGCCGCACCCTCAAAAGGGCCACAGCTTGCGGCGCTTAGCGACGTTGCGGCGGGTGCGGGTGAGCACCTCGGTGACGCGGTAGGTCTCTAGCTGGTCGAGCAGGTCCTCGGCGCCTCGCTTGAGCTTGAGGTCCATTTCTTCTCGGAAAATGGGGATGACGCCGTAGAACTGCACCAGCACGCCGGGGATGAGGCCGTCCGGGCCCTGCTTGGAGGGGAGCAGCCGCAGCTGCTTGAAGCCCTCATCCACCTCGAAGGTGGGGGCGATCAGGGTGCAGCAGAGCTCGGTGCCCTCCGCGTAGGGCAGCGGTGGGTCGCCGCTCGGCACCGTGTGCCCCGCGCCGAGCCACGTGGTGTGGCGCTCGGGGAGCTGGGCGAGGCGAGCTAGCAGCGCGGCGGGCCAGGTCGCCTCCTTGAGGGGCCAGTCCTCGGCCAGGCCGAGCACCAGCTCCGCGTGGCGGTAGAGCTCGGGGTTATTGCCCTGCACCTCACGCGGCACCGCCATCGGCGCGTCGCTCATGCCCACGGTGATGAGCAGGGTGTGCTCCCGATCGAGATCGGGCGCGATCACGACGAGCTCAATCGGGGCTCCGTCGCGCGTGGGCGCCTGCTCAGCGGCGAAGGCCTCCCGGAGCCGCTCGGTGACCCGGTCGTCGCTGGGCGCGCCGAGGTAGTTCTGGATGTGGCGCCGCAGCGCCGCGCGCTGGTCTGCCGCCGGGGTCGACATGCGGCCATCTAGC
>CAYQAC010000172.1:9646-10940 GCA_964415255.1 uncultured Polyangiaceae bacterium | reverse complement strand
GGCGTCTTCGTCAGCGAACGGGGCGTCGCCCTTGAAGCACCCCTCACGATCGAACAGCGTGAGCTTCACCCCGCTCGGGAGCTGGGCGTCGTGCACCGTCACCTGCCCGCCATCCGCGAGGGTGAGCGGCGTCAGCCGCCGTGAGACCATCAGCTTCTCGGTGAACACGTCGAGCAGCGGCAGCGCCACCGTCACCTCGTGCCCCAGCTGCTTCTGAGTCTTGGCCAGGGCCGCCGCCAGCGCGCCTGCCCCGATGCCGCCCCCCGAGCCCGGTGAGGTGTCGACGTAGGGCGCGAGCTCCGCCAAAGCCATCAGGATATCCATCGGAGGGCGGCGTAGCACGGGTGACCTTCGGTGGTCACCCGGTGTTCTGACGCTCAGGTGCTTGCCCGCTCGGTGCCCCACCAAGCCGCTCAGCGCGGTGCCAAACCCCCAAAACAAGCGCCCCTATCGCGTGACACCGCCCCCGCAGCGCCGGTCATCGCTCGCCATCAGCTCCACGCCGCAGCCACAGCCACTCCACAGCCACCCCACCAGCACCGCACCCGGGCCCGCCTGAGCCCCGCGTGGGGCGCCGCCAAGAGGGCTCAGGCGCGGCTTAGAGAGCCTGGCGCGGCACCGCGTGGCTGACTAGGCTCCGCGCCCCCATGGACCAGCCCGCGTCGAAGGCCGCCATCCTGCACGAGGCGCTCCCCTACATCCGCCGCTTCCATCACCGCATCTTCGTGGTGAAATACGGGGGGCACGCGATGGTGGACGCGGAGCTCGCCGCGAGCTTCGCGAAGGACGTGTGCCTGCTGCGCTACGTGGGCGTCCACGTGGTGGTGGTGCATGGCGGCGGCCCGCAGATCACCGAGACCCTGGAGCGGTTCGGGATCAAGTCTAGCTTTCAGGCGGGCCTGCGGGTGACGGACGACGCGACCATGGACGTGGTCGAGATGGTGCTGGCCGGCTCCGTGAACTCAAACATCGTGGGGTCCATCTCCAACGAGGGCGGGCGCGCGGTGGGCTTGAGCGGCAAGGACGACGGCTTCATGCGCGCCGAGCGGCGCACCGAGGTGGACGTTCGGGCCCCTGACGGTGCCCACGTCAAGGTGGATCCAGGGCGCGTGGGCGAGGTGTCGAGCGTGGATCCGACGCTGATCCGCACGCTGATCGACCAAGGCTTCATCCCGGTGGTCGCGCCGATCGCGGTGGATCAGGAGGGGCGCGCGCTCAACGTCAACGCGGATGAGGCGGCCAGCGCCATCGCCAGCGCCCTCTCGGCCGCCAAGTTAGTCTTGATGACTGACGT
>CAYQAC010000172.1:0-9636 GCA_964415255.1 uncultured Polyangiaceae bacterium | reverse complement strand
CCTCGCTCAGCGCGAGCCGCGCGGAGGCGCTGATCGACACCGGGGTGATCGACGGCGGGATGATCCCGAAGGTGCGCTACGCCTTGTCGGCGGTGGGCGCGGGCGTGGAGAAGGTGCACATCATCGATGGGCGCCGGCGCCACGCGCTGCTGCTCGAGATCTTCACGGACTCAGGCGTGGGCACCGAGATCCAGGGTGAGGCGCCCGGTGGTTGAGCGCGGCACCTCCGGGCGCGCGGGGTTGCGCCCTTTCTCAGCGTGCCCGGTACGGTCCCTTCACCTCGCCTGGGAGCTTGGGTTTTTGGGGGTTCACTCCCGGTGCGCGGCGCTCGCCGGCGCTCGCTGATGGCGCCGTCCGTCACCTTGAGAACAGCCACGTGCAGCGGGTCCGCATCCTCAAGCGCTCGGAGTGTGTGCGCCCCAAGGACGCGCCGGCTGACGCCCTGGTGCGCGTGTTCCGGGTGCCGCCGGAGTGGGCTGGGCGGCGCCTCGACACCTTCCTCGCGGCGCAGCTGCGCAGCACCAGCCGCACCCGCGCGCGCGTGATCGCGGAGCACTCCGCCTACGATCCTGCGGGGCAGCGCATGAAACCGAGCGAACGGCTGCGCGCGGAGCACTTCGTGGTGCTGTGGCGGCGCCCGCCGGATGAGTCCGATGAGCCGGTGCCGATCGACGTGCTGTATGAGGACGAGCACCTCTTGGTGGTGGAGAAGCCACCGCGCATCACCGTGCACCCCACCGCGAGGCACCACCGAGTCACCATCATCAGCCTGCTCGCCGCGGAGCGCCCCGGCGAGTTCTTGTCGCTGATCCACCGCCTGGACCGGGAGACGAGCGGCATCTTGATGCTGGCGCGCTCCCAGGCGGCGGACCGCGCCTTCAAGCGCGCGCTCGAAGACCGCTCCCGCGCGGAGACAGGGCAATACGGGCTGAGCGCAGGGGACCGACCGGACATCGGCAAGACCTACCTCGCCATCACCTGGGGGCTCCCGGCGCCGGGCCTCATCGACGTGCCCATCGAGCCTGACACCGACAACCCCCTGCGGGTGAAGATGCGCGTCGCCGCGCGCTCAGAGCCCAGCACCGAGGCGCGCACCCAGGTGGAGGTGCTGGAGACGCGCGGCGACTACGCCCTGGTGCGGCTCCGGCTGCTCACCGGGCGCCAGCACCAGATCCGCATCCACCTGGCCTCCCGCGGCACGCCCATCGTGGGCGACAAGCTCTATGGACCTGACGAGCGGCTGCTCGCCCGGGCCGCCGACGGCGAGCTCACCGAGCTCGATCGTCAGCGCCTGGAGCTGCCACGCCACGCGCTGCACGCCAGTGAGTACCGCCTGACCCACGCCGTGACAGGGGAGCCGCTGACGCTCACCTCCCCGCTCCCGCGGGATCTGGAGGAGTTCTGGGACGAGCAGGGTGACTGACTAGCTACCGTGCACCGCGATTTCATCAGCGATCCTGACATATCGCGGCACTGACAGCGTTCGTCAGCTTAGCTAACAAGAGCCTGAGGGCGACTGCGGCGACGCCCCGCGCCGCGCGCGGCTACCAACCCCCTGCCCCCGCTCCTGAAGCCAGGGACAGCGATCTGAAGCGCCCTGGGGAACAGTCGCCACCTAGCGACTAGGGCTATCCCTGAAGCGGCCGGGGCGCGCAAACGACTGACGCTCTCGCCGCGGTTGACGACCGCCCCTGACAAGCCTACCCGGCGCCCACCATGGCCCCCACGTTCAAGCTCCGCACCGCCCTCATCTCGGTCTCAGACAAAACTGGCGTCGTCGATCTGGCGCGCGCCCTGGCTCAGGGCGGCGTCGAGCTGCTGTCCACCGGCGGCACCTTGAAGGCGCTGGCTGACGCCGGGGTGCCCGTCACCTCGGTGGAGAGCTACACCGGCTCGCCGGAGGTGATGGACGGCCGGGTGAAGACGCTGCACCCCAAGGTGCACGGCGGGATCTTGGCGCGTGAGGGGACTGACGAGGGCGACCTGGCGCGGATCGACGCCTCGTTCATCGACCTGGTGGTGGTGAACCTCTACCCCTTCGAGGCCACCCTGGCGCGCCCCGACGCGAGCTTCGAGCAGCTGGTCGAGAACATCGACATCGGCGGGCCCAGCATGCTGCGCTCCGCCGCCAAGAACCACGCGCGCGTCGCCGTGCTGTCCGATCCAGGTGACTACTCAGCCTCCCTGACGGAGCTGAGCGAGCGCGGCGAGCTCAGCCACGCCACCCGTCAGCGCCTCGCCGCCAAGGCCTTCGCCCACACCGCGGCCTACGACGCCGCCATCAGCGGTTGGCTGAGCCGCCAGGGTGAGGAGGACGGCTACCCGCGGAGCCTCACGCTGCCGTTCGAGAAGGCCTATGGCCTGCGCTACGGCGAGAACCCGCATCAATCCGGCGCGTTTTACCGCGACGCGCGGGCCGAGCCGGGCAGCCTGGCGCTGGCGGAGAGCCTCGGCAGCGGCGCCAAGGAGCTCAGCTTCAACAACCTGGTGGACGTCGACGCGGCGCTTGAGGCGGTGCGCGAGTTCACGGCGCCCGCGGCCGTGGTGATCAAGCACGCCTGCCCCTCCGGCGCCGCCACCGCGAACGAGCTCAGCCAGGCTTACCGCGCGGCGCGCGACGCCGATCCGATGAGCGCCTTCGGCGGCATCGTGGCGCTGAACCGCCCGGTGGACAGCGCCACGGCCGAGCTGCTCGCCGAGACCTTCCTCGAGTGCATCATCGCGCCGAGTTTTGAGCCGAGCGCGCTCGAGCGCCTGCGGCAGAAGAGCGCCCTGCGCCTGCTCGCGACCGGCGCCTGGCTGCCGCCCGATCACCGCGCGCTGACCTACAAGCGGGTGAGCGGCGGGCTGGCGGTGATGGACCGCGACGCGAGCGGGACCGGGGAGGTCACCGCGGGGCGCGTGGTGACCCAGCGCGCGCCCACCGAGGCCGAGCGCGCCGCGCTTCAGTTCGCGTGGAGCGCCTGCAAGCACGTGAAGAGCAACGCCATCGTGCTGGCGCGGCCGCTGAGCGCCGCAGCAGGGGGCGCTGAGGGTTCGTCAGGGTACGTGACGGTGGGCGTGGGGGGCGGTCAGACGGCGCGCGTCACCGCGGTGCAGATCGCCTGTGAGAAGGCGGGCGCCGAGGCGCGCGGCGCGGTGCTGGCCTCCGACGCCTTCTTCCCCTTCCCGGACGGGCTCGAGGCGGCCATCGCCGCCGGGATCACCGCCGCGGTGCAGCCCGGCGGCAGCAAGAAGGATGAGGACGTGATCGCCGCCGCCGATCGCGCCGGCATCGCCATGATCTTCACCGGCGCCCGGCACTTCCGCCACTGAGGTGAGCCTTCGCCGATGAGGGGGGGCGCCTGCTCACCGGCGCCGCTCACCACCGCGAGCCACCCACCCGCTCTAGAGCGGCGTGAAACTTGGCCCCATGGATCAGGCCATGACATCCGAGCCTGACGCTTCGATGCACCGACATCCGGTGAGGCGTCGAGGAGGATGCGCGTGGCCGGGATTGAGAAGATCTGCAGTGTCTGTCGGGCCGAGTTCGAGCCCCGCTTCAGCTACCAGATGGAGGAGCGCAGCGTTCGCGACGACGCTGGCCAAGAGCGCGTCAGCTTCGCCTTCTTCTGCTCCCAAGGGTGCCTAGAGCGGAGCCACGCGGAGGGCGACGAGGGGCTCACCAGCTGTGACGCCTGCGCCACCAGCTTCCAGGTGGAGCTAGCCAGCCAGGTGCTCTTCGTGGAGCGCCAGCGCCGCTACGCCTGCTCCCCCAGCTGCCGTCAGCAGATCCTCGCGGAGGCGCGCGGCGCCCGGCTCGGCGAGCTGGACCATGAGCAGCCGCTCTGCGCCCCGCTGCCAGGGACGTCCCTATCTAGTCAGTTAAGCTGCTCAGCTACTGAGGACGAGGGCTTGCCGCCGGTGCTTGAGCCGCAGCGCCAGGGCGAGGTGGTGCCGCTGCGTCCGTCAGCTCAACAGACCACCAAGCCCGCTGCCAAGCCCACCCTAGCGAACGGGCCGCGGGTGATCTCGGTCTTCAATCATAAGGGCGGCACTGGCAAGACGACCACCTCAGTCACCCTGGCCGCTGGCCTGGCTGAGCGCGGCGCCAAGGTGCTGCTCGTGGACACCGACGCGCAAGGCAACGTGGCGGTCTCGCTCGGCATGAGCGCCGAGCGCTCGCTCTACCACGTGCTGGTGATGGGCCTGCCCATCCAGGACGCCGTGCAGACCGTGCGCCCGGGGCTCGACGTGCTGCCCGCCAACGAGACCTTGGCCGCCGCCGAGCTCTACCTCGCGGGCCGACGTCAGCGCGATCGCGTGCTCGCCACGCGCCTCCAGGCCGCGCGTGAGCTGTACGACTACGTGATCGTCGACTGCTCCCCCAGCCTGAGCCTCATGAACCAGAACGCGCTGGTGATGAGCGACGCCGTGCTGTGCCCCGTGGCCTGCGACTACCTGTCGCTCGTCGGGGTGCGCCAGGTGCTCAAGACCATCAAGCACGTGAACAAGCTGCTCGGCCACCCGGTGCGGCTGTGGGGCGTGCTGCCGACGTTCTTCGATGCGCGCGCGCGGATCTGCCACGAGGCGCTCGACACCTTGCGCGAGCACTTCCGCGACCGCTGCCTCGAGCCGGTGCGCGCCGCGATCAAGGTGAAGGAGGCGCCTGCCCAAGGCAAGACGCTCTTCGAGTACGCGTCACAGGCCAGCGCGACCGTCGACTACCTCAAGGTCGTCGACCGACTGCTCCGTGAGACGAGCCCCGAAGCCTCTGGCGCTGGCGATAGCCACGCCAACCAGGCAGGGGAACAGACGATGAACAGCGCGGCAGCCGCGCTACCAGCATGATGAGGAGGCCGGCGTGAGTGACCGTGACGACTACAGGCAGGCAGCGGCCAAGCTGCTCGATCCCGATGAGGTGGAGGGGGTGCTCACCTCCTCGTTCTACGCGGCAGGCTCTGGGCCTCAGGTGGCCGAGCGTCGCCTCGCGGCCAAGGCAGCTGACAAGCCGACGCACTACAAGGTGATCTGCATCTCGATGTACACCGGCGACCTGAAGCGGCTAGACGACATGGTGGACGCGCTCAAGGCGCGCGGCCTGACCAAAGCCAACCGCAGCGCGCTGATCCGTTACGCCCTGAGCTCGGTGAACCTCGACGCGGTGCCGAAGGGGATCTGAGCCCAGCGCCACCAGAGACGCCACCTCAGCGTCTCTCCGCGGGGCCAAGGCTCCGCGGCGTGATCCAGCTCACGTCCCCGCGCCAGGGTTTTGGGGGTTGGGCACCCCGCTCCAAGGCGCTGTCCCCAAGACAGCGCCGGGTGGCTGTGCTCTTGCGGGCGCGCAGCTCGCGGCGCTTGCCTCGGCCCCTTGAGGCGCTCACCATGCCGCCCATGGTGCGCCTCGCCTACACCGACCATCGTCAGGATCCCGCCGCTTGGGCGCGCGCGCTGGGCATCAGCCGCGCCGCCGTCGACCTCTACCTGGCGAGCGACGTGCTCGATCTGCACGTCGACAGCTTCATCTGGGATCGCGTCTTCGGCTACGACCTCACGCGCCGCCACGGCCACGGCCTGCTGGGCGCGCGCTTCTACAGTCAGGTGGACTTCCCACGCATGCTGGAGGCGCAGCTCACCGGCGCCACCTGGATCATCACCACCAACCCAGCGCGCGGCGCCAAGGGCCGTGAGCGCACCTTCGTGAAGAACCTCGCGCGCCTCCAGGAGGTGTTCGCCAAGGTGCCGGAGCAGTTTCAGATCGTGCGCAGCGCCGCGGAGTACCGCGCAGCGCGCGCCGCCGGGAAGCACGCGGCGTTCATCGGCATCCAAGGCGGCAACGCGCTCGACAACGCCGCGGACAGCTTAGACCTCATCCCTGACCAGCTGGTCCTGCGCATCACCCTGGTGCACCTCTCCACCTCGCGCCTCGGCGTCACCTCCTCCCCCTTGAAGGCGGGGGATGACACCGGGCTCACCCAGGCGGGCGCGGAGTACGTCAGGCGCCTGAACGACAAGAAAATCTTCGTGGACCTCGCCCACATCAGCCGAAAGGGCTTCTTCGACGCGGTGGAGGTGCACGACAAGTCACAGCCGCTGCTCGTCACCCACACCGGGGTGGACGCCGTCCACGCTCACTGGCGTAACCTGACGGACGCCCAGCTCCGCGCCGTGGCGGACACCGGCGGCACCATCGGCGTGATGTATCAATCGAGCTTCCTCGACGGCTCCGTGCTGGGCTGCCGCGCGGAGGCGATCGTGCGGCACCTGGAGCACATCGTGCAGGTGGTGGGGGAAGATCACGCGTCGCTCGGCAGCGACTGGGACGGCGCCATCACCCCGCCGCTCGACATGCCGACCTGCCTCGAGCTCCCCCGCCTGGTGCAGCTGATGCTCGACCGCGGCTGGCCCGAGCCGCGGATCCAGAAGGTCTTGGGGCAGAACTTCCTGCGCGTCGTGGCGCTGCTGCGCGGCTAACGCTGCGAGCTCCAAGCTCGCGCCTCGCGCTCCATCAGGCCGCCCCGGCGGGGGGCTGCTCCGCGGTCACACCGCGTGAGCAGCCACTCAGGTAGGGCAGCGTCAGCGACGCGCTGGTGCGCCGCTGTGGGCTCCTGAGGCGATGAACGGCGAACCGTTCGCCGCCCTAGATGGCGTCGAATTCGCCCAGATCGACGACGCGCTCAGCGTCGATCTCGTCATCCAGATCGTCGTCGCTCTCCACGTCGTTGTCCGCGCTGGCCTGCGCGCTTGGGCGCTGGCCCCCCAGCTCATCTGCGCTGAGCTTGGGCAGGCGGCGACGGCCGACGGGCCCCTCATCCACGTACTCGCGCAGCGCCTCCATGTCAGACAACGCCTCCATCTTGGCCAGCGCCTTGACCTCCACCTGACGGATACGCTCACGCGTCAGGTTCATGATCGCCCCTACATCCTCCAAGGTCGTTCCTCCTCGATCGGCGACGTCGAGCGCGCACGAATCGACTAGCTCCCACACCTCAAGGTCTGGGAAGTTGAGCTTGATAGCGCCCGTCCGCTGCGAGACGTCGATGTACAGGTGGTGCTTGCAGGAGACGAACGGGCAGGGCCGCGGACCATCCGCGCACTCCGCGCGCGTCCTCGGCTTCCAGTAGTCGGTCTCTGGGTAGAGGAGCCGCCCGATCTCGAGCTCGCGCTTGGTCATCCGCTTGACGCTGATGGTGCGCGCGCGGACGTCGCGCTTGCGGCGCGAGCGCCGCTGCTCCCGGGTGATCTCCTTCTCTTCGTCCTCCGACGGAGCCATCGCCACCGCCAGCCCGCTCTCGTGATCTACCGCCGTGTTCATACAGTCACCTTCGCTCCACAGCTCTGGTGCGCGTCGCGCACCTGTCCCGTGCGCGCTCGGGACCTGCCCGAGCGCGCGACCTCCGCTCACCTACCTGCTCAACCAGGGCGCTCCCCTGTCGTCACGGCGACGCCGTGACCCGCTGCTCGCCAGGCCTAGCTGAGGCCCCTCACGTCAAGCACCCTATACTGTATTACCACATAGAAATTAACCTGGGGTCGCAGCCCGCAGGAGAAGCTCCGCTTCATGAGCTCATCACCGATGAGATCTTGGCGCGCGAGGTGAGCCGCTGCTCCACCTGGCTCAGCCGCTCCACCAAGCGGGCGCCGAGGCCCCTGGCCTCCACCACGTCCCGCTCAGCCAGCGCGGCCACCGGATCACCCTTGCGCTCTTGCATCACGCGGTCGAGCGTCTGAAACAGGCTGCTCAGGGTGCGCCCGAGCTGGTCTAGATCCCCGCGCATGAACAGGAACTCACGCTGGATCTGCTCGATGGTGTAGCTCTCAGCCATCATGTCTTTGATGACCTGGATCTGACGCACCACGCTCGCAGGGTAGATCCCTTGTGAGCCTTGGTGCTTGCCCTTGCGCCCCACCCGCACGCTGCGAGGCAAGAGGCCGAGCTGCACGTACTTTCGTAAGGTTGCCTCACTGATCCCTGCGCCTCGCTCCGCGAACAGCGCGAGGATCTCCGAGGAGGTGAGCCCAGCCGCGTGGGTCGCCTCGACCTCGGCCAGAACCGCCTCGTCCAGACGACAAGGCTCCTTCTCTTGCGTGACCAACTGGTTCATCCCGCCCCCACAAGAATTTGCCGCTGCTTGGCCTGAGCTGCCACCATCACCACTCACCACGAGCCCTCTCCGGTCCCCTCGGGGCCACCCGCTCATGAGTTCGATATATTCTACTCAGTAGAGGCGCTCCAAACGCTTTGCGCGCGAAAATTTGTGCGTGATCTCAATACCGCTCCATGGACGCTGTTTGCGGCCTGCACTGTGACATGGTTTGTCACACCAATGGATTGTCCATGGAGCTGGTTGGATGTCCATCCGAGCGCTGGCCGCTCGCTTGCCGAGCCTAGCCTGCGCCAGTAAGTTCGCGCCCCATGCTCGAGGCTCGCTACCGAGACGTCACCGTGAGTGGGGCGCGCCTGCGCGTGATGGACACCGGAGCTGGCAGTCCCGTCGTGCTGCTGCACGGGCTGTTCATGGCTCACCTCACCTTCAGCCACATCACCCCCGAGCTGAGCGAAGAATTTCGGGTGATTGCGCCGGATCTTCCCGGATTTGGCGAGAGTGAGAAGCCACCCCCAAGCCGCTTCTCCTACAACTTCGACGCCTTCGCCGACTGCGTCGCGGGCCTGTACGCGGGGCTCGGCGTGGGGCGCGCGGCGCTGGTGGGGCACGGGCTGGGCGGCGCGGTGGCCATCGCCGTCGCGGCGCGCCACGCGGAGCTGGTCTCGCGGCTCGTCCTGATCAACCCGGCGGCGTTCACCACCAGCGGCGACTACAGCCGACGCCTCGCCTCCGTCCCCTTGGTGGGTGGGCTCCTGTTCAAGCAGCTGTTCGGCCGTGCCAGCTTCCGCTCCTACTTCCGCGAGAAGCTCACGCACCAAGCCTCGCTCGACGCCGCGCGTATCGATCACTACTACGACTGCTTCAACACCCCCGCGGCGCGCGGCAGCGCCCTCGCCACCCTGCGCGCGACGCAGGACACCCGCGGCATCATCGCCGACACCGCGCGCGTGCAGGCGCCGTCGCTCGTCGTGTGGGGGCGCCACGATCCGCTGTGTCCAAGCGGCTTCGGCCTGAAGCTGAGCCGCACGCTCCACGGCGCTGGCTTCGAGCTGATGGACTCAGGGCACTCCCCACAAGAGGAGCGCCCGAAGGAGCTGGCCCGCGTGCTCGCGCGCTTCCTCCGCGCAGAGCGGCCGAGCCTCTATTAGCGCCTGAGCTCCCAGCGACACGCGTCAGCTGGTTTCGCCGCGTCGTGGCGCCCCAAAGCTCCCCAACCCCCTGCCCTCCCCCTCACGACCGCAGCGCGCCCTCCGCGAACTTGCTCGACACCCGCTCACCCGCCTGCGCCCCGCGCGATGACAGCGCCGCGCGATGACAGCGCCGCGCGATGACAGCGCCGCGCGATGGCGCTGCTTGCAGATTGCGTCGCGGCGAGGGTCCAGGCTACTCATGAGGGCGGATGCACCGCTCCCTTTGGCAGCGCTTCAGCTCGAACCGCGGCGCGGTGATCGGCGCGCTGCTGGTGGCGCTCCTGGTGCTGTTCGCCCTCGTCGCGCCCTCGTGCGTGAGCGCGGATCCGAACACCAGCGATTTCGTCAATGGAACTGAC
>CAYQAC010000171.1:0-10975 GCA_964415255.1 uncultured Polyangiaceae bacterium | reverse complement strand
ATGACTTGTGCGCTGGGGCCACCGGGCGCGCCCTGCGCGAGCGCGCCGCCGCTCCGCGTGAGCCGCAGCGCCAGCGCAGGCAGGGTGAAGAGCCTTGCGCGCCGCCACCCGGTTGGCGCTGCGCTGTGCTGCGGCGCGCGGGCTCGCTCACGCCTCACGGGGGCGACGTGCGCCATCACGCGGCGCCTCCGGCGGGGCGCCCCTGCTTCTCCAGTCGGGAGAGCAGCTGACGAACACGGCGTGAGGTGTCTTCAGGGAGCGGCTCGCCAGTGAAGCGCACGGCGTCGAACAGCTCGAGCAGCTGCACCAAGTCGCTCGCCAGCTCAGGTGGCGTGCCGGCGGACTCCAAGGTGCCCTTTAGCTCAGCGCGCAGCACCCCACGCGCGCGGACGCCGGTCGCGCCCTCCGTGGCGTGCAACACCGCCCGCTCGTACTCGCTGGCGGCGTCCTTCAGCTCGCCCGCCTTGGTGGCGGCGGCGGCCTTGGAGAGCGCCTCGGCGGCGAGGGTCTGTGAGGCTTGGCTGCGGCGCTTGATGCCGGCGCGCAGGCGCGCGCCCGCGCGGCCGCTCAAGCGCACCATCAAGAGCGACAACGGGGCGCCAAACAGCGCGAGCCAGAACGGCGCCTGATCCGTGAGTGGCGCTGGGCGCGGGCTGGCAGGGCTGAGCGCCATGCGCGGCGCGACCTCGATGCGTGTCTCACCTAGGTCAGGCTCGTCCACCAAGTCAGGGTTAGCATCTACCCGGACGCTGCCGAGCGTCGCCTCGATCGTCTCGTAGCGCCGCCGCGTGGGGTTCCAGAACGGCAGCGTGAAGGCGCCGAGCTCCACCTCGCCGGTGGCCAAGATGCGCGCCGTGTAGCTGAAGCGCCGCCAGCCACCGAGCGAGCCGCCGCGCGGATCGATCTGCTCCTTCACGTTCGGCTCGAGCCACTCCACCCCCGCGCGCTGAGGCGGCTTGAGTGCTGAAGGTAAGTTACCCTGTCCTTCAAGGCGAAGGGTCACGTTGATGGAGTCACCTTGCTTCAGTGTCCGTGGCTCCACCTTGGCGTTCAGGCTGAAGGTGCCGACGTCCCCCAAGGTGTAGCCGGTGGGCCTGCCATCAGCGGGCGGTTCGGTGACGCGCACCGTGATCGACGCGCTCTCGCGTTGGAGCCCGCCGCCTGGCTGCCGTACACCGTACGCCGGCCCCGAGAAGCCAGCTGACATCGGCCCGATCACCAGATCCCCGCTGCGGAGCGGCACCAAGATCATCTCGCGGAGCTTGACGGCGTGGAAGGTGCGGTCGGCGATTTGCACCCGATGGACCTCACCGCCGAACGAGCTCTCCGTGATGGGGTAAGCCAGGAAGTCGGCGCGCGAGGCCTCGGTGGCGCGGTGCTCGTTGAAGGGGCCGCGGGCGCCGTAGGCGATCACCCGGTAGACGATCGGCTCACCCACCACGGCGCGCGCCGGCTTCACCTCGGCGCGCAGGAAGGCCGTCGAGTCTGGGTATGAATCCATGCGGAATTCATCCGGCGGCGGCGGGATCAAGTCTTCGAGCGGCTCGTCTTCGTCGCCGAAGCCGGGGAAGCCGCGCAGCACCCCGAACGGATCGAAGTTGCTGCCGCGCGGCGCGCTGCCGGCGGCCACCACCCGCACCCGCACCACCTCCCCGGAGTAGCGGCGGTCACCGACTTGAACGGAGGCGGGCCCGAGCAGGTAGGCGCCGGGCCGCTTAGCCACCAAGGTCCAGGTGGCGCTGATGCCCTGCGTTTGCGTGATGCGCCCGCCGCGCACGCTGATCTGGCTGCGGGTGGAGATGGTCGGCCCGCGTTGGTCGAAGCCAGGCGGGAGCTTGAGGGTGGGCTGCCGTGGGTTGTCGGCGTCCTGAATGGTCAGGGTGACGGTGAACGCCTCATTGGCCTCCACCGTGGAGCGGCTGATGTCCGTCTGGAGTCGCGGCGCGGCGCTCGCGAGGCCTGACATCGCGAAGGCGGTCAGGAAAGCTGACAATGCCAACAGGAGCCTGGTTTTGGGGGTTGGACGGCACCGCGCCGCGTGCATCGTCAGCCAGGCGAACCAAGGCGCCCCTCGCTCTGCGAGCGCACGGGCCGTCATCATTTGTCCTCCAGCCCGCGCACGCGCTGCTGCAGCGCGTTCCTACGCGCCGTCTCTTGCTGGAGCGTCGGGGCTCGCTCGAGCATGTCGAGCATGCGGTCGTCTTGATTCACGGAGGGCGGCGGCGGCTCGGGCTGCTGCGGCTGCGGCTGCCCCGCGTCGGGCGGGCCGGCCTCGCTTTGGCCCCCAGCGTCGCTCGGGGCGTCTTCGCCCGCGTCTTCGCCGCCATCGCCGCCGTCTTCGCCTGAGTCGGGCGCGCCGCCGTCGCCGCCCTCCGGCTCCCCAGCGTCGGGGTTGGCGTCGGGCTGTGCGTCGGGGCTGGCGTCCGGCGGCTCGGCGTCGGGGGGCTGTTGTTGCTCCTTCATCAGGAGCGCCAGCGCGCGGTTCCACGCGGCGTCGCGCCCGATGGAGTCGCCAGCGTCCCCCGGCAGGCCCGGGGTGATCTTCAAGGAGGCGTCGTAGTGCTTGATCGCCTCGTCGAAGGCGCCGCGTAAGAACTCGAGGTTACCCGCTAGGTAGTGCGCCCGCGCGCGGAGCTCGAGCGGCACCGCGGGGTCCGCCCCGATCAACCGCACGACGCGCAGCGCGCAGTCGATCTGCGCGCTGCGCAGGGCGGCGCCAGGATCCTCCGGGGTCACCCCGCCATCGGCGCCCACGCCGAAGCGGCCGCCGAACTGCTCCGCGATGCGGAACAAGCCGAGGCCAAGATCAAACGTCGCGGCGGGGCGTGAGCGCACGCGCTCAGGTGTGCCGATCTGGCCGTCTTCGCACTCACCGGTGGTGAGGTAGCTCGTGAGGAGCTGGGTGGCGTCTTCAGCCGCGCCCGCCTCCAGCAGCGAGATGGCGCGGTCGACCTCCGGCGCGTTGCGCTCAAACACGCGATCGATGCCCTCGCAGCCGAGGGCTACGCCGAGCGCGAGCAACGTCGCCACCGCCGCGCGCGGCGCCTCAGCGCGCTGCTTCTGAGCGCGCGTCGCGCGCCGCTTCCTAGGCGCTGGTGGGGTCCACTCGGGGCGGCGCCGGCGGCGCGCCTGCGCCACGAACGCCTCCGCCAAGAGCAGCAGCAGCGCGAACAGGGCAGGGTAGTGGAACACGTCTGCGTAGACGCGCTCCTCCCGCTCCGAGAGCTCCTCGGTCATCAGCTGGGAGAGGCGAGACGTGATCTCTCGGATCCCGACCTCGCCCTTCTCAGCGCGCACCACGGTGCCCTTGCCGCGCTCGGCGATCTGCGCGAGCTGCGCCTCACCCTCGGGCGTCAGCGCTGTGGTGAGCGGCTTGCCCGCGGAGTCCGTGCGCCAACCCACGATCTCATCCTGGTCGTTCACCTCCGGGATCGGCTCCGGGGTGCGCCCGCCGATTTGCACCACGTGGATGGTGACGCCCTCTTGCCCCGCGGAGGCAGCGACGGAGACTGGATCGCCCTCCAGATCTTCACCGTCAGTCACCAGGACCATCACGCGCGCGTGCTTCTCGCTCAGCGGATCGCGGCGGAGCAAATCGCGCCCCGCCTCCAGTGCGCGCCCGATCGCGGTGCCGCCCACCGGCATGTCGTTGGGCGTCTGTTGCCGCAAGAACTGGGCGATCGCGCCGCCGTCGCTGGTGAGCGGGAAGCTCAACGGATCGCCCGCGAACGCGACCGCCCCAAAACGCGCGCCGGGCAGCGAGCTGACGAGGCGCGCGACCTCCGTCTTCGCGCGGTCGATGCGCGAAGGCAGGACGTCGCGGGCGTACATGCTCTTGGAGAAGTCGAGCACGATCACCACGTCGAGGTTGGTCGCGGGGATCAGCCGTGAGCCTTGGCCGTACTGCGGCCCCGCCAGCGCGACGAAGCCAGATGCGACGGCCAGCACCAGGAGCACGCCCTTCAGGGCGCGTCGTCCGCGTGCCTGACTGGTGATGAGCCCCAGCACCTGCGCCTCGTGCCCGAAGCGACCCACGGCGCGCGCCGCGCGCACGCCGCCCCAGATGAGCAAGGCGGCGACCAGCGCCGCGATGCCCGCGCCCCACAGCCACTCCGAGTGCGCGAACCTCACGGGAACCTCCGGAGCACGAAGGCGTGGAGCAGCGCCTCCAGCGCGACCAGCAGCACCGCCGGCAGCAAGAAGTAGCGGTAGAGCTCCTCTAAGCTTGAGATGCTCGCCTCAAAGCGCGTGCGCTCGAGCTGATCGAGCACCTTGTGGAAGCTCGCCTCGAGCGCGGTGGCGTCCGCCGCCACGAACATCTCCCCGCCGGTTTTGTCCGCCATCGCCTTGAGCAGCTCAGGGTTCACCGGGAACGGCACCGACACGTAGCGCGGCTGCCCCAAGAGATCGAAGCGGTCTTGGACCTCCGCCATCTCGCCGTCGCCGATTTGGATGGTGAACACCTTGGCGCCCACCACCGTCGCCAGGTGCGCGGCGTACTCTGGCGCGAGCTGCCCGGCGTTGTTGTCACCGTCAGTCAAAAGGACGATCGCCTTGCTCTTGGCGGTGCTGCGGCGGAGGCGCGCCACCGCCACCCCCGTGGCGTCGCCGATCGCCGTGGCGCCACCGTCGATCAGATCGAGGCTCATGCGCGCCACCAGCGTGTCGAGCAGCTGGTAGTCGAGGGTCGGTGGGGAGAGCACGTAGGCCTCCTTCCCGAACACCACCACCCCGATGCGGTCGGTCTTACGTCGCGCGATGAAGTCGCGGATCACCGCCTTCGCGGCGTCGAGCCGCGTGGGGCGCACGCCCGGCGCGCGCTTCGGCAGGTACTTCGTGAGCTGCTCTGGCAGCTGATCGATCGCGGCGCGCATCGAGCCTGACAGATCGAGCACCACCACCAGATCAATGCCCTCCTCTGTGGTGCTCTGAGGCGCCACGGTGGCCACCGGGCGCGCCAGCGCCAAAATGAAGCCGATGAGCGCTACGGCGCGCAGCGCCCCCGGCAAGTCCCTGAGCCACACCCGCACTCCGCGCGGCCCGCTGGTGAGCGGCCGCACGCTGCCAAGCAAGAGGCGCGGGACGCGCTGGTCCTCGCCGAGGGTTGTGCGAAAGAGCACCCAGGGGACCAGCACCAAGCCAAACAGCGCGAAGCTGCGCTGCCAGTTGGCGGCGAACAGCGCCTCGCTGCGGACGATGAGCGGGTAAGCGAGGAGCAGCGCGAGGGCCAGCACAAGCCACAGCCCGAGCAGCGCGAAGCGCCCCGCGCCGCGCGTGGGGCGCCCGCTGGGGGCGTCGCTCTTGGGGGGCGCGCTGGGCGCGGCGCTCTTGGGGGCGCTGCCGCTCAGCTCGTCTCGTGGTCGCCGCTTCATGTCGCCCTCGGCTTACCTGGGGTGGCGGCGGGGCGCGCTGGGACAGTCAGGGTGACGATGCGCTCCACCGCGCGCAGCGCCTCTTCGCACTCGGCGCCATCTGGCGTCACCTTCGCGAACTTCACCAAGTCAGCTTCCCTGAGGAAATGCTCGACCTGGGGCATCACCGGGATGGGCGGCACGATGCGCGCGAGCACCCGCAAGATCTCCTCCGTGGTGCTCTCGAGCGCGCCGGCGTCCCCCAGCTCACCGCCGATGCCGTAGCGATCCCCGAGGTAGCGCCGGAGGATCAAGCACACCTCATCGAAGTGCTCGTCCAGCCGCTCCTGCGCCACCAAGTCGCGGCTCCGAAGATCGTGCAGCGCCTCCATCGCGACCTCCCAGGGGGGGCGCGGTGGCGCAGGTGGGGGCGCGGGCTTTGGTCGCCGCCTGAGCCAGGTGATGAGCGCGAACAAGAGCGCCCCGGTGACGAGCGCGATGGCGCCGACCAGCGCCGCCAGCTTGGTCTCCTCCCACACCTCGCGCTGCGGGCGCGGCGGCGGGTTGGGCCGCGGCACCGGCTCCGGCGTGTTGGCGATGGGAGGATCCACCACGAGGCTCGCGGGCTTCGTGCACAGCGTCATCAGCTCGCCGCTGGCGCGCGCGATGGTGATCGGCACCGAGCCGAGCACCAGCGACTGACGCCCCCCCTTGGTGGGCAGCGCCACGAACGAGAGCCGCACGGTGGTGCGCGCGCCGTCTTGTAGCTCCTCACGGCTGAGCTCTGGGCCCGCGCCGCCGTCCACGTGCGGCAGCGCGAAGCCGGTGCGCTCGAAGGCGGCGAGCTCCTCCGAGGAGAGATCGAAGCGGAACCCATTGGGGAACACCCGCTCCGCCTTGCCGTGGTCGATCACCACCTCAAGCGTCACCGCGTAGCCCGCCAGGCCGCGCGGCTCCACCCGCTGCTTCATTGGCGGGCGCGCCTTACCCTCCGGGATGCGCTCGATGCACGAGCCGACGGGATCGACCGTCAGGTCAACTGACCCTGCGTCGCTCGGGTCGCTGGGGCCACTCGGGGCACCGCCGCTCGGATGGGCAGGTGCGCTGCCCAGCGCGCCAGCGTCTGTCAGCGCGCCGGCGTCTGTCAGCGTGCCCGCGTCGCTCGCGCCGGCGTCCGCCGCGGCCTGAGCGCTGAGGAGCACCAGCGCGGTGCCCAACCCCCAAACCCGCCCTTTGATCACCGGTGCACCCGCTTGGCGCGGCGCGCGAACAGATCGCGCAGCGGCCTGATGTAGGGCCTGTCTGTTCGCACCTCCGCGTGATCGAGCCCGAGCTTGCGGAACAGGGCCACGTGGCGCGCGCGCTCCTTGCGCGCCAGGTGTGCGTAGTGGGCGCGCACCTTCGCGTCGCCGGTGTCCACCAGGACGTCCTCCCCCGTCTCCAAATCCTCGAAGGCCGCGAGGCCCACGTCGGGCAGCGCGTCGTCGCGCGGATCGATCAGCATCACCGGGATCACGTCGTGGCGCGCGCTCGCTAGGCTCAGTGTCTGCGAGTAGTCCTGCGCGAAGAAGTCGCTGATCAGGAACGCGACTGAGCGCCGTCGCGCCACCAGGTAGAGTGTTTCTAGGGCGCAACTCAGATCGGTGCCCGTGCGCCGCGGCTCCGCGCTGAGGATCTCCTTCACCACGCGCATCACGTGCTTGCGCCCCTTCTTCGGTGGGATCACCAGCTCCACCTCATCGGTCGCCAAGATGAGGCCGACGCGATCGTTATGCTGGTTGGCGCTGAACGCGCACAGCGCGGCCACCTCCGCCGCCAGGCGGCTCTTGGAGATCTTGGCGGTGCCGAAGCGACCACTCTTGGAGATGTCCACCACCAGCATCACGGTCATCTCGCGCTCTTCGACGAAGACCTTGATGTGAGGCTCACCGGTGCGCGCGCTCACGTTCCAATCGATGGCGCGCACGTCGTCACCCGGCTGGTACTGGCGCACCTCACGGAAAGACAGGCCTTGGCCCTTGATCACCGAGCGGTAGTCACCGGAGAGCTGCTCCGTCGCGAGCCGGCTCGTGCGGATCTCGATGGTGCGAAGGGTCTTCTCCTGCTCGCTGTCGCTCACGCTCTGCTCCGCTGGCCTCGTGCGGCCCTGCGCTGCATCAGGGGACCTCGACCACCTCGAACACGCGCCGCACCACGTCCTCGGCGCTGACGCCCTCTGCCTCCGCCTCGTAGCTCAGCACCATGCGGTGGCGCAGCACGTCGGCGCCGATCGCCTTGACGTCCTCTGGGGTGACGTAGCCGCGGTGGCGCAAGAAGGCGTGGGCGCGCGCCGCGAGGTTGAGCGCGATGCTGGCGCGCGGGCTGGCGCCGTACTCCATCATGCCCGCCAAATCGCGCAGGCCCCGCTCGCCCGGCTCGCGCGTCGCGAACACCACGTCCACGATGTAGTCCTTCACGCGCTCATCCACGTACACGTCGCGCACCACGCTGCGCGCCTTGGCCAGCTGCTCCAAGGTGGCGCGCGGGCTCGCCGAGGCTTGGTGCGATTGGGTCATTCGATCCATCACCTGACGTTCTTCCGCGCGGCTCGGGTAGCCGACGCGCAGCATCAGCATGAAGCGATCCAGCTGCGCCTCCGGCAGCGGGTAGGTGCCCTCTTGCTCGATGGGGTTCTGGGTGGCGAGCACCACGAATGGATCGGGCAGCTTGTAGGTGGTGTCGCCGATGGTCACCTGGCGCTCTTGCATCGCCTCAAGCAGCGCGCTCTGCACCTTGGCGGGCGCACGGTTCACCTCGTCCGCGAGCACCAGGTTCGCGAACACAGGCCCGAGCTTACTCGTGAACTCAGCTGTCTTGGCGTTGTAGATGACGGTGCCGATCACGTCGGCGGGGAGCAGATCCGGTGTGAACTGGATGCGTGAGAAGTTCGCCTCCAAGGTCTCGCACACCGTCTTCACGGTGAGCGTCTTGGCTAGGCCAGGGACGCCCTCCAAGAGCACGTGCCCACCGGCGAGCAGGCCGATCAAGATCCGCTCGACCATGTAGGTCTGGCCGACGATGACCTTGCCGATCTCGGCGGTCACGTCATCGATGAAGGCGCTCTCCTGGGCGACGATTTCGTTGAGGGCTCTGACGTCCATGCGCGATGTGGCTCCAAGCTGCCGGCGCCGAGCGGCGCCGCCCGGGCGCTATAGCGCGACCGCGGCAGGTGGGACAATCAGGGGACCCCCATTATTCCGCTGTTGGCGGATGGTTTGGGGGTTGGGGAACACCGCGCCTGCCAGGGCGGCACAACCCAGCGCCGCGCGGCTTGCGCGGTGCGCGAAGCTGACAGGTACGGTGGGGCGTCAGTTGACGCGGTGCTGCGCTGGGATCGTCACCTGGAGGCGCGTGCTTGAGGCGTTCAGGCGACAGAGCGCGCTCTGGGCCGCGCAGTGGCCGCGCGTGGTGTGAAGCTGGATTTTCACGGGTGTGTCTGGGTTCACGCGGAAGCGCTCACGTTGGCTGCGCCCCGCCCACACCAGCTCCCACACACCTGCGCCGAGCTCAGCGCTCACCTCTTTGGCGTCGCTTGGGTGGTCGAGGGTGACCGGCTGGCGGTTGTCCGGCGCCAGGCTGGGCGGAGGCACGGGGACGAGCTCAATGCGCGTGGAGACGTCGCGCATCGCCTCGCGCTTGGGCTCGCAGTCAGCGTCTGCCTTCGGGGGCTTGGCCTTCGCGCTGCAGCTGAGGGTGCGCTCCTTCTTGTGGGTGAAGGTGACCTTCCCGGGGCGGTGCTGAGGCTCGATGGAGTCTGGAGGCTGCTGCTTGCCGGAGGCGAGCGCCGCGGTGGGGGCGATCAGCAGCAGCGCGGCGAAGAGGGTGCGGGTCATGGTGGTGGCTCCTGGTGGGAGAAGATGAGTGGGGGGCCAGGGCAGGGCGAAGCCGCTGGTCCTTGCTTGGCGGTGCCTTGGGGCCCATGGCTTCACCCAAGTGAGCCCCTCCTGTGGCGTGCCAGCGCGACGTCACCCCTGAAGGACGGTCCCGAAGGACAATGCGCGCCGCCCTTGGACGGAGCACCTCCCCTGGCTATTCAGGGAGAGGCTTGTTTTGGGCTTAAACGTGGCGAAGGGCGGGCTCATAGTGCGCCGGAACCCTCAAAAAGACCAGCATGAGGGCTCAGCGGGTGGGGGCGCAGCGTGCTGCGCTACTCCCAGCGAGCGCCCCGCTCTGATATGAACGTGCGGTGAGCGGGGACGCTGCCGATCGTCTGGACGCCGCCATCAGCTTGCTGCGCTGGCTTGGGCCGTGGACGCCGGAGACGGCGATGCCGCCCGGGATCCGTCAGGAGCGCGTACTGGTTCGTGGGGGCCGGGTGCCCGGCCTGCACGGCTACTTGCGTGGGGAGGCGCTCGCGCGCCCCGCGCCGTGGCGCGCGCCGGAGCCCACCGCGGCGCTCGAGATCGTGCGCTACCACCCACCGGGCCAGGTGCGCGCGCACTACCTGGTGGTGCCTGGGCTGCATTACCTGGGCGCGGACGATCCGAGGCTTGACCGCTTCTGCCGCGTGCTCGCGGCGGCGGGCTTCATGGTGCACTGCCCGATGCTCCCTGGGCACCTTGACCTGCTGCTCACGCCCAGCACCACCTCGGATTTGCGCGCGAGCGTGGACCACGTGCTGAGCGAGCTTCCGCGCGGAACCAAGCTGACCCTGTTCAGCATCTCCTTCGGCTCGAGCCCGGCGCTCGCCGTGGCGGCCGAGCGCGCCGATCGGATCGACGCCGTGATCACCTTCGGGGGCTACGCCGATCTTGAGGCCTCCCTCAGCTTCTGCCTCGACGGCGTGATGTGGCGCGAGGGGCAGGCGCTGCGATTGCCGCGCGATCCGCTAAACTCCCCGGTGCTGTTCCTGAACACGCTGCCCTTCTTGGAGCTAGGAGATAGCGAGGCGCTCGAGCGCGCGCTGCGCGAGGCGGCTTACCGCACCTGGGGGCGCTTTGAGTACAAGGTGCCCGGCGCGCGTGACGTGCTGCTGTATGAGCTCGCGGAGAAGGTGCCGCGCGCGCAGCGCGAGTGGTTCTTGATGGCGGTGGGCCTGCGGCCTCAAGCGGCGGGGCGTAGTTCGTCAGAATGGCTGACGGATGGGCTCCGCGCGGGGCGCGAGGAGCTCGCCTTCGCGCGCCCGCTGGAGCGCTTGGGCGCGCGCTTCACCACGCCGGTGGTGGTGCTGCACGGCCAGGGTGATGACGTCATCCCCTGGGGGGAGGCGCCCAAGTTGGCGCAGGCGCTCAGCGCGACGGCGCGCACGCGGCTGTTCATCACCGGACTGTTTTCACATACGGGAAAAGAGCGGCTGCGGGCGGCGCAGGTGGCGGAGGAGCTCAAGGCGCTCTACGGCATGATCGACGCGCTGTCGCGCGCGGGGCGCTTGGCGCCTTGGGTGTGAGGTGCACCGTCTCTTGGCGCGCTTTGGGCGCGCCGGGGGGAGCTGTGTGGCGGTGACTCGCTGCTAGGGACTCGCCCGGCGCGCGCGGCGCAAAACAGGCAAACCCCCCGATCGATCGCTGAGCGCTCCCCCAATAATCCCCCATCGACGGCCCCCAGAGGGTAGGCGTGGGTTGGTAGGCTGGGGCCATGAAGCGAAT
>CAYQAC010000170.1:6768-11003 GCA_964415255.1 uncultured Polyangiaceae bacterium | reverse complement strand
ACGAACTAGCTAAATTTCCCGTGCCTCAGCTCGCCGCAATGGAGCCGCACCCATCCGAGTCCAAGGAGCCACTGTTTGGAGATCGTCACGGGATGCTCTTCATCTGGTTCCGCCGCCGTGGGCGCGCGGTTGGCTACTCACAGTTGTTCGCCTTCAGGGCACAACGGAAGCGCCCCTCCAGGTAGCGGCAGCCTGTCATGATCTCGGTGCAATCGAGGTCCGAGTGGCACTCGTCCGCCTTCGAGCGGCAATGGTAGCCGTCGATCGTGCCACAGTCGTTGAAGCTCACCCCGCAGGCGTAGTCGTCGCAGTCGTTGGGGGAGGTGCAGCTGGCGGGAAGACATTGAGTGCCATAGCGGCTGCCTGCTATGTCCGGCGGCGCTACAGGTCCTATCGCCGTGCACAGTTGGCCCTTCCCACAGTCTGCGTCAGATTGACAGTCATCCTGGCACTCGGCTCGCCGCGGCCCCGGGGTGCAGGGCTCATCGAGCCTGCCTGACACGGGGCTTCCCACCAGATCGACCCGCGGCGCGAATCCATTCACGTTTCCAGGGCAGCTGACTAGTTGGGTGGGGCTCACATCGGAGTAGAAGTGGACGGGGGAAGTACACTCCCCAGCGAGGCCTGACGGGGCGGACCCATCGGGAGAATCGCTGGGGCTCTCGTCACCTCCCGAGCACCCGAAGGCCAGCGCAAGGCATCCAAGCCCAAGGAGCCACTGTTTGGAGGTCGTCATGGCGCGCACGGTCTTCGTGGGGCTCCTGAACGTTCGGTGGCCTTGGTGCCGAAGTCACTACGGTAGGTTTTCTCAGAGGCGCTTGGCAGGGTCAACCCCCGCGCCCAAGAGGCTGGCATGGGTGTCAGCATCGCACGACTCGCGTTCCGGTGCCAGGCGGTGGCGCGGAGCGTAGCGAGGCAATTCCTGGGGGATTTCATGGGCTTACGGCGCACGAGCCACCGCTCGGGCCGATCCTGATGCGCTGCGCTTTGTTCGGGTGCGCCCACGGCGCACGAGCTCGGGCCGGTTTTGATGCGCTGCGCCGCGCTTTGATCGCGTGGACTCACGGCGCACGAGCCTCTGCGCAAGGCGCTTTGGTGCGGTGTAGGCAAACCCCCCACTCCCATGAAAGGAGAGGGTCAGGCGTACTGAGCTACGATGAAGCGCGCTCCGTACAGAGCGGCTATGGGTTGGAGCAGAGGAGCAGTTATGCTGAGTGATGATGAAGCGCAGACTCTGTATCAGCCTAAAGCGCTTAGCAGCGCCGTGAGGCCTGCTTCGGGGTCATTCCCTAGGTGCACGTGGCAGGCGGGGCGGCCGCGGCGTTCAAGCACCGCGAGATCACCGAGGGCTTGGGCCTGCTTCAGCTGACCGAAGCTGTAGGGAAGGTTGGGGATTGCCACGTGGGGGTCGTCCATGGTGAGCACCAAGAAGCGCCCGGTGGGGGGACCGCCTTTATGGAGCTGGCCGGTGGAGTGGAGGAAGCGCGGGCCATAGCCGGTGGTGGTCGCGCTCCGTGTGTGCGTGAGCACGAAGGCGCGGAGGGCCGCGAGGCGCTCGTCGATGGCTGAGCTGGGGGTGAGGTAGGCGCAGATGGCGAAGTAGTTAGGAGGGCTGACGCTGCGCAGGAAGGCGCTGACCTCGGGGGCGCTGGGCGCGAGGCCGGGGCGCTCCGGGAGCGCGCCCTGCTCGATTAGCTCTTGAATGAAGCGCGCCGTCTCGCGCTTGGCCTCGGTGACGTTGGGCTCGTCGAAGGGGTTCACGCGGAGCCTTGCGCTGGCGAGGCTCGTCGCGATTTCCCAGCGGAAAAATTCACCACCCAGCTCGTGGGTCGCCGTGAGATCGATGCGCGCCACGGGGTGCCCCGCGGCGATGAGCTGCTCCACCCGGGCGTCGAGCGCTGTGACGCGCTCCTTTGCGCTCGGCTCGCCCTGAGCGCCGTAGCGGAGGTAGACGAAGGCGCGGTCGGCGCCATAACTGGCCGCTTCAGCGAGCGGCTCCTGATCGACGGGCACCACGCCGACGCCCTGCTTCCCGGTGCTCTCCGCGACCAGCTGCTCGATCCACGCGCCGAGCGGCGCCACCTCGGGCGAGGCGATCAAGCTGAGCTTGTCGCGCCCCGCGTGCGCCAGGCCACCGATGAAGGCGCCGAGCCGGAGCCCCGGGTTCTCAGCGTCCGGCACCTCCGGTGAACAGCGCGCCACCATGGCCTCAGTGCTCTCAAGCAGCGCCTTCAGACTGACCCCTGCTAGCGCGGCCGGCACCAGGCCGAAGTGGCTGAGCGCCGAGTAGCGGCCGCCGATGTTCGGATCGTTCTCGAACACGCGCGCATAGCCGCGCACGTTAGCCAGCTCCGCGAGGGGTGACTGAGGATCCGTGATCGCGATGAAGTGCTGCGCCGCGCCGGCGCCGAGCGCCTGCTTGGCGCGCTCGAAGAAGAACGCCTCTAGCGCGCTCACCTCGATGGTGCTGCCGCTCTTGCTGGCGACGATGAACAGCGTCTGCTCTGGCTCAGCGAAGCGCGCGGCTTCGAGCACCGCCGTGGGGTCCGTCGTGTCGAGCACCCGCAGCGTCAGTGCACCTGACGAGGCGACGTGGACCTTGGCCAGCACCTCCGGGCACAGCGCGGAGCCGCCCATGCCGAGCACCAAGGCGCGCCGGAGCCCGCGGTCGTGCGCCTCACGCGCGAACTGCGTGAGCTGCTCCTGCTCCCGCTGCATGGCGGTGGGCGAGCGCAGCCAACCGAGGCGCGTCGCCACCGAGGCGGCGTGCGCTGGGTCGTCGCTGAACAGGGTGGCGTCGCCTGCCCACAGCCGCGTGCTGGCGCGCTCCGCCGCTAAGGCTTGAAGCGCGCTCGCGAAGGCGCCCTCCGCGTCCCCCAGGTAGAGCTGCTGACTCGCGATGGGCGTCTCACGCTCGAGCGTCATGCGCTCCAGGGTGGACGTCAGGTGCCGCGGCCGTCAAGCGCCGGCGAGGGCGCGGTGCGCTTGGATGCGGTGCTTGGGCGTGTTGCGCTTGGGCGCAGTGCGCTCGGGCGCAGTGCGCTTGGGCGCAGTGCTTGGGCGCAGGGTGCGGCGCTTGGGTGCGGAGCGCTTGGGCGCGTGAGCCGCTGGCCCGGGGCTACTGGATCACGACGGTCTTGGTGACGGTGCGGTGGCTGCCGGAGAACGGTGGGACCTGGGCGCGGCGCAGGGTGGAGGCGATGCAGCCACCGGTGGCGGTGCCGGCGAACGGCGGGCCGCTGATGTTGGCGCTGGTGGCGCGGCCGCTGGGCGCGAAGGTGATGGTGACGTGGGCGACGCCCGCTGGGTCACCATCCTTACGACACGACGAGGCCTGGGCAGCGGCGCTGTTCAGCGCGTCGCGCGCGGCGGCGACGTTGAACTCAGCGCCAGGCTCGGCTGGGTCCGGGGCCTTGACGGGCTCCTTGGTGGGCTCGGCCGTTTTAGTCGGCTCGGCTGTCTTGGTGGGCTCGGCCGTTTTAGTCGGGTCAGCTGCCTTGGTGGGCTCCGCCGGCTGGGCAGCTTTGGTGGGCTCGGCCGGCCTGAGCGGCTCGCGGCTTGGATCGGCGACTGGGGTCGGGGCCTTGGCTAGTTCGGGGGACTGACTAGGCGCGGGCTGCGCTGGGTCGCTGTCAGACTCCGCGGGCTGTGGGTCAGGTTGGCTGACGGTGCTCGGGGCCTCGGGTGCGCGCGGCTCGGTGGGGCCATCGGCGGCGGTCTTCACACCCTGCGGCGTCGTGGCGGGCTCCTCACTGGTGTGCACCCCGAACCAATAGATCGCGAAGGCTGCTGCGGCGGCGAGCGCGATCATCCAGCCGAGCTTCGAGCGCCGCGGCTCTTCGCTTGAGGGCTCCGCCTTGGCCACGGCGGAGGGCGCTGCGGCGCTGTCGGTCGCGCTGTCAGCTGCACTGTCAGTCGTGCTGCCTGTCGCCTCCTGGCGCTCCTCCCTGCGCGGCTTGTCTCGCGTGGGGGCTTGGGGTTTGGCGCGGCGCGCGCGCTGGGCCTCCGCCTCGAAGTCAGCCTTGAGGTTCGAGAGATCGATGGTCGGGGGACCCTCCCCAGCGCCGCTCGTGAAGCCCAACTCGCTCGCGTCCACATGGAGGTTCAAGAGCGCCTCGGTCTCGGCGGAGGACTCAGGCAGGGGCTCTTCACTCGCCGTGAGCTTGCTCAGGTTGGGGACGGAGTCGACGGGCGCGTCCTCGGCGCTCGCGGCTGGGGGCGCAGGTGGGCGTGGC
>CAYQAC010000170.1:0-6758 GCA_964415255.1 uncultured Polyangiaceae bacterium | reverse complement strand
GCTTTCCGCGTTCAACGCCAGGTCCACAGGCAGGTTGCTTCCCGACAGCTGGCCGGTCATGTGCGGCGTGGCGCTGGGCGCTCGGCTGGCTGAGGGGCGGCGCTCGCCGCGGGGGCCCGTCGCGGGGGTGGCGCGGGGGGCGCTGGGCGCGCGGCGGGCAGCTCATTCGCGGCTAAGGAGACAGGATCGAGCGACTCGGGCTCCAGCGACTCGGGCGCGAGCGAGGCAGGCGCCTCTTCTTCGTCGTTGGGCTCGGCGAGCGGCTGCCGCTCCACCGCAGGTGCTTGAGCAGCGACTGGCGCGCGCTGGGTGGCGCCTGGTGTGGCTGGTGTCCGAGCGGTGGTCAGGGCAGGTGTCGGTGTCAGTGAGAGACCGGACAGCGCCGCCCCCGCCGCGGCGCCGATCGGCGCCGTCGACAGCGCGCTCAGGCTGGGGATGTCGCGAAGCGGCAGCCAGTCCGCCATGCCATCGCGCCAAGCGATGGTGTCCAGGGTGATCTCGCCCTTCGCGAGGGCAGCAGCGATCTGCGGCTCATCTAGCTCGCGATCGTCGTCATCTTGGTAGGAGATGAGCCACACGCTGGGCTCGTTGGGCGTCGCCGGCGGGGCCACGTAGGTTTCCGTGGGGAGAACACCCTCAGGGTCTCCCCGCTCCACCTCCACCACGCTGGTGAGGCGCTCGCGCACGCTGGGGGAGGGCGGCTTCGAGTGCTCTGGAGCGTCCTCTGGGTTCCGCCCGTCCACGCGGATCTTCGCTCCGCAGCGCTTGCAGCGCACGGCCACCACGCGGCGCGCCACGCGCTCCTCCCAGAACGTCTGGGTGAGCTCGAACTGGGCGCCACAGTCCCCACAGGTGACAGCAGAAGGCATGCTCCGAAAGGGTACACCGAGGACCGACCAGGGTCGGCATTCTTGGCTACCGCTCATGGGCGCCCGCTTCAGTCACACAGGCGCCCAGGCATCTGGCCCAAGTGGAACACACTGGTGACGCTGCGCGCACTAAGCGGATGCGCAGTGCACTGAACGGTCGCTCACAGGCGATGGAGGTGGCACCCTGTGACATCCCACGAAAGCGCCGGTGCTCGCGCCGCGCTTTGGTTCGTTAAGCTGACTCTCTTGCTTCGGAGCTCCATGCGCCCCTCACTCGCCCTGGTCGTCCCCGCCCTGCTCCTCGCCTGCTCCTCCGAGCGTGAGCTCCCACGGGAGCCGGGCACGCTTCAGAGCCCCATCGTCGGCGGTGTGTTGGATGACGGCGCCGGCGCGCACCCGCACGTGGTGATGCTCTCGAGTCGCGGCTCGGTCTGCAGCGGCACCTTGGTGGCGCCGAACTTGGTGCTCACCGCGTGGCACTGCGTCGCGGGGATGGTGGTGCAAGGCATCGGCTGCGACGCGGACGGCAACTCCCTGAACGGGGACCACGTGGCCGCCGACGACGACCCGAATGATATTCGCGTCCGCACCGGCGTGAACCCGAGCGGCGCCGCCGTGGCGCGCGGCGCGCAAATCTTCCACCCGAGCGGGCGCAACCTGTGCGATCGCGACATCGCGCTGCTGCTCTTGGATCGCGACATCACCGGCGTCACCCCCGCGTCGCTCCGGCTCAGTCACCTCCCGGTGCCTAGTGAGCGCGCGACGGTCGTCGGCTACGGCATCACCTCGGATGGTGGCACTGGCTCTGGCGTGCGGCGTCGCCGAGAGCAGGTCTCGGTGCTCGCAGCGGGTAAAGACTGGAACTTGCTGCTCGGCAGCTCGGAGCTGCAGCTCAGCGTGTCGGGGTGCTCGGGTGACTCCGGTGGGCCCGCCTTCGACGCGACCTCGGGCGCGGTGCTCGGCGTCTCGTCACGCGTGGGCGACTGTGACGTGGGGCCGCTCATCAGCACGGCGCTCGCGGGACACACGACGCTCATCCATCAGGCCTTCGCCGCCGCGGGTCACGCGGTGATCAATGAGGGCGCTGAGGCGGTGCCCACCAAGACGCGCGCCACAGGGGAGGCTTGCAGCTCGGGGTGGGAGTGCCTGGGGCACATCTGCAGTCCGGGCGGCCTGTGCACCGAGATGTGCTCCCAGTCGGGCTCCGCCTGCCCCGCCGGCTCGCTGTGCATGGAGAGCAGCTTTGAGATCTACGGGGATCCGTTGGAGACCACGCTGTGTGAGTCCGTACCGGATGACGGCAGCTGCTTCGGGTGTCAGGCGCATCAGTGCCGGCTCCGGACGCAGGACTGCGCGCGCAGCGGGGATTGCCTCGACATCGCGCGCTGTGCGTCAGCTTGCCTGACTGATGACGACGCCTGCCGTGAGGCCTGCGTCGCGAACGCGTCAAGCGGCGCGGCGGCGGCGTACGGCGCCTTGCTCGGTTGCACCTGCGCCACCTCGTGCGCCGACGTGTGCGCCGTGTGTGAGGAGCCGCCCGGTGTGGGCGGCGCGGGCGGGGTGCCGTCTACAGGCGGCGCGGCGGGCGCGGCAGGCGCAGCTGGCTCTTCTGGCGCGGCGGGTCATGGCGGCGCGGCGGGCGCTGCCGGGGTTGGAGGTGTCGGGGGCGCGGCGGGCGCGGCGCCGAAGTCGAATGGCAGCTCAGGTGACGATTCGGGTTGCTCGGTGGGTGCTGCGCGGGGTGGCGCTTCGCCGCTGGGCTGGCTCTCGCTGCTCGGCGTCGCGTGGGTGGTCCGTCGTGCGCGTCGCGGCTCGCGTCGCTGATTGATTGCGCAGGGCGACCCGCCGGTCGCCCGTACATGAGGCGATGGGATTTTTGGGGGGGGTTGGTAGCGGCGGGGCGGCGGCGGGCGGTGACGCAGGCGATGTGGCGGCCATGGGTGGGGGCGACCGGCCGGTCGCCCGTACATGAGGCGATGGAGGGAGCCTCGGCCCTTTGGGTGCTCGCGGTGCGCTGCGTTGTCGCTTCGTGGCGCTCGGGTGAGCCTGAAAACCCATATGATAATCAATGGTTAAGCGGCGCAGGGTGGCGCAAATTGAGATCTGTGGCGGGGGCCACTAGGCTGATTGATCGTGGCCAAGCCATCGAGGACAGGACTGCGTTGGCCGGAGATCGCGAAGCGGCGACCGCCCGGCGAGCTTCAGTTGGTCGACGCCTATGAGGTGGGGCGCGTCGCGGCGGAGCGCTTCCCCACCACACCCATCCCGGAGATCTTACGCAGCCAAGGCCTGTCGCTGACGCGCGTCACCTTGCGGCGCTGCCTCGCGGTGTATCGCGTGCTGCGCGATCTGGGGGAGGACCCGCGCAGCACCCACCTCAACTTCGCGACGGCTCGTCAGTTAGACGGACTACCGCGTAAGCACCAGGAGGCGCTGCTGGAGGAGATCCAGCGCGGCCTCGCGGCGAAGCGGCTCGAGCTGAGGATCCGTGGAATCCGCGCGAAGCTACCGCGGCCATCGAACAACGCGCGGCGCCTGCTCGGCTTCGAGCTCGCGCTGCGCCGCCTCGCGGCGTTCGAGCGGCAGGACTATGACTTGGAGGCTGACTGGGAGCTCGCCGACCAGCTCGACCAGGCCACGCGGCGCGCGCTTCGGGAGCGCGCGGGGCGCGTCGCGGCGCAGCTTGAGCGGGTGCAGCGCGCGCTCGCCGACGCGCGGCGTGAGGAGCAGTGATGGAGCGGTTTGGGGCGAGGGGTGGTGATGCCGTGTTTGAGCTGAGCCGGGGCGAGGGGTGCTGATGGCCAAGGGGAAGCAGAGGTGGCCAGCGGTGGCCTATGAGGGCGCGGGGCGCGGGTTGTCGCTGGTGGACGCTTACCGGATAGGTGAGCTGCTTGAGACGCGCTTCGCGGATCAGTCGATCCGCAAGCTGCCGGAGCGTGAGGGCTTGAGCTTGAGCCACGTGACCTTGGTGCGGGCGCGGGCGGCTTATCGGGTGTTGCGCGTCTTGGGCCTGGCGCCTGAGACCTCGCCGCTCTCGTTCGCGCACCTACGTCAGATTGATCACCTGCCCGCGGCGGAGCAGCGGGCGTTGGCGCGCCAGGTGGTGCAGGAGGGCCTCAGCGCCAAGCAGCTTGAGCGCCGCGTCCGGGGCCGTAAGGGCGTGAGCACCGTCGCTGGGTTTCAGCTTGCGCTGCGCGCGCTCGCGCCGTTTGATGACGGGCGGCTCGACTTAACGGCAGACTTGGCGCGCGCCAGGGAGCTGTCACCGGCCGAGGCGCGCCGCCTGGGCGCGCGCGCCAAGCGCTTGGCGGCGGTGCTACGGCGCCTTGAGCGGGCGCTCTAGAGCGGCGCTCTAGGACAACAAACGGTTTACCGTCAGTCGTCCTCACGTCACCCGCTAGCGCGCTGCTCAGCGCGCGACGATGGCGCTCAGGTGACGTCCGCTCTCGGCGCCGTCACGGCGGAAGCTGAACCAGCTCTCGGGCTCGAGGAAGGTGCAGCCTGCCACGTCGTCGATGTCGCGCTCAGCGAGGCCGAGGCCCCGCAGCTGGAGTCGTACGATGCGCCGCAGATCCACGTGAGGCTTGCCGCCCTCCGCGCGCGTCACCACGGCGGCGCCGGGCGCGGCGGCGCTGAGCTCATCCGCCACCTCCGGTGACACCTCGAAGGCGGCGGCTGAGATGTGAGGCCCGATCGCCGCGATGAGCTCGCTCTCCGCGCCGGCGACGCGCCGGAGCGCGGCGACGCCGCTCATCACCACCCCGCCGACGACGCCGCGCCACCCCGCGTGGATCGCGGCGACCGCGCCGCTTCGCCGATCCGCGACCAGCACCGGCACGCAGTCCGCGGTGCGCACCCCGCAGGCGACCGCCGGGCTCTGGCTCACGAGCGCGTCCCCCTCCTGGTACAGCACGCGCTCGCGATGGCTAGCCTCGGTGAGCTCATGGACCTCCCTGCCGTGGACCTGCGTGAGGAAGTACACCCGCTCCGGCGCGACCCCGAGGGCGCGCGCCGCGCGGCCGAGGTTCTCGAGCACGTTCGCTTGGCTGTCCCCCGCCGCGGACGAGAAGTTCAGCGAGGCGTATTTCCCTGAGGATACTCCGCCGTGGCGGGTGAAGAAGGCGTGCCGGAAGCCATGGGTGGTGAGCAGCGGGCTGGTGCGGACGCCGCAGCCGGTGTCCTCCGTGGATGGGGCGCTGTCCATCCGCTCGGCGTAGCCCTGAAGGGCCCCGGCGTGAAGCGAGGACGACCCGTGGTTCACCGTGGGGCGTCCTCAAATCCGACCCAGCGCGCCACCCGATGGACCTGGGGAGCCGGCGCGCTGCGGGGCTGGGTGGGTCACCGCGGGCGGCACCTACCGTGGCGAGCCGCGCGGTGCCGGTTGGCGCCGCCGTGGCAGGTGCTGCGCCGCGCAGGGCTCCCGAACCCCCAAATCCCGATCTTAGAGCGCCGCTTCGTGCCTCAGTCAGCGTGGGGGAAGGAGCGCGCTGACAGCGCCGAGCGCTGCCTTAAAGCGGGGCGAGCGTGGAGGGCGAGCCGGTGAGGAGCGAGCGGTGGGGCGACGCTCGGTGTTTGCTCGTGTCGAGGCTGAAAGACTGGTAGAGGTGGCGGTCGCATGTCGGACACTGATCCGTTCATTGGCCGGGAGATCCTCGGCGGCCAGTACAAGGTCCTGCAGCGGATTGGGACTGGGGGCATGGGGTCTGTCTACAAGGCCTCGCAGCCCGAAATGAACCGGATGGTGGCGATCAAGATCCTCCACCCGAAGCTGGCGGGCAGGAAGGACCTGACCTCGCGTTTCCGCAGGGAAGCGCGCGCCATGAGCCAGCTGACCCACCCGAACACCGTGAAGGTGTTCATGTACGGTGAGCTGGAGGACGACGGCTCCCTCTACATCGTGATGGAGTACCTGGAGGGCAAGAACCTCAACCAGACGGTGCGGCGCGGCGGCCCCATGAGCGCGGAGCGCGCGGTCCCGATTTTGACCCAGGTGTGTGGCGCGCTCCAAGAGGCGCACGACATGGGCATCGTGCACCGCGACCTCAAGCCGGAGAACATCTTCATTTGCAATCAAGGGGGGCTGAAGGAGTTCCCCAAGGTGCTGGACTTTGGCCTGGCCAAGGTCACTGAGCGTCAGATGCGCCCCGGCTCGCTGATCTTGACTCAGGAGGGCATGGTGTTCGGCACGCCGGAGTTCATGAGCCCGGAGCAGGCGCAGGGGCAGACGCTGGACGCGCGCAGCGACATCTACTCGCTCGCGGTGATTTTGTACGAAGCCCTGACGGGTAAGCTGCCGTTCTCCGCCAAGACGCCGATGGAGTACATCCAGAAGCACGTGATGACGCCGCCCATCCCCTTAAATGATCGCGTGCCGGGGCTGGTGTTCCCGCCGGGGCTCGGGGCGGCCTTGGACAAGGCGCTGGCGAAGAAGCCCGCGGATCGCTACCAAACCGCGCGGGAATTCGCTGAGGCCCTGGCGGCGTTTGGGCAGGGTGTGGCTTCGGGCAGCGTGCCGCCCCTGGCATTGTCAGGGGCACAGTCCATGGCGCCCCACTCCTTGCCGCTCGGCTCGCAGCCGCAGGCGTCGCTGCAGCCGTTCGGGGCGCCGGGCGCAGGTCAGGTGCCTGGGGCACAGCGGTCGCTCGTGAGCGGGGGCGTGAGCCGCGGCCTGTTGGTCGCGGTGGCGGTGGGCTGCTTGGCGGTGGGGGTGTTGGTGGCGGTGGGGGTGATGGCGCTGTTAGCGAACTAGCGCTGCGTGGCGAACCGTCGCCCGTGGGTCGTGCTAGGACACCCCGCGTGAGCCGCGCCCCGTCGGATCCTGAGCTGACTCGCCAAGATGGGCGCCGCCGGCGCTTCACGCACAGCGCTGACGCCAACGGGCAGCTCAGG
>CAYQAC010000169.1:0-11249 GCA_964415255.1 uncultured Polyangiaceae bacterium | reverse complement strand
GCTCAGCGCGGCCGCAGCACGTGCGGAGCGTGCGAGCGCGGCTCAGCGTCCGCTCTCGTGAGGGGGACCGCAGCGCCAACGTGACACCCTCCACCAGCGTCGCGCCAGGGCTGTACCGCTTGGCGCTGAACCCCGCCGCGGCCGCCGCAGAGCGCCGCTACGCGCGGGTGCGCACCATCCAAGCGGACATCGTCCTCACCAACCAACTGGGGGTCACCTGGTGATGCGCCTCGCTGACTGGTCTTCAACCCGCGGCGCCGCCAGCATGGCGCACGCTGGGCGCAGTGCCGCTGAGCGCAGTGCCGCTGAGCGCAGTGCCGCTGGGCGCGGTGTGGCTGAGCGCCGTGCAGCGCGTCTTGGGCGCGGCGACGAGCGCGGCGCGGCGCTGTTCGTGGTGGTGCTCGTCATCACCCTGCTCACCGCGATCGGGATCTTCTCAGCGCGCGCTGCGAGCCTCGTCAACGTCGCCAGCGGCTACAATCGCCAGGCGGTCCAAACGCAGTACATCGCCGAGTACGGTGTGCGCGGTGTCACCACGCGGATGGCCCGTGGGGAGGCCGACGCCATCCTGAGTGAGATGGTGGGGGGCATTGACACCTGCGAGGCGAACGCCAAGCTCGCGGTGCTCACAGGGCAGCGCGCCAGTTGTTACAAGCTGTTCATGCAGGAGGTCTCAGCGGCGCTGGAGACACCGCTGCTTGAGCTGCCCACCACCACGGTGCCCGGCTCGCTGGGGCCCCCCTCGGACGCCGATGGCCAGCTGCTCGGCAACTTCATGGTGGAGCTGACCGAGCAGAGCAAGGCGCCGGGCGCGCTGGCTGGCTTCCAAGTCGATGGTCAGAGCCCCTCGTTCCAACTGGTGCGGCTCACCCTCACCGCCCAGGGCGCTGTGCGCCCCTTCACCGCTGGTACCGCGTGCGACGACGGGAGCTCCCGCGCCGCTGGCGTCGCCACCATGCGCTCCCACGTCGTGACCCTCGTTGGAGCTCATCACTAGCCACAGGCCATGCGCATGACTGAGCTCGCTCCCCCACTCGTATCCACCGCGGCGCCTGGCGCTCTGCTGGGCCGCTCACTCGCGCGGCGCGCGCTGCTGCTGAGCGGCTCGCTGCTGCTCGGCCTCACCTGGTCAGGCGCGGCGCGCGCCCAGGCGGACGTCAACCCCCCGCTGCCGAACGTCCTTTTCCTCGTGGATACGTCCGGCTCGATGGAGTACCTGTCCTCCTCCTCCAGCTTCCCCACCTGCGTGCCGGGCAACGGCGCCCTGAGCGAGAAGAGCCGCTGGGCTGACCTGGTGGAGGTGATGACCGGCTCGGTCGCCAACTACAGCTGCTTCGCCCAAGACCGGAGCTCCACCGCCTTCGCAAACGAGTACAATTTAGTCGGTGGCACGCCCATCTACGACTACCAGTACACCAACCCCTACCACCGCATCTTGAGCGGCACTTGCACGCCGGGGCCAAACTCAGCGGTGCTCGGCGCGCTGACCTCGAGCCCCTACTCGTACCCAGCGAACTGGCTCAAGTTCCACGATTACTCCAACGCGAGCAGCACCTGCACCAACTTCACCCAGGCGCAAGACGGCCTGCTCGACACCTTCCGGGGCCGCGTGCGCTTCGGCCTGATGACGTTTGACACCCACACGGACCCAGGCACGGGTCTGAGCGGCAGCTCAGCGAACTTCAGCACCGGGATGAACGGCACCTGGAGCTACTTCGTCGGCAGCTCACGGGCAGGTCGCCCAGCTGGCTGCGCGGTGGATTTCGATCAAGAGGTGGGCGCACGCAACGCCGCCGCGCCGCCTTGGGAGGGCCGCATGGTGGGCTTCGGCGCGCCCACGGCAGGCTCAGTGGACGCCAACACGCGCGCCGATCGCATCCAAGACATCCTCCTCTCCACGCGCCCCTACGGCGCGACGCCCATCGCGGGCATCTTGGCGGACGCTCACGGCTACCTCTACCTCGACAACTCAAACGACCCGCTCGACAACGCCGAGCGCTTCGGCCCAGCACACGATCCCTACGTGAGCCAGGGCTGCCGCAAGAACGTGGTGGTGCTGCTCACCGACGGTGAGCCAAACCTCGATCTACGGCCGTTCTGTGAGTCAGGTGGCAGCTGCCCCTACGCGCGCGCTGAGGACATCGCCCAGCAGCTCTCCGACGCGGGCACGCCCGTGTTCGTGGTGGGCTTCGCGGTGAACCAAGTGACCTACGGCTCGTCAGCCACCCCCATCGACTGCAGCTCACTGAACCTCAGCACCCCCGCCTCACAGACCATCTGCGCAGACAACCCGGGGGATCAGGCGCTTCAGGTGTGCTGCACCTTGAGCCGCATCGCCTACAACGGCGGCACCGAGCGCGCCTTCTTCCCGACGGACAAAGACCAGCTGCGCCAGTCGCTCTCGAACATCTTGTCCCAGCTGGTCCCCACCACCAGCCGCACCCTGCCTGTGTTCGCCGGCACCTCCAACATCCGCAGCGCGTTCGCTGGCTCATACCGGGTCCACACCTCGTTCACGCCCAAGCAGTTCGATCTATGGTCCGCGGTGCTCGAGCGCCAACGCATCGTGTGTGAGCCCCCAGCCAACCCCGCGGATCCAATCGAGCCCGTGCTCCAGAGCATCGAGGCGAACAAGGGCGATGACTTCGTCGCCAACGTCAACTCAGGGGTCGGCACCGCGCGGCAGTTCTTCTCCGTGCGCGGCGACGTGCACAGCAGCACCGGCAGCATCCAATCGGAGTACTCCGTGCGGCCGCGGGTGCTCGCCGACGACGGCGCCGGCGTCTATGGCGGCACCCCTTACAACGGCGTCGCGGCCGCCTTCGTCTCGAACTCAGTGCCTGATGCGCTCGACATCTCAGCGGGGGACTGCGTCGGGCTGACGAACGCCGCGCAGTGTCGTGACCGCGTGCTGAATTGGACGCTGGGGATAGACAACGGAACTGTCTATTCGCGTTGTAACAGCGGCGGCTGCAACCTGGTGGGCGACATCTACCACTCCACGCCGCGCGTGATGGGCAGGCCCTCAGAGTTCGTGCGCGACGAGTCGTACGATGCCTTCGCGATCGAGCAAGACGCGCGACCGCTGGTGCTCTACACGTCGACCAACGACGGCTTCCTGCACGCGTTCGACATGAACGTGGACACCCTCACCAACAACGAGCTGTGGGCGTTCGCGCCCCCCGCGGTGCTCACGGGCCTCAAGACGCAGTACCCTGGGCTCCACAAGCAGCTGCTCGACGGCGTGCCGGTGATTCGTGATGTGGTGGCGACCGTCAACGGGACCACCTTCGACCTTGAGCGCACCGCCGCCGAAGCTCAAGACGGCCTCGGGCGCTGGCGCACGATCTTGCTGCAGAGTTTTGGCTCAAGCAGCACCACCGGCGGCTACTTCGCGGTGGACGTGACGGACCCAGTGCCGAGCACCGACGGCACCAAGGGCCCCAAGTTCCTGTGGCAGCTCACCAAGACCTCGAGCGGTGAGGCGCTGTTCGGGTCCTCCACCCCCACCCCCCTGATCGCCACGCTGTTCATCGGCACCACCTCCCCCAAGGAGGTCGCCGTGGCGGTGCTCCCAGGCGGCTACGGTGGTCAGCGCATCGCCCCAGATTGCACCCGGACCATCAGCATCCCCAACACCAGCTTCCCGCAGCGCAGCAGCGTGCGCTGCTACAGCGCGGAGGCGAACGCAGCGCGCTCAGTCACCATCGTGCGCCTCGACACGGGCGAGGTGATCCGCAGCTTCCGCCCAGCGGGGCTCATCCCAGGCACCCTCAGCGCGCGCACGGAGGAGGTCGACATCCAGTCGCCGATCACGGGGCAGCCCGTCGCCTATCCAGGTGACACTGGCACCATCGCCGATCGCATCTTCGTGGGCGACGCAGACGGCGGGCTGTGGAGGATCAACACCTCCTCAACCAACCCCGAAGACTGGACGATGGATCTGTTCTGGGACGCGTACCCCACGAACCTCGGCTTTGGCTCTGCGGCTGGCCAACCCATCGCCACCCCACCCGTGCTGAGCGTCGACTCCATCGGGCAGATCACGGTGGCGCTGTCGACGGGCGATCAAGAGGTGTTCAACGCCGGGACCCAGTCCAACTTCGTCTGGTCGTTGACGGAGACGGTGGCCGCTGACGGCAGCCTCGGCTCGAAGGCGAACTGGTACACCCGGTTCGAGAACGGTGAGCGCGTGGCGGGGCCCATCTCGCTGTTCAACGGCTCGCTGTTCTTCTCCACCTTCCAGCCAGAGACCAGCACCAGCCAGGTGTGCAACACCGGCAACAGCCGGGTGTGGGGCGTGGACTACCTCATCCCCAAGACGGCGACTGATCCCTCGGACGGCGGCGCGCCACGGATCCCCGAAGATCCCGAGGCCACCACGCCTATCTTCGCGCAGTTCATCAGCGCCGCCACCACGTCGCTCATCGAGCAGGGCGCCACCATCTTCGGGGTCGGCGTGACGCAGCTACCCTCCTGCAATGAGGTGGACACCGGCTTCGCCGATCCTTACCTCGGCTCGGGCACGCACCGCTCCATCTCCAACGTGAACCCCGGTAAATTCCAGCTCGTGATGCACACGGGCACCGCGGGCGCATCCACCGGCGGTGGGAAGACCAACACGCTGTCGTTCGACCTGCCGTCGCCCCCCGCCATCGCCACCATCGACTCCTGGGCGGCGCTGGTGGAGGGGTTGTAGTAAGAGGGGCCCTGACCCCGCCGATGAAGCGCCTCCTCAGCCTGACCTTGCTCTCCACGCTCGGCGCCTGCCAGCAGGAGGCGCCCACAGCCGCTGAGTCGAGCAATCAGGTGGTCAGTGCCCCTGCCCCTCCGCTCGATCACCTCGCGCCGGGTGAGTTGGCGGAGGGGAGCGACGCCCTGTTTGGGCTCACCCTGCCGCGCGCCATCAAGGTCCAGCGACGCTTCCGAGACGGCGCCTACGCGAGCGGCCCCGTCAGCCCAGAAGATCTCTCCAACTACGTGCGTCAACGCGTCGCGGTGGCTGAGGTGGAGGTGGGCGCCGCGCGCACCGTGTTCCCACGCGCGCGCATCCTCGCGGGGGACGCCTCGAAGATCTACCGCCTGGAGGTGGCCCCCCGCCGCGGGGGCGGCTCGGAGCTCAGCGTCCGCGACGTGACGCCGGTCCCCCCCCCTGAAGGCCTGACGGACGCCGAGCGCTGGCGCCGCGCCGGGATGAACCCCGACGGCACCCCGCTGAACCCCAAGGCCCTGCAATAGCGCCGTCCCGCCTGGGTCCTTAAAAGACCGCCGTGGGGAGCTCGGGCGTGGGAGATCAGGGGGTTAGACGGCACCGCACCGCGACGGCCGTGCGCCGGTAGCACCGTCAGCGCGGCGCCCGGTGCTCTCGTCCCCCGTGACGCCAAACATCACCCAGCGAGCCAGTGCGATCGAGTAAGGTCCGCACCGCCATGACCCCCCTTCATGCCACCCCCCTCCTTGAGCGCCACCGCGCGCTAGGCGCCCGCCTGGTCCCCTTCGCTGGCTACGAGATGCCGATCCAATACTCGGGCATCGTGGCCGAGCATCAGGCGGTGCGCGAGCGCGCCGGGCTGTTCGACGTCTCGCACATGGGTGAGCTGCGCGTCACCGGCAGCGCGGCGCTCTCAGAGGTCAACCACCTGATCACGAACGACCTCACGCGCACCGCGGATGGTCAGGCGCTCTACACCTGTTGCCTGCAGGAAGACGGCGGCATCTTGGACGATCTCATCGTCTACCGCGCCGCTGAGGACGACCTGCTCATCGTGTGCAACGCCTCGAACTACGAGAAGATCTTGGCGCATGTGTCGCAGCAGCTGAAGCGCGCCACGCTGAGCGACGAGACGGCCTCCACCGCGCTCATCGCGCTCCAAGGCCCGCGCGCGCTGCAGATCTTGAGCGACGCCAGCCTCAGCGTGGATCCGTCAGTCATCCGTCCTTTCCGCTTCCAGCGCGCTGAGCTGAGCGGCGTGGAGGTCACCGTGGCGCGCACCGGCTACACCGGCGAGGACGGCGTGGAGCTGTTCTGCGCCGCGGCCGGCGCCACCCGCCTGTGGGACGCCCTGATGGACGCAGGCGCGCCGCACGGCCTGTTGCCCTGCGGGCTGGGCGCGCGCGACACGCTGCGCCTTGAGGCGCGGCTCTCGCTCTACGGCAACGAGCTGAGCGAAGCGACGAACCCGCTCGAGGCGGGGCTCGGCTGGACGGTGAAGCTCGACAAGCCGGACTTCATCGGCAAGGCGGCCCTTACGGCGCTCCAAGCGGAGCAGCCCCGGCGCGCGCTGGTCGGCTTCGAGTGCACCTCACGCGGCATCGCCCGCGGCGGTTACCCAGTGATGCAAGCCGGCGCCCAGGTGGGCGTCGTCACCTCGGGCGGCCCAGCGCCCACCCTGGGCAAGAACATCGGGCTCGCCTACGTGCCGCCCTCACTGTCCGCCATCGGCAGCGCGCTCAGCGTCGACGCCCGGGGCCGCCTGGTGGATGCCGTAGTAGTCAAGACACCGTTCTATAAGCGCCAAGCCCCAACTGGAGGAACGACATGAGCACAGCCGAGGTTAAGCAAGACCGCAAGTACACGAAGGACCATGAGTGGCTCACAGCCGACGGGAAAATCGGCATCACCGCGTTCGCGGTGGAGCAGCTCGGCGACATCACCCTGGTGGACATCACGGTGAAGCCCGGTGACACCCTCGAGGCGGGCGCGGTGTTCGGCACCGTCGAGAGCGTGAAGACCCTGAGCGATCTATTCTCGCCGGTGTCTGGCACCGTGACGGCGGTCAACGCCGCGCTGGAGGACAAGCCCGAGCTCATCAACGAGGACTGCTGGGAGGCCGGGTGGATCATCCAGGTGGAGAGCATCAGCGGGGGTGAGCTGCTCGAAGCGGGGGCCTACGAAGCGACGCTCGGAGACGCCTGATGCGCTACCTGCCGCAGACCGACGCCGAAATAGCCGAGATGCTCCAGGTGATCGGTAAGGCGAGCGTCGATGAGCTGTTCGACACCATCCCTGACGAAGCGCGCTTCCAGGGCCTGCTGAACGTGCCCCCGGCGCTCGACGAGCCCACCCTGATGAGCCACCTGAGCGAGCTGGCGGACAAGAGCCAGGGCGCGCGCATGCTGTCGTTTTTGGGCGCAGGGATGTACGCGCACCACATCCCGCCGGCGGTCGATCAGCTGCTGCTCCGCAGTGAGTTCCTCACCGCCTACACGCCGTACCAGCCGGAGGTGGCGCAGGGCACGCTGCAGGCGATCTGGGAGTTTCAGACCATCGTCAGCGAGCTGTTCGGTCTGCCGCTAGCGAACGCCAGCATGTACGACGGCGCCAGCGCCGCGGCGGAGGCGGCGCAGATGGCGCGGCGGCTCACCCAACGCGATCGCCTAATCGTCAGTGAGACGGTCCACCCGGAGTACCTCCAGGTGATCCGCACCTACCTCGCGGGTCGCGGTGACGAGGCCAGCTGTGTGTGTGTCCCCGCGGCGGCCACCGGCGGCGATGATGTGGAGGCGCTCACGGCGGCCCTCGACGACGCCACGGCGGCGGTGCTCGTCGGCTACCCGAGCTTCTTCGGGGCCCTGACGGATCTGCGACCGCTCGCGGAGCGCGCTCATGAGCGCGGCGCGCTGCTCATCAGCGCGACCTCGGAGCCGTACGCGCTCGGCGTGGTGGAGTCGCCCGGCGCCTTGGGCGTGGACATCGCGGTGGGCGAAGGTCAGGCGCTGGCGGTGCCGCCGCAGTTCGGTGGCCCCGGAGTGGGGCTCTTCACCTGCCGGGACGATCGCAAGTTCCTGCAGCAGCTGCCGGGGCGCATCGCCGGAGAAACAACCGACAGCGACGGTCAGCGCGGCTTCGTGCTGACGCTCGCCACCCGGGAGCAGCACATCCGCCGTGAGCGCGCCACGAGTAACATCTGCACCAACCAGGGCCTCATCGCGCTCGCGTTGGCGATCCGCACCTCACTGCTCGGTAAGGCGGGGTTCCAGCGGGTGGCGGAGGCTTGCCTGGCGAAGGCGAGCTACCTCAAGGCGAACATCTTGAAGCTGAGCGGCTATGAGCCGAGCTTCTCGGAGGCGCCGTTCTTCAACGAGTTCGCGGTGCGAGTGCGCGGCGGCAGCGCGGCGAAGGTGTGCCGCGCGCTCGAGGCAGAGGGCATCATCGCCGGGTACGACTTGGGGCGCAGCGATCCCAAGCGGTCAGCTGATCTGCTCATCGCGGTCACCGAGCGGCACCCGGTGGCCGATCTCGATCGCCTGGTCGCGGCGCTCGACCGCGTGTAGGGGCTGCTCGGGGCGCGCCACGTGTCGGCGGGTTTCAAACCCGCCCCACCGAGGCGCTCACCGCGCCTAAAACGGCTCGTCGGGGCGGTACGCGGGGAATGGGTTCTTCCACCACGCGTCGCCGCTCCGGCGGTAGACCGTGAGGCGCGCTAAATCGATGCCCAGGGTGGCGCCGAAGGTGGTCGCGCCGTAGCTGCCGAACCCCGCGATGCCGCTCAGGGTGATGCCCCAGGGCGCGCCGAGCCCCACCCCCACCAACACCCCGTTCGAGCCGGCGCCCCACCAGCGGAAATAAGGCCCGACGTCGAGCGCCAGGCCAAAGTCCCCATTGGCGTAGCTGTGGGTGGCGCCGCGCGCGAGCAGCGCCACGTCCGTCCCCTCCCCGAAGTAAGTGCGCGTCTGCAGCACCCCCCCGAAGATGAGGCTATCGGCGGGCGGCGTGCCCATGCCCGTCTCCAACTGCAGCGCCGGCACCAGCCGCCCTGAGCTGCCGTCGTCAGCCAGCAGCCCGGCCCCGCCGCCCACGTAGAGCCAGGAGGAGACGTCCGCCCGCGCGGTGGCCGCGAGTGACAGCGGCAAGGCGACGCAGGCGAGCGCCAAGAGCCTAACGGGGGAGATCACGCGCTGCATTCGAGCCGCGGCGTTACCATGCCCCAGCGCGCCAAACCACCCGCTTCAGGCGCAGGCGTCGCGGCGCTGCTGAATGCGCCGCACCACCAGCTCCGCGGCGCGCGGATCAAACAGGAGGCCGTTGTGGCCACAGCCAGGCAGCACCACCTGCTCGCCCAGCTCAGGCAGGTGAGTTGGCCCCGTGACCACTCGATCGTCCACCGCTGAGATCGACAGGTGCGGCACGCTGACCTGGGTGGCGCTTCGCCGCAGGCGCTCAAGCACGGGGCTGCCGGGCTCAATGTCGCGGCCCACGGCGGTGGGCATCAGCCGCGCGTGCTCCGTGCCACCAAAGGGGCTACCCAGGCTGATGGTCTGCTGCACCCGCTCGGCGCCGCCCAGCTCCTGCACGAAATAGCGCACCACGACGCCGCCGAAGCTGTGCCCCACCAGGTGCAGGTGCACCCCAAGCGGGAGTTGGTCTACCAGCTCTGCCAGCCCCAGCGCCACGTGCGCGACCCCTGGGCCCGGGATGTAGCTGAAGCTAGCGGTGTGGGCGCCGGTCTCCTGCTCGATCCGGGCGCGCAGCGGCCGCATCACCCCCGCCGTGGCGAACAGCCCGTGCAGCACCACCACCACGTGATCGCCCCGCGACACCCGCGGCGGGAGCCTGGGCCCAAAATCACGGTGGATGAGCGAGGCCTGCCGCGCGAAGGCGAGCGCCTCACGGCCGTGGCTGCGCAGGCGATCCAGCTGCTCCACACCGCGCTTCAACGGGTCCGAAGTCGGGCTAGACGCGATCAGCCGCAGCACCGAGCGAGCGTTGTCGACCATCACTCGATGATCTAACGCAGAATGAAGCGCTTTGGCACCTTCCCGACACCTTTCGCGCCGCGCCGCGTCATCCGTTTCGCGCCCACCTCGGCCGACTGACCGACGCACCGCGGAAAGGTCACGGAAACAGCCCCTGAGTCACCACTAAAACCCTCACTCCCCTCCCCCGAGCACCCCGCGGCGCATGAGCCGCACCGCGCGCTCAGGATCGCGCTCCCCGCGAATCAAGCTTCGCAGACGCGAAGCAGACGCCACGCACACGTGCGGCGTCCCCAAGACCCCACGATCCGCGCGCGCTCCCACTCACGTCGCTGCGCTGAGCTGACCTAGCTCCGTGCGGGTTTGGGGGTCGCCCCCGCTGCGCGTCACCCAGCGTCTCCGCGAGCCCACCGCGCGGCTGATCGCCGCCACAAGGCACAACGGGGCAGCCATTGTCCCGAGTGCAGCGTTCCCGTACCTTGGCGGCAGTCAGATGGCTTCATCAGGTTCGTTGGCCGAAGCGAAGCCGCTCGCTCGGGAAGGCACGCCACGACCTTCGCCCCGCGCTTCACCATCACGATCTCAAGCGGCTCACCGAGCTCAAGCTCGTCAGTGAGGTCGGCCGCGGCGCGACCGATCCTAACCGCGCCTACCGGTGGAACCCGCCAGAGCTGTGACAAGCTGTGACATCGAGCTGTGACAAGCTGTGACATCAAGCTGTGGCAGCACAAAGGCTTACCGCTCAGTGAGCAACGCCGCTCAGTGACCGACGCGACTCAGTGACCGACGCGACTCAGGGAGCGCTGCCGCCTGTGGCGCCACCACTGCCACCCGTGGCGCCGCCGCTGCCGCCAGCTGCACCACCACTGCCGCTCGCGCCGCCCACAGCACCGCCGCTGCCGCCGCTGCCACTCGCGCCACCCGCAGCACCGCCGCTGCCGCTCGCGCCGCCACTGCCGCTCGCGCCAGCGCTGCCACCCGCGCCGCCGGTGCCGCCCGTGGTCCCGGCGTCCGCGGCGGGCATGTCCTGACAGCCCATCCCCAGATCCACACCACAGCTGTCGTCTTCAGGCTTGCAGCAGGGCGTGCCCATGCCGTTGTTCGGACAGAACGCGGCGTTGCACCCGCCGCTGCCGCCCTGGCCACCGCCGCTGGTGCCGCCGCTGGCGCTGCTGCCGCCCTGGCCACCGCCGCTGCTGCCGCCGCTGGCGCTGCTACCGCCGCTACCGCCCTGACCACCGCCGCTGCTGCCACCGCTGGCGCTGCTGCCGCCCTGACCACCGCTAGCCCCGCTGGTGCCGGCGTCATCGAAGATGCCCTCTTTGTCCTCCTCAGCGCAGGCCATCGCCAGCACGCTGAATGAGACGCACACGAACCCTAGCAACCTTCGAGAAGAACTCACCACGCAGCCTCCGTCACGCGAGCCACTCTAGCGCGCTCCTCGGCCTCTCGGCCAGCCCTTCCGCACCGAGGGCTGCTCGCGTCTGTCGATTGTTGAAACCTCAAGCATTAGGCGACGGACCCGTCTCGGAGCACCCAGGTCAGACGCAGGC
>CAYQAC010000168.1:9946-11282 GCA_964415255.1 uncultured Polyangiaceae bacterium | reverse complement strand
CAGCTCCGCCTGGCCCGTCGAGGAGCGACTCATCCAAGGACTTGAAGCAGGCGCCGGCTAGGAGCCCCGCGCCGAGGATGGAAAGCAAGCCGAGGGATCGCCTATGTAAGCTTGGACCGAGCATTGAGAAGTCATGTTAGCATTTGCGCTGAGGATCCTACTCTCCGATGAACACTCCGCTCACTCCCCCCAGCACAGGGACCGCCAGGCTCATCACCAGGCCTGCGCTGTCCGACCCGCCCACGGTCGACATGGAAGCGCTGGGCCTGCCTGAGGCCCAGCGAGCACGGCGCAGCCCGGCCGCTCAAAGCAAGCGAAGGATGAACTCGCGCTGGGCGGCCTGGTTCGGGCTCGGCCTGGGGCTCAGCCTCTTGAGCGCTGCCCCCCAGGCCGTCGCACAGGCTGACGAGCCTGAAGCTGAGGAGGGGGACGCGGCGCGACGGTTCTTCGACGCGGCCCAGCGCGCGTTCAGCGAAGGCCGCTACGTGGAGGCGGCGCATGGCTTCGAGCAGGCGTACAAACACAAGCCGCACCCGGCGCCGCTCATCAACGCGGGGGATGCTTGGGACAAGGCGGGCGAGTACGCCAAGGCGGCGCGCGCTTACCAAGGCGTGCTGACGCTCGCCGCTGCGAACGAGCAAGATCGCATCGACGCGACTGATCGGCTCACCCGCATCTCGCCCAAGCTCGGCGTGATTGAGCTGGTGGGGAGCAAGGCGCTGCGCGCGCGGATCGGCGACGAGGAGTTTCGTGGTGGCGCGCGCGTCTACCTCTTCCCAGGCGAGCACCGGGTCACCTTGGTGGACGTGGACGGCTCGGGTGAGCGACTGATCGCCCTGGTGGCGGGCACGGAGCGCAGCGTGGAGCTCTCCACGCTGCTGCCCGCGAAGTCACCCACCGCAGGCGCGGGTGACGAGCGTGAGCCAGGCGGTGACGCCCCGGAGGCACACGCCGGGATCCGCCCGCTCACCTTCGCGGCCCACGGGGTAGGCGCCCTGGGGCTCATCGGCGGTGTGGTGTTCGGCCTCCAGGTGAACGCCGCGGAGGATGACTACAACCAGGCGCCGAGCCAGGAGGCGCTCGATCGCTTCAAGCAGAACCGGCTCCTGACCAACATCGGCTTCGGCGTCGGCTTGGTGGGCGTGGGCGTGGGGACCTTCCTCCTCATCCAGGATCTCGACGGGCCAAAGCAAGTCGGCCAGCGTCGGGGTTTCGGGAGCGCCGCGCGTCTATCGTCGCCGGTTGATCTCCAACTCAGTGAAGACAGGGCGATGCTCACGGCGAGGGGCCGCTTCTAGCAGCAGGGCGTTTAGGCAGGCACATGACCTGCCTAAAC
>CAYQAC010000168.1:0-9936 GCA_964415255.1 uncultured Polyangiaceae bacterium | reverse complement strand
TCATGTGCCTGCCGGATGGGGACTGAGATGATGAGCGTGGGCAAGATCCTCGTCGTGGACGATCAGCGCAACATGCGCACCACCCTGGCCATGATGCTCCGTGGCAGCGGCCATGACGTGGACGAGGCGGAGGAGGGCAAGCAGGGCTGTGAGCTTGGGTCCACCGGCGCTTACGACGTGGTGCTGACGGACCTTCGCATGGGGGACACGGACGGGATCGATGTGCTCCGTCAGATCAAGCGCGAGCAGCCGATCACCGAGGTGATCGTCATGACCGCTTACGGTACCATCGAGAGCGCGGTGGAGGCGATGCGCCTCGGCGCCTTCGACTACATCCAGAAGCCCTTCACCGAGCAGGAGCTGCAGGTCAAAATCCAGAAGGCGCTCGAGAGCCGGCGCCTGCACGGCCAGGTGCAGCTGCTCGCGCAAGAGTTCCGCGACAAGTACCATTTCGAGAACATCATCGGTCGCTCGCAGGCGGTGCGTGATGTGCTCGGGCGCGTCGTGAAGATCGCCCCGACGGACGCCACGGTGCTCATCACGGGTGAGAGCGGCACCGGCAAGGAGCAGGTCGCGCGGGCCGTTCACGCCAACAGCAACCGGGCAGACAAGCCCTTCGTGATGGTCAACTGCGCGGCGATCACCGAGACCTTGCTCGAGAGCGAGCTGTTCGGTCACGCGCGCGGCGCCTTCACCGGCGCGATGACGGCGCGCCGCGGCTTGTTCGAGGAGGCGGACGGCGGCACCTTCTTCTTCGACGAGATCGCCGAGACGACGCAGACGTTTCAGGCCAAGCTGCTGCGCGCGATCCAGGACGGCGAGGTGCGCCGCATCGGCGAGAACCGCGCGATGCGGGTGGATGTGCGGGTGATGGCCGCCACCAACGTGGATCTAGCGCAGGCCGTTGAAGAGAAGACTTTCCGCAAGGATTTGTACTATCGGCTGAACGTCGCGCGCTTTCACCTGCCGCCGCTGCGCGACCGTCGCGAGGACATCCCGCTGCTCGTCGAGTTCTTCCTCGAGAAGTACAACCGCAAGATGAAGACGCGCACCAAGCTGGGGGACGGCGTGATGGAGCGCCTCCAGCAGTACGAGTACCCAGGCAACGTGCGCGAGCTGGAGAACATGGTGGAGCAGGCGGTCGCGCTCGCCGCGGGCGGCCTCATCACCCTGGATGACATCCTCCCCGAGGCGCCGCGCGCCGCCGCCACCACCACTGGCAAGACGCTCGCCGATTTGGTGGACACCGCCGAGCGCGCCGCGGTGGAGGCAGCGCTGCGTACAGCGGAGGGCAACCGCGAGCGCGCCGCGGAGATCTTGGGGATCAGCTCCACCACGCTGTGGCGCAAGATGACACGCCTCGGCGTCTCCTACGACGCTCGCAGTCAGAGCAGCTGAGCTGACGACATCGGACGCTGAGCGCGCGCCGCGGGTCACCCCCGCGCGGCGACGGCGCTGCGCCGCGCGGGGGGTGACAGCGGAGGCTTGGCGAGGGCCCGGGAGCGCCTCGGATCACGGGGCCTTCGTTTGGGTTGGGGGTTGGGTAGCGCCTCACGTGGCGAGCGGCTAAACCCCGCCCCGTGCGTGCCGAGCTGTTCGACTATGCGCTGCCGGAGGCCGCCATCGCGCAGCGCCCGAGCGCTGAGCGAGGTGGCGCTCGGATGCTGGTGCTCGGGCAAACGCTGGAAGAGGACGTCGTGTCCTCCTTCGCGGAGCGAGTGCCGGCTGGCGCCGTGGTGGTGCTGAACGACACCCGGGTGCGTCACGCGCGGCTCCACGCCACGCGCGAGGGCAGCTCGGGGCGCGTGGAGCTGTTCTTGCTGGCGCCGCTCGGCGCTGAGCGCACCCGTTGGCGTGCCCTCGGGCGCGCTAACCGCCCGCTCCGCCCTGGCGCGCGCTTGGTGCTCCCCACGGGGAGCGCCGAGGTGGAGGCGAAGGACGCCGATGGCACCCTCACGCTGCGCCTCGAGGGCCTTGGGGAGGGGGAGGCGCTGGAGCAGGCGCTCGCCGGCTTCGGTCACGTGCCGCTGCCCCCATACGTCAAAAGGCCTGACGACATAGAGGACGCCGCGCGCTATCAGACCGTGTTCTCGCGGGTGCTCGGCTCCGTGGCGGCGCCGACCGCGGGGCTACACCTGACCGAGGCGCACCTCACGCGGCTTGAGGCGCGCGGCGTCACCCTGGCGTTCGTGACGCTCCACGTCGGGCTCGGCACCTTCCGCCCGGTGTCGAGCGACGATTTAGATCAGCACCCGATGCACGCGGAGTGGGTGGAGGTGCCGAGCGCCACCGCCGAGGTAGTCAATCAGGCTGTTCGTGACGGGCGCCCGGTGGTCGCCGTGGGTACCACGGTGGTGCGGGCGCTCGAGTCAGCGGCGAGCCCTGAGGGAGTGGCTCAGTTCCTCGGGGAAACGCGCCTCTTGATCCAACCGGGCTACCAGTTTCGTGCGGTGAGCTCCCTGCTCACCAATTTTCATATGCCGAAGAGCACCCTGCTCGCCCTGGTGAGCGCGCTCACGGGGCGCGAGCGGCTGCTCGCGGCCTACGCCTCCGCGCTCGCGCGCGGCTATCAGTTTTTGTCCTACGGTGACGCCATGTGGATCCCAGAGAGGCTGAGCGATGGTTGAGATCGAGGTGACGGCAACCTGCGGCGACGCGCGCGCGGGGGTGCTGAAGACGCCCCACGGCAGCATCCCCACGCCCATCTTCATGCCGGTGGGCACCCAGGCCACCGTGAAGTCGCTCAGCCCAGCTGAGCTGGATGAGGCTGGGGTGCGCATGTTCATCTCGAACACCTACCACCTGTGGCTGCGCCCCGGCTCGGAGCTGGTGGCGGAGCACGGTGGGCTGCACGGGTTCGCGCGCTGGCCCCACGCGATCGCGACCGACAGCGGCGGCTACCAAGCCTTCAGCCTCGCGGCGCGGCGTGACGTGAGCGAGGAGGGCTTCGCCTTCCGGTCTCACCTGGATGGTTCAAAGCGGCTGCTCTCACCGGAGGAGTCGATGCGCGTGCAGGGTGAGCTCGGCGCTGACATCGCGATGCAGCTCGACGTGTGCGCGCCGGCGGGCTCAAGCTTCGCTGAGCTGGTGGACGCCGCGGCGCGCACCACGCGCTGGGCGGAGCGTTGCCTGGCGGTCAAGCGACCTGACCAAGCCCTGTTCGGTATCGTTCAAGGTGGGCTGTCCGACGAGCTGCGCCTGCGTCACGCGCGGGAGCTTGAGGCGCTGCCGGTCGACGGGCTCGCGCTGGGCGGGTACAGCGTGGGGGAGCCGCCGGAGGCGATGCACGCGTCGCTGGTGAAGCTGGTGCCCCAGGTGGACCCTAAGCGGCCCCGCTACCTGATGGGCGTCGGGACCCCTAAGGATCTCATCATCGGCATCGGCGCCGGGGTGGACGTCTTCGACTGCGTGCTGCCGACGCGCAACGCGCGAAACGGACAGCTTTTCACCCGGACGGGGCGGCTGTCCATCAAGAACGCACGCTACGCCCGCGAGCTTCAGCCGATTGATCCGGAGTGCGGCTGCCCTGCGTGCCGTGGAGGCTACTCGCGCGCCTACCTTCGGCACCTGTATCAAGCCGGGGAGATCCTAGGACACCGCCTGATGTCGCTCCACAACGTGCACTATTACCAAGAGCTCGTGCGCAGCGCGCGCGAGGCGGTGCTCCGCGGCGACTACCCTGAGTTTGCCCACCGCACCCTGGCGGCGCTCGCTTGATGTCTCATCAAGCGGGGTCCTAGCTCACGGGCTGTCAAGTGGCACGGGTTAGGCACGCGCCGCGCTGCGCGAGCTTAGTGGCGCAAAGTTTGGTACCCTACGGTGAGGTTCTCGTAGATAATCTGGCCCGGCGATGAGCAAGAAGCAGATCGGCCGTATCCTCCTCCAGCAGCGCGCCTTGACGCCGGAGGAGCTAGAGAAGGCGCTGGCCGAGCGAGGTACGTCGGGCGGACGGCTCGCCTCGCGGCTCGCCGAGCAAGGCACCATCGACGACGTCGCGGCGCTGAAGGCGCTGAGCGAGCAGCACGGGATCCCGGGGATCGACCTCAGTCAGATCTGCTTGCGGCTCGACGACCTGGACCTCTTACCGCGGGAGATCGCGGAGAAGCACCTCATCTTGCCAGTGCTGGTGAAGGACGACCGCCTGTTCATCGCCATGGCGAACCCCGCCGAGAAGAAGGTGGTGGACGAGCTTGAGTTCGTGACCGGCAAGAAGGTCTACGCTTACATCGCGCTCGAGGGCGCGCTTGGCCGCGTCATCGAGGAGGCCTACAGCCACAAGGCGCGCGGGGAGGATCACTACATTGGTCCGCGCTGCCCACCCGAGGTGCTCGAGCGGCTGGGGCTGACGCCGGGCGCCGCTGGTCCTGGAGATCCTTTCGCTGAGGCTCCCTTGTCGCTCAGCCCCGCCTCAGAGGGCTTTGGAGCAGCGGGTTGGGCGGCGCCTGGGGTCGTGGTGGACGACGCCGTGGGTCGCGCGTCCCAGGCAGATGAGGTGGAGGACGACGATTTCGGCGACGTCTCGCGGGAGCTCAGCGTGGTCGCGGACCTGCCAGACGGAGCACCCCCGCTAGCGCCAGGCCACAAGACGGTGCTGGTGGTGGATGACGAGGCCGAGATCCGCCGGATGCTGGCGCGGCTGTTGTCGTCCAAGGGCTACCGCGTGGTGGAGGTGGACCGTGGCTTGGCGGCGCTGCGGATGGTGAAGGAGTACCGGCCAGATCTCATCATCCTGGACGCCATGCTGCCTGAGGTGCACGGCTTCGAGATCGCGCGTCGCATCAAGGGCAGCCAGCGCTACGGGGCCATCCCCATCATCATGATCAGCGCGGTTTACCGCGGTTGGCGCTACGCAGAAGATCTACGGCAGTCATGTGGGGTGGAGTACTACATCGAGAAGCCGTTCAAGATCGCGGAGGTGGTCCACGCCGTCGAGAGCGCGCTCCAGGGCGCCACGGCAGAGGAGTCACAAGATGGCCAGGCCATCTCAGAGGAGGCCGAGCGAGAGCTGGCGCAGGGGGTGGCGGCGTACCAGGCGGGGCGCGTGGACGAGGCCATGGCACACCTGCGCCAAGGGATCCGCATCGATCCGCTCGCCTACCGGCTTCACTTCCACCTGGGCCTCTTGTACGGCAAACGTGGGCTCGTCTATGAGGCCATCAGTGAGCTGGAGACCGCCGTGGAGATCAACGCGCGGCACTTCCCCGCCGTGAAGAACCTCGCCATTTTGTACCAGAAGGCTGGTTTTCGAAACAAGGCGACGGAGACGTGGCAACGCGCCCTGAACCTCGCGCCCGATGAAGCCACCCGGACCTCGATCAAAGAGCACTTGGTCAGTTTGTTGTAGGTGTCTTTTCGTTGTAGGGAGTGCCCAGCTGGCGGGCGCGCGCCCACGCGTCAACCCCGACCCCCGTCCATGACCGCATGAAGTTCCTCTGCCCGAGCTGCAAAGCGAAGTACCAGATCGCCGACGAGAAGGTCGCGGGTCGCAACGTGAAGATGAAGTGTCGCAAGTGCGACCACCTCATCCACGTGAACCAAGCGGTGCAGGCCTTGGAGGGCGCGGTATCCATCCCAGCGCCTGCGTCCATCCCCGCTGCGGCCTCCATCCCCGCTGCGGCCTCCATCCCCGCTGCGGCGGCCCCTGGCGCCGGCGCGGGTCGTGTCGCGCCGCAGGCTGGTCCCGCCGCATCACCCAGGGCCGCCTCCGCGCCCACGGCCTCCCCGCGCGCTCCTGCGGCGCGCCTGGGGTCCTCTCCGCTCGCCGCCCGCGCGCCAGGCGCCGCGCCGCGTGCGCCGGCGCCGCGCCCTGGTGCTGGAGCCCCAACACCGCGCCCTGGCGCTGCAGGAACGCCGCGCCCTACCGGCGTTGGGACGCCGCGCCCTGCCACTGCTGGCGCCCCGACGCCGCGCGCTGGTGCGGCAGGAACGCCACGCCCTACCGGCGTGGGCACGCCACGCCCTGCCATTGCTGGCGCCCCGACGCCGCGCCCTGGTGCTGCAGGGGCCTTGAGTCGGCCGGACGCTTCGTCAGAGGGGCTGTCTACGTCGCCCGAGGGGCGCGGGGTTGGGACGCTCGGGGGCGGTGCCAAACCCCCAACCCAAGCTTCAGCTCCCAGGGCGGCGTCAGCGCCTCAAGTGGGCTCAGCTCCTAGGGCCGCGTCAGCGCCTGGGGCATCGCAGCCGCTGCTAGAGCCAGACGAAGCGGCGCGAACTGAGCTCGGTCTGCCACCTGAGCCTTCGCGGCCTGAGGGGAGCCAGCCGTACTCCGAATCAGAAGACGACGTCACGGTGATCGCCTCGGCCGGCCTCGCGGCGGCCCTCACGCGCGCAATGGACGAAGGCGCGGGCAGCAGCCAGGCGCTCCCCGAGTGGTTCGTGGGCGTTGGGGGCAGCCCAGAGGGTCCGCTCACGCCCGCGGGGCTGAAGGAGCGGATCGCCGCGGGCGTGGTGACGCCCAGCACCCTGGTGTGGAAAGAGGGGTTTGAAGACTGGCGGCCGCTGTCGAGCTTCCCGGAGCTGATGCTGCTGCTCGAGGAGTCGCGCAGCTCTGCGGCGCCCCTCCTGGGTTTGGCTGTAGCGAGCCTCGCGGCGAACGCCGCTCAGCCTGAGGTGCCTGTTGGCGCTGGTGGTGTGAGCGCCAGTCCGGTGACCGCTAGCGCCGCGACCGAGGACGACGATCTCGGCTTCGGTGCGTTGGGCTTTGGGCAGCCGAGGCCGCTCATGGCTCGCCCGCAAGCTGTGGCCGCGCCGCGTGAGCCGCTGGCGTCCATCGCGCCGATCACTGGGTCGGAGGGTGTGGTGCGTGAGGCGCCGCTGTCGGAGGCGCCAGCTCCAGCGCCGCGCGGGATGAGCGCCGGGCGCGCTTGGTTCGCGGTGGTGGCGGCGCTGGCGCTGGGCGTGACGATTGGGGTGGTCGTGCTCGGCGGACAGAAAGAGGTCGTCAAATACGTGGAGGTGCCGGCGCAGCCAGGTGAGCCGAAGGCCGCCACGGCTGAGCCCACAAGCACCGCGGCCACCGCCGAGGAGGCCACCGAGCAACCAGATGGAGGCGCGGTCGCGACCCAGGTCGCCGGGATGAACCCACGCGTCGCTGGGACGCCCGCGTCAGCGGCGCCGCCCGTCGCGAGCGCCGCAGAGACGAAGGGGGGAGGGCTCGCTGGGCTTCAAGGGCTGAAGGATGGCCCATCGGGGCCGAGCGGCCCTGCTGGGTCGTCAGGTGGCGCTACTAAAGCGGCGTCAGGGCAGCCGCTCGACTCTGCCTCGGTGCAGCGGGTGGTGAGCACCTACACCGCCAGCGTCCGCCGCAGCTGTTGGCAGCCCGCGCTCAGCACCCGGGACGCCGACGCCCCGAGCACCGCGCGGGTGAGCGTCACGATCCAGGTGGCGCCGAGCGGCTCGGTCAGCAGCGTCAGCACCTCCGGCGACCCTAAGGGCTACCGCGGGCTGTCGTCGTGCATCGCGGCGCGGGTGCGCGGCTGGCAGTTCCCGCCGGCGAGCGGCAGCACCACGGTGAACGTGCCCTTCGTGTTCGCGACGCAGTAGTCATCTCCCCTGACAGAGCGGCTCGCTGGTTTTGGGGGGGTTAGACGGCACCGCGCCTTCACTCCAGCGCGAGCCGGAGAAGCTGGGCGTGAACCGCCCGTCAGGTCAGGCCCCAAAAAGAACGCTGGCAGGTCCGAGGACCTGCCAGCGGCTGTTGGGTGCGTAAGCCGGGTTCTGTGTCGGCGCCGGGTCGCCCCGACGCCGCTGGAGATCATTCCTCTACGAGCCCCGTCACCGAGGCCCTGAAGCAGCCTACCCGGGAGCCTTGGGCGGGCAGCCCTCAAACGCTCCTCTATTTGGCCTTGCTCCGAGCGGGGTTTACCTTGCCATGAACGTTACCGCCCACGCGGTGGGCTCTTACCCCACCATTTCAACCTTACCAGGCAGAGCCTGGCGGTGTGTTTTCTGTGGCACTCTCCTCGGGGTCGCCCCCACCAGGCGTTACCTGGCGCTCTGCCCTGTGGAGCCCGGACTTTCCTCCGAGAGGCCCGCCCTGCGGACGAGCGCCCCGGCGACCTCCTGCGCCGCAACAGCGCGCCCTCTTTAGGCGCCCCGCCGAAGCAGCGCAAGCCTAGAGCGGCGATCAGTCTGCCACCAGACGGACCAGGGAAACCGGCCCCATGCGGGGCGAGGGCCCGGTTTCCCTGGCCCTCTGCTCGGCGCTGCTTCCCTTCGTGCCGCTCTAGCCTGTGATTTGAGGCCGCGCCCTCGCGCCCACTGCCTCAAGCGGCGTAGTCGAGCTCAACCGGGTCGTAGCCGCGCGCGCGAGAGAGCTCGACGATCTGCGCCTTGAGCTTCTTCTTGGCGCGCGCCTCGAGCTGCCGCGCCCGCTCGCGGCTGACGCCCAGGCGCCGGCCAATTTCCGCAAGGGAAAGTTCGTCCTCCTGGTGGGCCATCAGGCGCTCCTCCACGATGAAGCGCTCGCGTGGGTCGAGCACCTTCACCGCCTCCTCCACCGCGCTGCGTCGGAGCGCCTCCACCTCGCTATTGTCCACCGCCTGCTGATCGAGGTCCTCTGAGACGAGGGTGTCGAGCAGGGTCGCGCCTGAGTCGTCGAACACCTTGGTGTCGAGCGAGAGGTCGCGCGACTCCAGCCGCCGCAGCATCGAGCGAAGCTGGGTCTGGCTCACGCCGAACTGCTCGGCCAGCGCCTGGTCAGCTGCCTCGCCTTCGCCGAGCAGGTTGGTCACGCGCACGCGCTCTCGGCGCAGCTTGAAGAACATCTTCGAGCGCAGCGCGCCAGAGCCAACTCCCACCAGGCTCCAGGAGCGGATGATGTAGTTGAGGATGTAGGCCCGGATCCAATAGGCAGCGTAAGTGACGAAGCGGTTGCCCCGCTCTGGCTCGAACTTGCCCAAGGCGTGGACCATCCCGAAGTTACCTTCCGCGATCAGGTCCCCCATGGGGAGCCCGTAGCGACGGTACTTGAGCGCGATCGCCACCACGTAGCGCAGGTGCGCGGTGAGCAGCTGATCTGCGGCCGCTTGGTCTTCAGTCGTGAGCCAGGCGGTGGCCAGCGCCACCTCCTCCTCGCGGCTCAGCTTGGGGATGGACTGAGCCATGCTGATGTATCGGGAGACTTCTGGGTTGCTGTAGGCCATGTGACTTACCTTACGTAACGGAACGACTTGCGTCGTGATGAACTGGGGAGGTGAGGGAGGAGGGGGGGGATGGCGACGAGTGGCTGGGGAGGTCGCGCCTGGCTTCCGGCTCTAGCGCGGACCCGGTTGGGTTTGTTCCCGGGGCCTCCTTAACTTTAGTGTCGCCAAGATTATTGGGGCAAGGCCTAACTTTACGCGTTGCCCAGGCTGGTGGTTTCACCAGCGACAAGAAATCGTGGTGCCCAACCCAAAAACCCTGATCTACAGGCTTTTTGAATGGGTATTTAGAAAAATGACGCAAGGCATCATGGGTGCTCTTGGGGATGAGCTGACTTGACCAAAGAGGGGCTGCCGGCCTCTGAGCGTTGTTTGAAGGCTTCGGCAGGGTCGTCGCGGGGCCGCTGGGAGGCTGGCGCTCGCGCTGGGCGCGTCCTAGACTGTGCGCGTGGGCCGCGCCCTAGGGGCCCTGGAGGAGTGAGTCATGATCACAATCACGGAGCTGGCAGCTGACAAGGTCAAGGAGATCGCCGAAGCAGAGGGATTGCAGGGCCAAGGCCTACGTCTCCGGGTGATTGGCGGGGGCTGCGCAGGCTTCCAGTACGACCTCTACTTCGAGGAGGCGCCCACCGACATGGATGAGTCCTTCGAGTCAAACGGCGTGCAGCTCTTCATCGATCCGCTGAGCTACCAGTACCTGGAGGGGACTCAGGTGGACTACGTCGAGGGCGTGCACGGCTCTGGCTTCAAGTTCGGGAACCCCAACATCAGCCGCAGCCGCAGCTGCCGCTGATGT
>CAYQAC010000167.1:3673-11306 GCA_964415255.1 uncultured Polyangiaceae bacterium | reverse complement strand
GGGCTACGTGGAGGTGCGCGGCTACAAGCTCGCGCAAGGCAGGCTGCTGAACGACGTCGACGTGCGGAGCGGCACCGCGGTGTGCGTGCTCGGCGAGACAGTGCGCAAGGCGCTGTTCGGCACGGGCGACGCCATCGGCACCAGCCTCCGTGTGGGCAAGGTCACCTGCACCGTGGTGGGCGTGCTGGCGCCGAAAGGCTCGAGCGCCATGGGGCAAGATCAGGACGATGTCCTGCTCATCCCGCTGCGCCAGTTTCAAAGGCGCATGTCGGGCAACCGCGACATCCCCACCATCTACATCTCGGTCGACGACTCGCGCCCCACCGCCGCCGTCAAGGCGCGCATCGAGGCGCTGCTCCGTGAGCGCCGGGGGATCCAGCGTGGCTCCGAAGACGACTTCAACGTGCGCGACATGGCGGAGATCGCCGCCACCGTCTCGAGCGCCACCGGCGCGCTGACCGCCCTGCTCGGCGCCATCGCCGCCGTGAGCCTCTTGGTGGGCGGCATCGGCATCATGAACATCATGCTCGTCTCGGTGACCGAGCGAACCCGCGAAATCGGGATCCGCATCGCCATCGGCGCGCTCGGGCGCGAGGTGATGCTCCAGTTCCTCACGGAGGCAGTCGTGCTGTCCACCTTGGGCGGCGTCATCGGGATCATCACCGGGGTGGCCATGGGGTTTGGGGTGACCAGCCTCATGAAAATCCCATTCGTCCCCACGCCCGGCATCATCATCATCTCCTTCGCGTTCTCAGCCATCGTGGGGGTCGCCTTCGGCTACCTGCCCGCGCGAAAGGCCGCGAAGCTCAGCCCCATCGAGGCCCTGCGCCATGAGTAGCTTGCGCGTGATAGCGGCCGGCTCTATCGGAGGTTCCTTATGACTCGACCCCGCGCCTGTTCGCGCCCAGAGCACGTCACCTCTTCAACAGGTGCTCCACGAGGCGCCCGACGCCGCGCCGCTCTGATGGCGCGCGCGCTATCGCTCAGCAGCGGACTATCGCTGAGCGGCCTGTCGCTCACTGCGCTCCCGCTGCTCGGTGTCTTGCTCACGTCGAGCGTCGCCACGGCTCAGGCGCCGCGCCGAGTGAGCGACCGCGAGGCGGTGCGGCTGGCGATGGCGGAGAACCCGGCGCTCAAGGCGGCGCTGATCGACGTCCAGCAGTCGGACGCTGAGGTGGACGCCGCGGAGGGGGTGTTCACGCCCATCTTCAGCGCGGACGCAGGCTACACCCACTCTACCTCACCGCGCGCTCAGCCCGATTCGTACACCTTCAGTGAGTCTGACTTGTTCTCGCTGGGCTCCGGCCTCAGTCACCAGTTCCCCTGGGGCACCTCGGTGGGCTTCCGCTTGGAGGGCCAACGCCGCACGGCCAGCGCCGCGGGCCTGGGTGTCGCCGGCGGCCAGGCAGACAGTGGGCCTACCTACAACCTGTTGGGGCGCGCGACCGTGGTGCACCCGCTGATGCGCGGCTCCGGCCGCGAGATCGGTGAGGCGGGGCTCCGTCAGGCGCGCCTCGCGCGCACCAGCTCGGAGCGCAGCCGTGACGCCGCCGCGAGCTCGCTCTTGCGCGACGTGCTGTCGGTGTACTGGGAGCTCTGGTACCAAGGCCGGGCCGAGGAGATCGAGCGTAAGGCGCGCGACACCGCCAAGCGTCAGCGCGACGAAGCCGACCAGCGGATCCAGGCGGGCGCCTTGGCGCCCATCGAGCTGCTCAGCTTCGAGACGCGGCTCGCTCAGCTCGAGCAAGGCCTCGCGTCAACGGAGGCGACCACGCGTCAGCGGGGGGTTGAGCTGGCTCGCCTCTTGGGTCAGGAGAGCTCGAGTCCCTTCACCAGCGCGGGTGGCGACGCGCCGACCGATCTCCAAATGCCCATCTCGGAGACGGACGCCTACCGCTTGGCGATGGATGAGTCGCCGGACATCAAGGCGCAGGAGGCGCAGCTGGCGCAGGCGCGTGAGCGAATCATCACGGCGGGCGAGTCGCGGCGCGCCCGGCTCGATCTTGAAGCCTACGTGCAGGGGGAGAGCGCGGCTTACCAAGAGGTGCCGCCCGTCGCCTCGCGCTTCGTCACGGAGCCCGCCGTGAGCGTCCACGTGGGCGTGGTGTTCGAGATGCCGCTCTCGGGGCAGGTGCGTCAGGCCAATGAGCGCGTCGCCCTGCTCGCGGTGGAGTCAGCCAAGGCGCGGCTCGAGTCCTCGCGTCAGGGGCTGCGCGCGCAGGTCGCCGCGGTGTACGTCAAGGCGGACACCGCGCGGCGCCGGGTGGAGCTCGCGCAGCGGACGGTCACCGTCGCCGAGAAGCAGCTCGCGGGGCAGCGCGCGCGTTATGAGCAGGGCGCGGCCATCTTGCTCGAGGTGCAGCAGGCGGAGGATTCGCTCCGGCAGGCTCAGCTCTCGGTGGAGCGCGCACGGGTGGATCACGTGAGCGCCATCATCGACCTTGAGCAGATCACCGGGCGGCTCCTCGCGCGCTACGCGAACCTGGTGCCGAACTCAGTGCGTCAAGCGGCGCAGCGCAAGCAGCTGCGCGCGGTGGCGAGCATCGGCCCGCTGTAGGCCGGTTTGGCGGCGTCGCTGAGCGCTCATGCTAGAGCACCCCGCATGACGCTCGAGACCCTCAAGACGCAGCGCGCCTTCGGCGGCGCGCAGGGAAATTACCGGCACCAGAGCGAGGCGGTTCAAACGCCGATGGAGTTCGCGGTGTTCCAGCCCGACGCCGAGCGCCACCCAGGGCCGCGCCCGGTGGTGTGGTTCCTCTCGGGCCTCACCTGCACCCCAGAGAATTTTGTGGTGAAGGCGGGCGCGCAGCGCGTGGCCGCCGAGCTGGGCCTCATCGTGGTGGCGCCGGACACCAGCCCGCGCGGCGTCAGCCTGCCTGGCGATACGGAGCACTACTTTTTTGGTCAGTCTGCCAGCTATTACGTGGACGCTAGCGCGGCGCCGTACAGCGAGCACTACCGCATGTTCCAGTACCTGAGCGCCGAGCTGCCCGCGCTCATCGCTGAGAATTTCCCTGTGGATATGGAGCGCCAGGCGATCAGCGGCCACTCCATGGGCGGTCACGGCGCGCTCCTGCTCGCCTTGCGTCAGCCGGGCCGCTTCCGTCGCGTGTCGGCGCTGGCGCCCATCGCCTCCTTCACCAGCTGCCCCTGGGGTGAGCTCGCGGTGGAGCGCTACTTCGGCGGCGACCTCGCGGCGGCCCAGGCCTTCGACCCGAGCTGCCTGCTCCAGGGCGGCGCCTCCTTGCCGAGCACCCTCATCGACCAGGGAGAAGCGGACCCTTTCCTGAACGAGCAGCTCCGCCCCGAGGTGCTTAAGGCGGCGCTCACCGCGCGCGGCGTGGACCACCGCCTGCGGCTCCAGCCCGGCTACGACCACAGCTACTTCTTCGTGGCGACCTTCATCGAGGAGCACCTCCGGTTCCTGGCGGAGGCCTTCTAGCGCAGCGCGGAGCAGGCCCTCCCGTGTGGCCTCCGCTCGTGAGCGGCGCCACCGATGAAGCGGCGTCTCCTCCCACTTCATCGGGGGGATCGGGGGGTTGGTAGCCACGTGAGCCTTAGCGCGGCACCACAGTCACCGTGAGGCCAGCGAAGCAGGTGCCGCCACACGACCTTCCGCCCCGCCGCAGCCCCAGGTAACGTTACCCCATGACAGGTAAAGGCATCGAGCCTGACGAATCGAGCTCGGATGAGGCGCACGCGGCAGCACAAGATGACAGTGTAGCTGACGAGCAGCGCCCTGAGGCGCCGCCGAGCGTCGCCACGGAGGCTCGCAGCGGGAGCGAACCCCCAAAAACCCTGATCTCAAGCGCTGAGGCCACGAGCCCCGCGGACCCCGCCCCGACAAGCGAGGGCGCCGAAGCACCCAGCGCCGCTGCAGCTCAAAGCGCTGCTGAAACGCCGAGCGCCGCAGAAGCACCCAGCGCCGCAGAAGCTCCCAGCGCCGCCGAGGCGGCGATCGTTCCCGTGGAGAAACGCAAGCGCAGGAGCGAGCGGGTCACCCTCTTAATTGGCGTTGGCTCCATCGCCTTGATGTCGCTGATCATCATCTCGGTGTGGGCCGCGTGGCCCAGCCGCGACACGCGAGAGGAAGACTGCCGGGAGGCCACGGCGGCGCTGCTCAGCAGCACCGAGCCCGTGAAGGTGACGCTCTACGTCAGCCCCGAGACGCGCGCGCTTGAGCGCGCTGGCGCGGATCTGGAGCGGCAGCTGAAGGCGCTCGGGCGTGAGGCGGAGGGCAAGCTCGAGCTGCGCCGCGTGGAGGTCGTCGGTGAGTCCGAGCGCGCGGAGGCGGTGAAGGCTGGGCTCAGCGCGCTGCCGGTGCCGGTGGGGGAGCAGGCGAGCGTGCCGCGTTACCTCGGCCTGGTGCTGGAGCGCGGCGAGGCGCGTGTGGTCATCCCCACTTACGAACCGGAGCATCCGGAGCGCTTTGGCTTCTGGTTCTCGGGGAAGCTGCGCGAGCTGGTTGGCACGGCAGTGCCCGCGCGGGTGAGCGTGCTGGCGAGCCCCTGGGAGGGGCTGAATCAGCAGCTTCGGCCCGGGGTGAGCGTTCAGCAGGTGCTCAAGAGTTCGTTCGGTTACCTGACGATCGAAGAGCTGAGCCTCGATTTGGTGGGGGATCATGGGGAGGGTCGGGACCGCCGCACGCCACTCGAGCAAATGCAGCTGGCGCCGGTGGAGCGCCACCTGGGCCACTTAGCTTGGGTCCTCACGCCGCCGAGCGGTGACTTGAGCCCGGCCATGCTCCGCGTGCTCGACGGCTTCTTGATGCGTGGCGACGGCACCTTGGTGATCGCCACTGGGGCTGCTCACCTCAAGATGGGCGATCTGGAGATGCGCCTCGACCTGAGCCGCCGCGGCCTCACCGAGCTGCTCAACGGCTACGGCGTGGAGCTCCGCGAGGACTTGATCTGGGAGCCCGAGGCCTCACTGCGCCTCTCGCGTGACGGCATGAAGTCCTTCGCGGCGCCTTACTTGCTGCGCGTCTCGGGCGGTCGCCTGACGAACAAGGGGCCGCCGTTCGCGGGCCTCTCCGAGGTGACGGTGCCGCTCGCCTCCACCTTGAAGCTCCATCGAGATAAGCAACCTGATGCAAAATTCGAGGTGCTGATGCGCACCACGCGTGAGGCGCGCGCGCTGACTGCCTCTGGCATAAGCCTCGCGCCCGGCGCGCCCGCGCCCGCCGAGACGGACCTTGGGCCCGCCGAAGAGCGCATCATCGCCGTGCGCATCTCGGGCCGCATTAAGAGCGCGTTCAGCGATCAAGTAAACCGGGGCCAGATCATCGTCATCGCCTCGACCGGCCTGTTCGCGAACCCCTACCTTCGCGCCACCAGCGTGACGCCCACCAACGCCCTCTGGGACCCGAACCGCGCGAGCCCCGCGCTCACCCACGCTGGCGCCGCCTACGCTGACATCGCCTTCACCAGCAGCGTCGTCGTCGGCAAGAACCTGCTCGACCTCGCCACCGACAACGGCGACTCCGCCGTGTGCGGCAGCCTGCTATTCCCACGCGCGCCTTGAGGTGACTGAGCGTTGGCGGGCTCCCATCGTCTCGCCGAGCGATGATGTCAGCTATGCTGCCTTCTCAGGGTGGTACGCGCCGCGGGGGGGCCGCTCGCGGTGGGGAGGCGGTTGCATCTCGCAAAACATAAGGTTATCATAACCTTATGTTGGTCGTTCTCACGGAGCGAGCCGAAGCACAGTTCACCCGACTGCCTATCACCATCAAAACGCGTGTGGAGGGCATCTTTGCCCGTCTCAGGGAGTGGCCTGAGGTGTCTGGTGCTAAGGCCATGCGAGGTGATTTGGCGGGCTACTACCGCATCCGCACGGGTGACTGGCGGGTGTTGTTTCGGGTCGAGGGAGACGTGATCGTGGTGCGAATCGAGCACCGGAAGGAGGTCTACGATGACTGAGAGGATCGAGCTGACGATTGAAGGGCGCCGCTATGTAGCGGTGCCCGAGGAGACGTACCGAGCCCTCACCGGCGAGCCAGCATACAAGGACGCTCTGGTTGTGGCGCGCGCACAGATCGCCGCCGACCTGCGAGCCGCTCGTCAGGTGGCGGGGTTGTCGCAAGCGGAGCTCGCCAAGCGCATGGGCAAGAGCCAGCCAATGGTGGCCCGGGCTGAAGCCGGGGAGACGCGCGTGGGAGAGCGCTACGTCAAGGCGGTGTTGAAGGCCTGTGGCCTGCCCATGGACTGGGTGGCGCCCTAGTCACGAACCCCCCCAAACCCTTGAACTTTTCAGCGCGCCACGCACGATTCGAACGTGCGACCTTCGGCTCCGGAGGCCGACGCTCTATCCAGCTGAGCTAGTGGCGCTTGGGGGAAGGGGTGTAGCGCGCCTTCCTGGGCCTGACTAGCAGAATTCGACGCGCCCATGACGCCGCCGTTTGGCTCTCGCTGAGCCTCTCCAGCCGCGCAGCGCCGGGCTGACCCACGGGCAAAAGCACCGGCGCCCAACTCATGCTGCGGCGCCCAGCTCATGCTGACGCGCCGAGCTCATGCTGACGCGCCCAGCTCATGCTGCGGCGCCCAGCTCATGCCGGGCGCCGTTCGTGGAGCGCACTCGCCGCGCGCTTCAGTCCCGCGTGACGGGCTCCTGGTACACGCAGCTCGCGGCGTCGCCGTCCTCGTAGCCTTCGGCGCCGAGGTAGCTGCGGGTGAAGCTGGTGCTCCAGCACTCCACGTAGCTCATGCGCTCGCCCACGTCGCCGCCGACGAAGCTGAAGTCGGCGCGCCCAGCGCCGCTGCTGGCCCAGCGCACGTTGAGGGTGATGTCTTCCATCGCGGGAGTGGCGCTGTCTTCGAGATCTTGGTGAGCGTCGATGAACAGCGTGCCGGTGCCGTCCTCCAGCGCGCGGCTCTCGGCGCGCACCGTGCGCTCGTTGGCCGTCTCGCGGTGATCGGCGATGACGTGGCGCTGACCGTTGGCCAGCCAGTGCTCGATCACGACGGTGCCGGTGCCGTCGTCCTCGACGGACATCGGGTCCAGCGCGCGAGCCGTGTCGAGGTCCACCAAGAAGCGCCCGTTGCCGTGCTCCGGGTGGCTCTTGCCGTAGCCGAGGCCGCTCATCACGGTGGAGAACGGCGCGCTCGCGTCCGACTTGGGGCGCCCCTCGAGCACGTACTCATAGTGATCGTCCACCCGCTTCATGCGGAAGCGGACGACGTCGGGCTTCAGCGCGTCATCGTAAGGACCCCAGACGGCTTCGCCCTCAGTGACCTGAGTCGGCGGCACGTGGGTCACCAAGAGCCAGATGGATCCGAGGATGCCGTAGGTCACCGTGTTCACGCTGTCGCGCACGCTGCGCGTGAGGACGTAAGACTCCGCGTAGCCGCCGGGCGCGTCCTCACCCATCGCGCGGGTGGTGCCGCCGAGCGCTGAGGTGTGCTGCGACCCTTCGGCAGATGGCCCCGCCAGCGCCACGTTCGCGCTCTGCGGCAGCGCCTCGACGAACTCGGAGTGGTCCGGCACCTCCTCCACGACGCAGCCCCCGCCCAGCCCGCCGCCGAGCACCAGCGCCGCCCCCAAGAGGAGCGCCTTCGTCCCGCGCCCACCCTTGAGCGCCCTCGTCCCCACCCCTCGATTCCCCACCGTCGCAAGATCCTTCACGTGTCCTCCTTTG
>CAYQAC010000167.1:0-3663 GCA_964415255.1 uncultured Polyangiaceae bacterium | reverse complement strand
CGCTGCCAGAGCCCCTTATCAAGATCGAGGCCAACTCACCTTGAGCCTAAGATTTCCCCACCATCGAGCAAAAATGAGCGCGAAGTGCGCCCCTCCGCCAAGCGCCGCCTCCCACTGTAACCCACCCATCGCCTCCCACCGAAGCCGCTCCTTCACACCCCCTCACCGCGCCGAGTTCTCACGTGAGCTAGCGGGCACGTGGGTTTTTGGGGGTTGGACGGCACCGCGCCAATCACCCGCCTAGCGGGTGCGGTGTGAGCCACGCTTGCCCAGCCGACCTGGACACGGCGCGCCCCGGGGCGTCGCTAAGAGCCGTGGTAGCTTTCAGCCATGAGCCGCCTCGCGCTGCTGCCCTTGCTGCTCTGGGTGGGTTGCGCTGGGGCGCCGGCGGCGGGCGGGGTCGCGTACGTGGCGGCGCCGGTGGCTTCGGAGGCGGAGCAGGGGGAGCGCGTACAGGAGGCGGGCTGCGTGGTCAGTGAGGCGCAGCTGGAGGACGCGGTGTACTTGCGGCTCTCAGGGGACCGCGAGCGGCTGATGCAGCTGAGCGGGATGGCCGCGCGGGTGGAGCTCTCAGCGCGGCCGCCGCGGGTGGAGCTCTCGGCTGGCGGCGTGGTGCTGTATCAGCGCTTCCCCACGGAGGAGCTCCAGCTGCGGCTGCGGCAGCCAGTCAGTTTTGGTGTCTACACGCTGACCGAGCACGCGGTGGTGGAGTGGGTGGGCGGCGGTGGGGCTGAGGTGGAGGTCCGCTACCGACCGAGCGCGGATCTGGGCGCGGGATCTGTCTCAAGGAAGTTAGGCTGTGAGCTGCTGACGCTCGTCCGCGCGGGGTTTGAGCTGCCAGTGCCTGAGGGCGAGCCCTGGGAGCTTGAGGGTGAGGTGCGGGTGAGCCAGGGGCGCAGCGATAAGTCAGGGGTACGTCTCAACTTGCAGCGGCCGCTGGTGGCGATCGAGCTTGAGCGCGCGGGCGACCGCGCCAAGGTGTTCATCGACGGAGGGCATGAGCACATCACCGGCTGGGTCCCCGCGGCGCTGCTCCAGGAGCCGCGGGGAGCGAGCGTGCCGCACGTCACGCACCACCTCTTTGGGCTGGGGATGCGCGGCACCAGCGGCATACGCTACACCTATTGCCGTGAGGATATTGCCCTGTCGCTCGCCCACAGCGATCGGATAGAGGAGGTGGGGCTCATCCGCGCGGGGACTGGCTTCGAGCTGCAAGACTCCACGGAGGAGGACCCGGGAGACTACGTGGCCGTCGAGTTCTGGCAGGATCACTTCTACCCGATGAGCGACGCGCGCTTCTTCATCCAGCGCGCGGCGCTCGACGCTTGTTGAGGCGCGCCTACGACGCGCCCGTGGCGCCTGTGGTAGGAAGCGCCATGCGACCTCATTCGCTCGGTCTCGTGGCGGCGCTCGGTGCGCTGCTCGGTGCGCTGCTCGGCTGTGATCAGGGGGAGACGGAGACGCGGCATCCGGCGCCGGCGCTGGGCGCGCGACCAGGGGGGCGCCTCGTGGTTCCGCAGGGAAGCGCGGTGCCGCCGGGGAGCGCGGTGCCGCCGGGGAGCGCGGCGCCGCAGGGGAGCGCCGTGCCGCAGGGGAGCGCGGCGCCTCCCGTGAGCCCGGAGCGCTCGGCGGGGGCAGGGGCGGGTACGCTGGGCGCGGCGCCGAGCGGCGCGCACCCAACCCCCAAAACCCGACGCAAGGCAGCCGAGCTGACTTGGACATGGGGGACCAGCCAAGTGGGCCCCATGAGCGTCGTCGTCTCCGTGCCGGAGCACGACGCGGGGGAGGCGCTGCCGGTCTTGATCACGATGCACGGCCTGGGGGAGTCACGGAAGGGGCCGGCGAAGGGCGCGCGCGGCTGGCTGGATGACTACGCGCTCGGCAGCGCCATGCAGCGGCTCGCCGAGCCGCCGCTCACCTCGGAAGATCTCCAAGGTTTCGCGGGGGAGCGCCTGCAGGAGATCAACCGCGCGCTCACGCAGCGGCCGTTTCAACCGCTGATCGTGGTGATGCCGTACACGCCGGACATCTTGAAGGGGGATCGCGCCTTCGAGCAGGCGGAGCCGCTCGCCGCGTTCTTGGTGGATGAGCTGCTCCCGCGGGTGCGTCGAGAGACGCCCGCGGTCCAGGCAGCGGCTGGGACGGGCGTGGATGGTGTGAGCCTGGGCGGCCGCGCGGCGCTGCTCGTGGCGCTCGCGAGGCCTCAGGCGTTCGGCTCCGTGGGCGGCTTGCAACCTGCGTTCGACGCCAAGGACGCGACCGAGCTCACGCGTCGCATGCTGACCGCGCGCCGCAAGAACCCAGAGCTGTCACTGCGCCTGCTCTCGAGCACGCGCGACTTCTACCTCGCCTCCACGCGCGCCATCAGCAGCGCGCTGAATGACGCCGAGGTGGCGCACTCGCTGATCGTGGTGCCGGGCACCCACAGCTACGAGTTCAACCGCGGCCCGGGCGCCTACGAGCTCTTGCTCTACCACTCGCGGGTGTTGCGCGGCCTGCCGCCGATTTGAAGTAGTCAGCTGAGCTCACTGCATCAGCCGTAGGGATCCGTCGCGAGCAGACGATTTGAAGTGGTCAGCTGAGCTCACTGCATCAGCCGTAAGGGTCCGTCGCGAGCAGATCGGCGAGCGGTAAGAGGCCCTTACTGGAGCCGTGGACGAACTCGATGCCCACCCGGGTGTGGCCGCGGGGGTCGAGCAGCGCCGCCCACACCACACGCCCCTCGAAGCACAGCGGATCCCACAGGTTGGGGGCGTCCACGGAGAGGCTCACCAGGGTGCCCTCCGTGAGGGGGTCGGGCAGCTCCACGCAGGCGCCCCCCGCGCCAAGATCGGTGATGAGCCCGTCGCGCTGCCACTCAGAGTCCGCCGCCCGCACCGAGGTACGGAGGCGCACGCGCTTTCGGGCGTAGGCTCGGAAGGTGTCGCGGGGAGCCAAGCGGCGAACTCTAGAGCAGCGCCTCGTTTACGACCAGTTTGGTCCGGCCGCGGGGCTCAACAAGCAGCTGGGGCTGCACGCAAGCTTGGGAAGGCGAGAGGGTTCCGGTAGGATGCGGACCGTTTCGCGAGGGTGAGGGGTTGGCTAGTCCAGGCTCGCCTTTTCGCCGTACCCGTTTGGGGTAGCTTCGAGTAGGACAGTTCTCCTGGCGCCGACCGGCATCAGGGTTGATTTTTAGGCGCAGGGTCGCGCCGGAGGCAATGGATGGCACAGGACACCCGCAAGGATCCACGCGCAAAGGTGCTGACGATGACGGTGCGCTACAAGAGCGCCACCATCGATGAGTTCATCGAGCATCACTCCCACGACGTGAGCCGAGGGGGGCTCTTCATCAAGACGCCCTCACCGTTCCCTTCGGGCACGCTGCTCAAGTTCGAGCTGAAAATCGCCGAAGAGCAGAAGGTGATGCAGGGGGTGGGGCGCGTGGTGTGGAAGCGCGAGGCCTCCGACGCCAAGGATGAGTCGCCCGCTGGAATGGGCGTGAAGTTCATCAAGATCGACGGCGACTCCAAGTCGGTGATCGACCGGCTGGTGGACGCTCAGACGGGCGTGAACCAGTTCGACGCCGGCGCCTCAGGGGATGAGCGGCCAGCCGCCAAGGCGGACAGCCCCGCGCCGGCAGCCGAGAAGCCAGCTCCCGCGGCGTTCGCACGCAAGGCCACGATG
>CAYQAC010000166.1:0-11331 GCA_964415255.1 uncultured Polyangiaceae bacterium | reverse complement strand
GCTGGCGCACACGACTCGACGCCCCGGAGGCTTCAGCTTGCTGCGTCACGCCGCGGCAGCAAACCATGGGAGCGAGCCTTTGCACTACCTTGAAACGCGGTGCCAAACCCCCTGCCCTGGCCCTAGAGCAGCGATCAGTTTGCCGCTAGACGGACCCGAGAAATCGGCCCCATGCGGGGCGAGGGCCCGATGTCCCGGGTCCTCCGCTCGACGCTGCTCCCCTTCGCGCTGCTCTAGCCTCTGATTTGAGGACGACAACCGGTAAACCGCTTGTCGTCCTCGTCTCGCTAGCCCCGTGCGACGCGACCCGGCGACCGCTGAGCCGCAACAAGCAGTGGTGGGCCTCAGGGGCCGTAATCAGCGCCTCGGCGCCCTGGCGACGCCTGGTTCTCAGCTAAGCTCGCTGCATGCGGATTCTAGTCGTGGGGACAGGCGCCATCGGCGGCGTGGTCGCCAGCTCGCTCACCGAGCTCGGCCTGGACGTCAGCGTGCTCACCACCAACCAGGCGATCGCAGACAGCCTCCGAACGCGCGGCTTCCGTTTCTCTACGGAAATGCGCCGCGCTCCGGTGCCCGCGGGTCCGGTGCTCACGGCGCTGGGCCCCGAGGTGGCGCCGTTCGATGTCATCATGCTCGCGACCCAGCCGCCGCAGGTGGAGCGCGCGGCGGAGGAGGCGGCCTCACACCTGGCGCCCGGGGGGGCGATGGTCTGCTTCCAGAACGGCCTGTGCGAGGAGCGCGTCGCGCGCATCGTCGGGCCCGCCAGCGTGATCGGCGCGGTGGTGAGCTGGGGCGCGTCGATGCCGGAGCCCGGCCTCTACGATCGCACGAGCGACGGCGGCTTCACCTTGGGTCGCTTGGACGCCGATCCTGACACGCTGGTGACGCGCGTCGGTCACGCCCTGGAGTCGATTGGGCCGGTGACCTTCACCCGCAACCTGACGGGCGTGCGCTGGAGCAAGCTCGCCATCAACGCCGCCATCAGCACACTGGGCACCATCGGCGGCGACCGCTTGGGCGCGCTGATGCGCTACCGCCACGTGCGGCGCCTGGCGCTGGAGGTGATGACCGAGGCGGTGAGCGTGGCCACACGCCTGCAGGTGACGCTCGAGAAGGTCAGCGGGACGCTCGATCTCGAGTGGCTCGCGCTGACCGACAGCGAGGCGGCCATGAGCGGCTCGCCCAGCCTGGTGGCCAAGCACGGCCTGCTGTTGGCGGTGGGCACCCGCTACCGGCGGCTGCGCTCCTCCATGCTCGCCGCCATTGAGCGCGGGCGTCCACCGGCGGTCGACTTCTTGAACGGAGAAATCGTCCAGCGCGGCCAGCGCGTGGGGGTGCCTACCCCAGTGAATCAGGCGGCTCAGGCCACCGTGTGGGCGATCGCCCGCGGCGAAACGCCCGCTACGCACGACGCCCTGCGCGCGCTATACGACCGCACCCGTCCATGATGTACCGCTCGCCGCATCCGTCAGCAAAACTGACAGTATCTGATAGAGCCGCAGTGCCCTTTCAGTCAGCTAAACTGACAGCCCCTGACCGAGCCGCAGTGCCCTTTCAGTCAGCTAAACTGACAGCCCCTGACCGAGCCGCAGCATCTGATCGAGCCGCAGCGCAGCATCCGTCAGCAAAGCTGACCTCCAGTCGCGCCGGGCGCCTCACTGCTTCACTGCTCGCGTTGCTGCTGGCTCCCGCGGCCGCCCTGAGCGGCTGCGACAACACCCCCAAGGCCGCGGCGAAGGACCTGCGGGTAGACGCCGGCGCCGAGCAGCTGCCTGAGCTCGGAGACATCGGCCAGTTCGAGCTCACCAGCCACGCCGGCGCGAAGGCGACGCGCCAGAGCTTCGAGGGCAAGGTCTGGGTCGCGAACTTCTTCTTCACGCGCTGCCCGGTGGTGTGCCCCCGGCTGATGCGCCAAGCGCGCCAGGTGCAGGCGCGGGGCAAGGAGCGCGGCCTAGTGTTTCAGCTGGTGAGCTTCAGCGTGGACCCAGACAATGACACCCCTGAGGAGCTGACCGCCTACGCCAAGAAGCAGGCGCTCGACCTCACGAACTGGAGCCTCCTCACCGGCGACTTTGAGGTCGTGAAACGCACCAGCGTGGAGGGCTTCAAGCTGGCGCTGGAGGGCAGCGCCGACGCGAGCGCCGACCACTTCGGCATCTTGCACGGCTCCCACCTGGTGCTGGTGGACACCCGCGGTAAAATCCGCGGATTTTACCGGTCGGAGGAGGAGCGCTCGATGGATCAGCTGCTCACCGACATCGGGCGGCTGTCCCGATGACCCAGGGCGCACACGTGGGCAGCGCCGGGGTGGTGCTGTTTGATATCGACGGCACCCTGCTCTCGCTGGGGGGGCTCGGGCGCCGCGCGCTCGCGCGCGCCATGACCGAGGAGTGGGGCATCGAGGCGCCGCTCGACGGCGTCTCACTCGCTGGCTCAACAGACGGCGCCTTGGCGCGCCAGGTGGGCGGGGATCGCCCGCGCGCAGGCGTGTGGCGCCGCTACCTCAGCTACCTCTCGGCGCTCGCGCCTGGCCACGGCGCCCCGCTGCCTGGGGTGCCGGCGCTGCTCGACGCGCTGGTCGGCGAGGGCGCACGCCTCGGGCTGCTCACCGGCAACCTGAGCGGTTCCGCACGGATCAAGCTCGAGCACGTCGGGCTCTGGCGCCGGTTTGAGGTCGGGCTCTCCGCCTTCGCGGAGGACGATGAAGATCGCGGCGAGATGGCGGCCTGCGCTGTCGCTCGCGCGGCGGGCGCGCCAGTAGTGATCGTCGGGGACTCCCTAGCGGACGTGCGCGCGGCGCGCCACGTCGGCGCGCCGGTGCTCATCACCGCCACCGGGGTGGAGGCGGAGGAGAGCCTGCGCGCGGTGGATCCAGACCTGCTCGTGAGCGATCTGACGGACACAGCGCGGCTCAGCCAGTGGCTGCTCAGCGCCCTTCAGGGTGCGCGCACCAGGGCGATGTAACGACGGACAGCTTCGTCCAACTCACGGTCCATGGTGTAGGGCGCTGGACCAAAGCGCAGCGCAGCGCCGCGCGCATCAACCCAAACCCCCAAGCCCCGCAGCGCGGCGGCCCGCGCGTTGGCCTGCGGATCCGACACGGCGACGAAGCCCGCCCGAGCCTCCGGCGCGCGCGGCGTGAGCAGGCGCTCTGGCCCGAACTCCTGCTCCAGCTGACTCATCAGCCTACCTGTCTGGTGCAGGCTGGTGGCGCGGAGCCGCGCGATGCTGAGCCCCTGCTCGCGGAAGAAGCGCACCACGCGCGCCGCGCGGTAGTGGCTGGTCGGGTCGTAGGTGCTGCCCGCGAAGCGCTGGTGCGGGAGCGCGCCGTAGCCCACCGCGCCGCCGCCGCGCGACGCCTCAAGCCCGGCGAAGTCGCTGAACCAGCCGGTGTAGACCGGCCGCAGCGCGCTCTCCTTCGGTACCCGGAGGAAACAACAGCCCTCTCCCCACTGCGCGTACTTGTAGCCGCCGCCGGTGATGAAGGCGCGCTCCCCGCCGAGCGACGCGAGCGACAGCTCGAGCACCCCGAAGCCGTGGTAGGCGTCCACCAACAGCTCCACGCCGAGCGCCGCCGCGCGCTCCCCCAACGCCGAAAGACCTGGCACCTGACTTGATGTCTCGAACAACACGCTCGACACCAACACCGCGGCGGTGCGCTCACACAGCGCCTCGCTGAGGCGCGCCGCGAGCGTTGAAGCAGGCTCAGCGGCGACAAGCTCAACCTCGAGCCCCGCCTCAGCCAAGCGCCGCAGCTGCCGATCGAGCGAGTGAAACTCACCGGTGCTCGCCACCAGGCGCGGGCGCCGCTTGAGGTCGAGCGCCGAGAGGAAGCGGCTCACCAGCTCGTGCGTGCTCTGCCCCAGCGCGATCTCGTCAGGAGACGCACCGACCAGCTGCTCGGCGACGTAGCCACGGAGCACCTCCGCGCGCTCGAACGCCGCGCTCCATTTGTCGTCCACGTGGCGCGCGGCGTCTTCGAAGGCCTCATGAAGGCCCTCCTCCGCCACGTCAGGCCACGCCTGATGCGAGTGACCCGTGAGCAAGATACGCGGCGTTGAAGCCGCCGCCCGCGTCCCCAAAGCCTCAGCGCCGACCGCGCCACCCTCAGCCAGGAAGCGCGCGTAGTGAGGCCGCAGCGCGCCGGAGTTAAGCAGGCTAGCTGACTTCAAGCCACCGCCCCCGCCCGCCGCGCCACCAGCGCCTCCGCCAACACCACCACCGCCGGCGGCCACGCGGCGTAGCTCTGCGCCAGTGCGTGGCTCGGCGGCAGCGCGTCGAGCTCCACCGCGAACGCGCGCCGCACGTCGACCACCGCCGCCAGCGCCTCACGCGCCGGCGCCCCGAGGTCCACACCGAGCCGCGCCTCCACGTCGAGCACCCACTCAGCGCCGTCGCTGCGGCGTGACAGCTCAAGCACCTGCTGCCCGCTCCACTCCACCACGAAGCCCTCGATGAGCGACGCCAGCGTGGCCGCCGCGCTGCCGATCACCACCACCGCCGCCTTCTGACGACTGGCCCCCTGCGCCCAAGCCACCGTCGGCGCCGACAGGGCCACCGACCCGAAGCGCGTGTGCCCCTCCTGCGCGCCCTCGTAGCCGAACAGCGCGAGCTGCCCCACGCTGAGCAGGCTCTGCACTTGGGCGGTGAGCGTCACCACCAGCTGCCTCTCATAAGGCGTGAGCTTGGCCAAGCTCTGGGACAAGCGCTGCCCGGCGTCCGCCGCGGCGCGCTCAAGTGAGGTGATCTCGGAGCCTCTCGTCACGCGCGCAATGTAGCCGAAATCCTCGCCAAGCTGGTGTGCATCGACCTTCATGGCACCAGAGCGGCGCCGGGCGCTCGGGGTGGATGGGTCATCCCTAGGCAGCGACGCCGGGCCTCAGGGCCGAGGCTTGGTTTTTTGGGGGTTTGGCAGGTCACTTAACGGGGCGCGATGCGCCCTGCCCTGCACCTCCTCGCGACTTCCACTATCATCCCCCGAGCCTCGCGGCGCGTCGCCGCGAGCCCAGCATCAGGAGCTGCCCTTGATCCCCACCCCCAATAGCCCACGCAGCGCACGTCGCCGCCCTCGCTGGCCGCTCGCCGCCCTGCTGCTCGCGCCGCTCGCCGCGCTGCCCACCTCAGCCGCGGCCACGCCGCTGAGCGGCGCCCCGCCCGCCGCCTCCGCCAAGGCCGAGGTGAAGCTCCCGGTGGAGACCACCAAGCTCGACAACGGGCTCACCCTGCTGATGAGCCGCGACACCTCGCTGCCCGTCGTGGCGGTTGAGGTCCGCTACCTGGTCGGCTCCTCGAGCGAGGAGCCTGGCAAGAGCGGCTTCGCGCACTTGTTCGAGCACCTGATGTTCCAAGGCTCCAAGCACTTCGACCAGGAGTACTTCGCGCCGTTCGAGCCGATCGGCGGCGTGATCAACGGCACCACCAACCCCGATCGGACCAACTACTTCCAGCGCGTCCCGAGCCAGTACCTCGAGCTCGCGCTGTGGATGGAGTCCGATCGGATGACGAATCTGCTCCCCGCGCTCACCCAAGAGAAGCTCGACAATCAGCGCGACGTCGTGAAGAACGAGCGGCGTCAGAACTACGAGAACCGGCCCTACGGGATGTTCTGGTTCTACGTGGCCGAGGCCATCTACCCGCCAGGGCATCCGTACAGGCACCTGACGATCGGCTCGCACGCCGATCTCACCCGCGCGTCGATGAGCGACGTGCAGCGCTTCTTCACCCGCTACTACACCCCAGCCAACGCCGTCGTGACGCTGGTCGGCGACTTCGAGCCGAAGCAGGCCAAGGCGCTGGTCCAGCGCTATTTCGGCGGCGGCAAGGCCGGCCAGCGCGCGGCGACGCCCAAGGCCACGCCCGCCAAGCTGAGCGGGGTGAAGCACCTCAAGTACACCGACGCGGTGGCCCAGCCGCGCGTGCACCTGGTGTGGCCGACGCCCGCGCTCTACGCGACGGGCGACGCCGCGCTCGACGTGGTCGCCAGCGTGCTCACGGACGGTAAGTCGAGCCGCCTCTACAAGCCGCTGGTGTTTGACCAGAAGATCGCGAAAGACGTGTCAGCTTACCAAGCCTCGTCCCAGCTCGGCTCGGTGTTCGTGGTGCAAGCCACAGCGGCGGAGGGCAAGAGCGTGGAGGAGCTGACCAAGGCGCTCACCTTGGCGCTCGCCAAGGCCTTCGAGACACCCCCCACGAAGGATGAGTTCGAGCGCGCGCTGAACAGCTGGAAGAAGAGCTTCTTCCACCGAGTGGAGGACGTGCTGAGCCGCGCGCAGCTGCTCAGCACCTACTACCACCTCGCGGGGCGCGCGGATTACCTGAAGGAGGATCTCGCGCGCTACACCCGGCTGACACCAGCGGACCTCCACGGAACAAGTCAGTTCATCGACCTAGACAACTATGTGCGCATCGACATCACCCCGGGGGCCAAACCGCAGATCAGCGACACCATGGGGGGTGGCTGACATGACGCGCCGTCATGGATGCACACCGGAGCGCCGCTTGGGTCGCCACCACACGAGCGTCACATTACCGTGTGGAAAATTGTTCACCACACTGAGCGCTACGCTAGGCGCCGCGCTGCTCACGGCTTGCGGCACCCCGCCCGCCGAGTCGCCCCCCGCGCTCCCTGAAGCGCCACCCCAGGTCGTGCAACCTGAGGCCTCGAGCGTCGACCGCACCAAGCTCCCAGAGCCCGGCCCCGCGCCGCACTGGGCGCCGCCCGAGGTCGCCGAAATCAAGCTCAAGAGCGGCGCCACGCTTTGGTACGTGAAGCAAGGAAGCACGCCGCTCGTCAGCGTGCAGCTGGTGCTACCAAGCGGCGCCAGCGCCGATCCGAGCGGCCGTGAAGGCCTGACGCAGCTCACCGTCGACATGTTGGACGAGGGCGCCGGCGCCCTCGACGCGCTGGCGCTCAGTGAGGCGCTGCAGCGCCTCGCCACGGACTACGGTGGGCGCACCGGCACGGACAACATTGAGCTCGGCATGAGCCTGCTCGCGGAGCACTTCGACGCCTCGATGCAGCTGCTCGCAGACATCGTGATGCGACCCAAGCTCACCGCGAAGGACTTCGCGCGGCGGCGCGCGGAGCTCATCACCGAGCTCGTCGCCAACGAGAGGCACTCAGACACGGGCCGCATCGCAGTGACGCGTCGGGTGCTGTTTGGTAAGGGCTACGGCAGCTACGCCCCAAGCGGCGACCGCCAGAGCATCGCGCGCATTCAGCTAGCCGACGTGGCGCGCCAACACCGCGCCCTGTTCGCGCCCGAGGGCGCGACCTTCATCGTCGTCGGTGGCCTCGATCAAGCCGCCGCGCAAGCCGGCATCGAGCGCGCCTTCGAGGGTTGGTCTGGCGCGCCCCGAGCGACGACGCGCGCCCTGGAGCCGAAGGGCGGCGCCGGCGGCGTGCACCTGGTGAACTACCCGGACGCCACCCAGTCTGCCATCGCCGTCGCCGTGCGCGGCCCATCCCACGGCGGCGACGCGTACTTCGCCGAGGAGACGTTCAACTGGACGCTGGGCGGCGCCTTCACGTCGCGGCTCAACATGAACCTGCGCGAGGACAAGGGCTACACCTACGGCGCGCGCAGCACCTTCAACCGCTGGAAGCAGAGCGGCTTTTATTGGCTCTCCGCCAAGGTGAAGAGCGAGACGACGCGCGCGAGCATCGACGAGATGCTGAAGGAGATTGAGGAGGTGTGCGCCGCGCGCCCCATCTCCGAGAAGGAGCAGCGCGAGGCGGTCCAAGGCATGCTGCTCGGCCTCCCAGGGGATTTCGAGGGCGTCAGCGACACCGCGATGCAGCTCTCGGCCGCTAAGCTCGCCGGGCGCGGCGCGGGGTGGTTCGGTGAGTGGATCACCGGGGTGGAGCAGGTGAAGCTCGAGCAAACACGCGCCGCCGCCAGCCGCTACTGCGACCCCAAGCAGTACATCATCGTGGTGGCGGGGGACCAAAGCTCGGTGGAGCCCACCTTGAGCGGGCTCGGCGAGCTGAAGCGCTACGACGTGCTCGGCCAGCCAGCGCGCTGAGGCATAGTACGGCGCGCTGTCAGCACACCGTAAGGTACGCTGACGGTGTGCCGTGGGGCGCATGGTACGGCGCACTGACGGTGCACCTCAGGGCGCGCTGAAGTATAGTATGGCGCACTGACGGTGCACCGTAGGGCGCATGGTACGGCACACTGACGATACCACCAGGGTCGCCTCAGCCTCGGGATTTGGGGTTTGGGGGTTGGACGGCACCGCCACGCGAGCCACCCCAAGGCCTCCACCTCAGCGGCTGCTCGCAGCGCGGTGCCGTCTAACCCCCCCAAAAGCCCTCAACCTCAGCGAGTGCGGACCAGCACCTGTTCGGCTGGTATCGCCTGAGCCAAGTCAGCGAGCGCCGCTGCCTCACCGTGCAGGTGGCCGCGGAAGAACGCCGTGGTGTAGCGCTGGGTGATTGAGATCCCCGCGGAGACAGGGAGGTAGTCAACGTCCTCCCCGCGGCGCTCGGCCGAGTGACGCACGCCCGCGCCGCACCCTGGCTCGAACGCCGGGACCAGCCCGCACAGGTCGGAGACCGACCAGTGCCCAGCGTCGAGCACCTCGATCTCCACGCCGCCCGCCGTGAGCGCCTCGAAGTTGTCGCGCATGAACCGGTTACCGATCTCGGTGATGCTGTTGTCCTCCTGCGCGATCAACAGCCCCACAGGGACGCTGATCTCCGCCACCTTCACCCCAGGCAAGAGCGGGTTCTCCAGCGGCGCGGCGAGCCCAAACACCGCCTTCACCCGCGAGTCGGTCTGCGCTAGCAAGCCCACGCTCACGCTCCCGAAGCTGTGCCCCAGCGCGCCCACCCGCTCTGCATTGAAGCGCCCGTGCAGCGCGCTCGGCACCTCGGCGGCGCCGCTCAGCAGCGCGTCGAGCACCGCTGACAAGTCAGCTACCCGAACCGCGAGCTGATCGGTGTCGAGCGGCTCCGGATCCGAGACGAACGGCAGCTCCCCCGCGTGACTCGGCGCCGCCACAGCGATGCCGTGGCTCGCGAGGCGCGCCGCGACGGAGGCGCCGCTCAGCGGGATGCAGCTCACGCAGTGAGAGTAGACGACCAGCGGCCAAGGACCTGAAGCGGGCGCGGGGCTGCTCTCGGCGTCGTTCGAGCGGGCCACGGTGAGGCTCCGCGTGGGGCAGCTCGCGGGCGCGGCGTCGAGCAACGCGCGATAGGGCTCACGGCTCGCCTCGCTCAAGAGCGACTCGATCGGCGCCGCCTCCGCCTGAGCGGTGGTGGGGTACCACAGGCTCACCTCCACGGCGCGAGCGCCGCGCGTGAGCGTGAAGCGCTGATGACCCACGCTGTAGGGCCCCGGCGCGTCGACCGCAGGCCGCGCGGCTGGCTCCTCCTCCACTTCGTCAGTGCAACTGAACAACACCAGGCTCAGCAAGCTGAGCGCGCCGAGCAGAGCACCCCGAGACCAACGAAAGAGCCCGCGTTCAACGGGGCGCCCCGCACGCTGCCCTGGGTGCTCACTTGAGCGCGCCAAGCCACCTCGTTGCGGTGCCCTCCGAACTCCACCATGCGACAATTCAGCCATAGCCTGTACCAGGAACAGGGTTTAGTCTTGAGCCGCTCTTGGGTCTAGCGAACCCTCCAGCGCCCGATCACGAGCCCACGCTAACACCCGTCCCTCCGGGACTCACTAAAGGAACCTATGAAGCACCTGAAGCACGCCCTCCTCATCGCAGCGCTGAGCTCGCTCGCGCTCGCCTGCAGCTCGGATGAGGACAACGGCCCAAGCGGCTCAAGCAAAGGCTCGATCGAAGATTGCAACGCCATCATCGCCGCCTGCCACGAGAAGGATGACGGCTCGGGGGGCGACATCACAAGCTGCCACGAGACCGCCCACCGCGCCGAGACGCGGGCGGATCGTGACTACTCCTTCTGCACCCAGCAGCGTGCCCGCTGCGTTTCGACGTGTGACGCAGCGCCCGCAGTCGATGGTGGGCATGGCGGACACCACGGCGGAACCGGCGGACACCAACACGGCGGAACCGGCGGACACCAACACGGCGGAACCGGCGGACACCAACATGGTGGCACCGGCGGACACCAACACGGTGGCACCGGCGGACACCACCATGGCGGCACCGGAGGACACCACCATGGCGGTACCGGCGGACACCACCATGGCGGTACCGGCGGACACCTCGGTGGAGCTGGGGGTGCCCACGCCGGCGCGGGCGGTGACTAACGCCTGGTAGGCGCTCAAACAGAGCGCCAAGGAGCGAAGCAGCGACACGCGGCGGGGACGCCGCTTGAACAGTGGCTCCGGTTGGCGGTGCGGAGACGGGGCCTCAGCCCCACCCCGGCGGGGGCTCCTGCTCCCGCACCCTGACTGCGCGGCGGTCCAGGCAATGACAGCGCCGCCGCGGTTGTCGCCTCGCCCCCACGGCAGGGGCAGCAGGCGACGAACCCGTGGGCGGCGCCCATCCGCGCCGCGGAAGGGAGATCTCGCGGGTTCGGCGGGGATGACAGGGGAGCGCGGCGCGCGGCACGACTCTTGGATCTTGCCAAAGCGTTCGCCTCGCCCCACGTCCTAACCAGCACGCCGTGTCGCGCCCACCCACCCCTGACCCCGCGCCCCAACCCCCGGGGGCGGTCCACGCCGAACCAAGCGTGGGCGCGGTGGACCAGCGCCCTCACGCTGAGACCGTGGAGCTGGGCAGCGCCGCGCTCCCGCCTGAGGTGCTCCACGCCGCCGAAGCGCTGCTCCGCGCTGCCGCGGCGAGCCAGCCCGATCCGCTGCGCAGCGCTACCTATGCCCTACACGCAGCCACCCACGCCGCGTCCAAGGCGGCGCCACCCCCGAGCGCTTCGGCACCCCCGAGCGCCCCGTTTCCCCAAGCCGCAGCCAGCCCGGCGCTCACCGAGCGTGCCCAGCTGCCTCACCCAGCACGAGCGGCGAGCCTCACGCGGCGCTGGCCCCACGTGATGCTCGGTGCGGCGCTGCTGCTGCTCACCGCCGCCATTGGGTGGCTCGCAGGCAGCTCACCAAGCGGCCCGGTGTTCCGCCTCTCGCGCCCCACGGACGAACAGATCACAGGTGAGCGCCGGCTGGAGCTGCGCCGCATCGCCAAGCGCACCAGCGTGCTCGTCGCGAGCCATCAGCACGCTGGGTCTGGCTTCATCTACAGCCGCCTCGGCGACACCGTGCTGGTGGTGACGAACGCTCACGTGGTGACCGATCGCGGTGGGGAGCTCGACGGACACATTCGAGTGAAGGCGCCGGAGGGCAGCTGGCAAGCTGCCTACCCCGTGTGGCTTGAGGAGCAGCCCGGTCAGGTGGACATCGCGCT
>CAYQAC010000165.1:8582-11461 GCA_964415255.1 uncultured Polyangiaceae bacterium | reverse complement strand
GCGGCCCCTGGCTGGGGTCGAAGTCGGGGGGCGGCGCGGGCGCGGGGGCGATGCGCGCAGGGTGCGCAGACGCTGTGGACGTGGGCGCTGGTGAGGTGGCCTGCAGCGCTGCCGTGGTGGAGGGCACCGCGTCAGGGGACGCTAGCTTGTCGCGTAGCGCGGGGTCGACCCATGGCGGCGGGGCGGGGCCGCCCTCGGCTCGATCGCTCATGGTGTGGATTATCAAAGGCGCTTCGCAGGAGTCAAAGCCCGGAGTGACCCGCGCTCGCCGAGCGATGGACGCAGCTGCCTGGGGGGACCCGTGGCAAGCTGGCTGTGGCCAGTGCTTGCGGGCTGTGGCACGGAGGTGTGGTGAGCACGTCCAGTGGAAGAGAGGGACCGTGATGAGCAGTGAGGTGGGGGGCGCCGCCGCTGACGTGGGGGCGCGCACGCGCGCGCGGCTCGGCTACGCACCGCATCCCGGGGCGAAGCGCGGGGTGCTGGTCGGTGGGAGTCGCTTTGAGGGCGGCGGTGCGGTGCGCTTCACGCTCGATCTCCTGGATCTGGATCAGTCAGATTCAGCGCCCACAAACGAGCTCGCGGAGCTGACGCCGAGGGCGCGGATCGAGCGCGCTGAGCGCGGGCTCAGGCGGCTCTCGCTCGGCTTCTTGCCCCATGGGATGGCGGTGCACCCACGCTCCCCCACGCGCGCGCTGTGGTTCGAGAAGTGGGGCCCTGGCGCTGCCTTCGTCGACCTCGCTGAGGGGCTGCTCTTGGGGAAGCCAGCGCCGCTCCCGGGGCACCAGTTCTATGGTCACGGTGCCTTCTCTCCTGACGGTGCGCTAGCTTACTGTGTAGAAACAGAGCTCGGCACCGGGCGCGGCGTGATCAGCGTGCGGGACGCCAGCGCCTCCGGTGACTTCGCGGTGCTGGGCGAGCTCGCGAGCTACGGATGCAAGCCGCACGACTGCGTGCTGCTGCTCCCCGAGAAGCTCCTGGCGGTGACCAACGGCGCCGGGGACGCGCTGAAGACGCCTGGGCGGGTGTGCCTCATCGAGCTGGAGTCGGGGAAGCTGATCGAGCGCTTGGAGGTGCCTGATCGGCGCCTGAACGCGGGGCACCTCGCGCTCGACAGCGCGCGCAACCTCGCGGTGGTCTCCGCGCCGCGCGATGGGCTCCCAGAGTCCGAGCTGGGTGGGCTCAGCTTGCGCGGCTGGGGAGCGCCGCTCCGCACCTTGACTCGCCCAGCATCCGCGCGCGCGCGGATGCTGGGCGAGACCTTGAGCGTCTGCATCGATGAGGCGCGCGCGCTGGTGTGGGCCACCAATCCGCGCGGCGATTGGCTCACGGTTTGGAGTGGCCAAGGCGAGCTCCGAGGCAAGGCGGAGCTCAAGTCACCGCGCGGCGTTGCGCTCAGCCTGGACGAACAGGTGATGTACGTCAGCTGCGGCGCCGCGTCGGAGCTCACCGCCTTCCACCCTGACGAAATCACGCCTTCTGAGCGTCAACCGACGGCGCTGCGGGTGTTTGGCGGCTCTCACGTGTACGCTTGGGCGCCGCCCGCGCCGTGAGGCGGCGCCGCCCAACCCCCAAAACCCCTGCTAGAGTAGCGATCAGTTTGCCGCCACGCGAGCCCAGGCTGGCCAGATCCCCCAGCGCTGATGGCCTCATTCAAAGCGCGAGATCGAGCCTTGGTCTGGCGTGAGCGCCGTGGCACGCTGAGCCGCCATGAAGCCCACTGGGTCTGCCCACCGCTCGCTCACCACGACGTCTCCTGCCGTCCTGCGCTCCCTCGCTGCTATGGGGGCGCTGCTGTTCGCCTCGGGCCTCGGCTGCTCCACCCGGAGCGCCGTCAGTTATGCTGGCGAGGTGGGCGGGGAGCTGGTGCACCCAGAGCAGGTGGAGGAGCTGACCGCCATGCCTCCTGACTACCAGCGCCTGGGCTCGGCTGACGCTCGCTGCCGCATCGTGTGGCAGCAGGAGTTCACGCCCGAGTGGCTGAGCGACGTGGACTGCAGCGAGGCGCGCCTCACGCGCGCGCTGACTGAGCGCGCGGCGGACGTCGGCGGCAGCGCCCTGGTGGAGAAGCACTGCTACACCGCGGGCGGTTCTCGCCCGGAGATCGTGTGTCAGGCGGACATCGCGCGTACGGGCGTCGATGACGCGCGTGTCCACTACCCGAGCACACCCTCCGCTTCGCCGCGGTCGAGCGAGGCCTGGTCGATCCGGGTGAAGTACACTCGGGAGCGCGACGAGCGGCGCCCAGCGCGGCCGGCCCACAACGTCGGCGAGCTCGCGGAGCAGCCGGTGAGCCACGTGCGGCTCGGCTCCATCGTGACGACGTGCAAGGCGGGCTGCACTGAGGGCGGCGCGCGGGGCGGGCTGCTCGCGGTGGCGGGGCGGGTCGGGGCTGACGCGGTGGTCCGGGGGGACTGTGTCCGTCAGGCTGACGGATGGATCTGCACCGGCGTCGCGACGGGCTATGAGGTGGATCCACGCCTCGATCGCAGCGCGCGCTAGTGGACCTTGCGATGAGCGTCGCGGGTAGCAGCGTGCTCAGCGAGGCCCCGCGATGAGCGATGGGGGGCGGGGCGATGACCGCTCAGGAAACACCGCGCCGCTCGGGCCCGGGCTCAAGCCGAGCGCTGCCGGCACCGCGGACCCACCAGGACAACGCCCTGACGAGTCAGGGGTGCGCGGCGCTGACGACGCGCAAGCCACTGCGGTTCAAGTCGCCCAAGCCACTGCGGTTCAAGCCACCGCCGTGCCGGCGACGCTCCCGCTCGCCTCGCGAGAGCAGGGCGCGCTTGGCTTGGCAGCGACGGAGGTATTGGGCGTGGGGGGTGGGGGGCTGCGCGTCGCGACGCCAGATGGCCTGGACTTCGGGCTGCGGCCGTTCG
>CAYQAC010000165.1:5001-8572 GCA_964415255.1 uncultured Polyangiaceae bacterium | reverse complement strand
GTTGTGATGTTAGATGGTTTGGATTTTGGGTTGTGGTTGTTTGGTTTTTATGAGTAGGTGGAGGTGTTCGAAGAGCAGGGCAGCATGGGCGTGGTCGCGCGCGGGTTCAACGCGGGCATTGGCCGCTGGGAGCTGCTCAAGTTCCTGCGCACAAGCTACCAGGACCGCCCGGAGGTGGTGCGGCAGTTTCGCGCGGAGGGGAAGGCGTTAGCCCTCCTGAGCCACCCCAACGTGGTGCAGGTGTTCGCGACCTATGAGCTCGACGGTCGCTCCTGCTTGGCGCTCGAGCTGCTCCAAGGTGAGAGCTTGGAGGCGCGCGTCGCGCGCGGGCCGTTAGGAGCCTCGGAGGGGTTGGCGGCGCTGCTGGACGCCGCGCGGGGGCTCTCAGCGGTGCACGCCATGGGGCTGCTCCACCGCGACATCAAGCCAGCTAACCTGTTCATCACGGAGGCGCAGGTCGGTCGCAGCGGGGGGCTGAAGCTGATTGACTTCGGCCTGGCGGCGACGGATCCCACTCGCCGCAGCGTCGCGGGTCAGGACCCAGGGCTGCGCTCAGCGGCGAGCGGCGGCACGCCGCTCTACATGGCGCCCGAGCTGTGGCGAGGGCAAGATCCGCTGCCGGGCAGCGATATTTACGCGCTCGGCTTGAGCTTCTATTTCGCCTTCACCGGCGGCTACCCCTTCGACGACATGAGCCTCGCTGGGGTGGCGGAGCGCCTCACTCAGGACGAGCCGCTGCCGTCGGTGCATCGCGCGGCGCCGACCTTACCCAGGCCGCTCGCGGTGCTCATCGATCGCACCTTGAGCCTCGCGGCTCATCAGCGCCCCAGCGCCGATGAGCTGATCGCCGAGCTGGTGGCGCTCAGCCTGGAGAGCGCGCCGCTGGCGGTGCCGAGCGGGGGGCCTTACCGTGGCCTGGCGGCGTTCGGCCGTGAGGACCGCGGGGTGTTCTTCGGGCGCGAGCGGGAGGCGATCGAGATCTGCGAGCGGCTGCGCACTGGCGCGGCGGTCGTGCTCGTTGGGCCGGCGGGCTCGGGGAAGACCTCGCTCGCGTTGGCGGGGGTGACGCCTGCCATCGAGCAGGGCGCGCTGGGGCTTGGGTTGGTGTTTCAGGTGGAGGCGATTTCGCTCGGCGGCAGCCCCAAGGACGCGCTGGCGGCTGGCCTTCATCGGCAGCTGGGGGTGAGCGCAGAGGATATCTCGCGGCTGATCGCCGCGCAGCCTGAGCGGCTAGGTCAAGCGGTGGCGCGCGCCTTACCAGCCGGGCGCGGGCTGGTCGTGTTCATCGACGCGCTTGAGGACCTGCTGCGGGCTGACGTGACGCATGAGGAGCGGCATCAGGTCGCCACCGCGCTCGGCTCCTTGTGCCGCGGGGGGCACCCAGGGCTGCGCCTCCTGGCGACGGCGCCGAGCGAGCAAATGTCGACGATCTCGAGCCTTGCGCCGCTGCGCCGCGCGCTCACGCAGGGCTATCACCCGCTTCGGCAGCTCGGCGCGAGCGAGCTCAGCGAGCTGCTCACAGGGCCCGCGGAGCGCGCTGGTTTCCGCGTGGAACCAGTGGACGCTCCGGGCAGGATCGTGCAGGGGCTGGACCCAAGTAACCTGAGCTTGCCGCTCTACTCGTTGGCGCTGTCTGAGTGGTGGGCGCTCCGTGATGTGCAACATGAGCGGCTCACCGAGGGCGCTTGGGAGCGGCTGGGCGGGGTGCCCGGCGCTGTGGCGCGCCACGCGGAGCGCGTGGTGGAGGCGTTCGGCGCCGCGGAGCACGAGCAGGCACAGGAGCTGCTCGTGCGGCTCGGCCAAGCGGGCGCGCGCGGGATCTCGTCGGCTGATCTCGCCGCGCAGACGGACGGTTCTTCGCCGCGTGAGCGGGCGCTCGCGCAGCTCCGCGCAGCGCGGCTCGTGGTGGAGCGGGAGGGCCGCCTGGTGTTGGGCGCGCCGGCGCTTGAGCAGCACTGGCCGCGGCTCCAGCGTTGGCTCACCGAGGCCGGGGAAGATCGCGCCTTTCATCAGCGCCTGGTGGAGGCCTCGGCGCAGTGGGAGGCGAGCAGCAAGAGCGAGGGGGCGCTTTGGGACGGCGCCTTGGCGGTCCGGCTCACCGCCTGGTTCCGCGAGACGGAGCTGCCGCTCTCCGATCGCGATCTGGCGTTCATCCAAGCCGTGAGGCGCCGCGCGACGCAGAGCCGGGCGGTGCGGCTCACGGCGGGCCTGATGCTGATCGCGGCGCTGGTGGGGCTCGTGGTGGTGAGCCGCGCGCGGGAGACCAGCCTGGCGGCGCGCGTCGATCGCCTGACGACTGACGGCGCGGCGCGCGAGGCGACCGAGCAGCGCCGCTTGGGTCGGCTCCAGGCTGAGCTCGCCGAGCACAGGCTGGCGGTAGATCCTGCGGGGGCGGTGCGTGCGGTCAAGAGAGCTTACGATACCGCGAAGGATCCTGCGCTCGATCTGATCGGCTGGCGCGCAGTCCGCGCCGGGGTCCCGCGGGCGCTGCCGGCCAACCCAAGTGGCGTGCACCGGGTGCACTTCGATCCTCCCAGTCGGCGGGTGGCTGTCAGCTGGCGTGACGGTGCGCTCCAGATCTTGAGCGTGGACTCGCCGGCGGCGTGGACGGCAGAGCCGCTCGCTGGGCCGGCGGAGCTCAAGTGGGTCCACACGCCCAACGACATGTGGCTCCTCGCTCGCGCCGCCGCCGCCAATAAGAACGTGGCGCTGACGATTGAGGAGGGGGTGCTCAGGCGACAGGAGCTCCCCGCTTGCGCGGGGGACACCGCGCAAGCGGGGCTCGGTTGCGGCCCGGCGCTTGAGCAGGAGCGCTCGGCTGAGCTTGAGCGCGGCGGCGCGGGCGCGCCAGCGGCCTCCTTGTCGCTACCCCGACGCGGGCTGGTCGCGGCGCTCGGCGGCGCTGGGGTTCAGCTCCAGGATGCTCAGGGCACGCCCGTGGGTGAACTCAGCGTGGGGGAGGAGCGCCTCACACGGCTCGTGGTGAGCGACGATGGGCGCTGGCTGGTCGCCTTGGCGATGAGCGGTCGCGCGCTGGTGTTCGATCTGGATCTGGCCGCGCCGCGGGTGGGTTGGGGTGAGGAAGGGGCGTGTCGCGCTCAGGGGAGTGAGGGGTGTGATGGCTTCCCGCGTCAGCTGGGCAGCTGGACGGCGGGCGAGCCCCAGCTGAAGCCGCCGCCCGCCAGGGCGCCGCAAGGGCTGGTGGCGTGGGTGCAGCGCCGCGGTGAGGTGGAGGAGCTGGTGGTGAAGCGGCCTGGCCACCACCCGGAGAAAGAGCCTGTGGTGGTCGCCCTGACCGAACCGCTGCTCGCGCTGACGGCCGCTGATGGCGGCGCTGTGTTCGCGTTGGACGCTCGTGGCGTCATCCAGCGCGTGGAGGGGGAGCAGCTGGTTCGGGTGGCGGCGCTGCCGCGCATCGACCGCGCGCGACCGGCGACCCTCGCGCTGTCGCTCGACGAGGCTGAGCTGCTGGTTGTGCAGGGGGAGGCGCGCCTACTGCGGCTCGCCGATGGTGCCGAGCGGGTGGTGCCGAACACACCACCCCAAGTCAGCTGCGGCGCGTTCAGTCGTG
>CAYQAC010000165.1:0-4991 GCA_964415255.1 uncultured Polyangiaceae bacterium | reverse complement strand
GCGCAGACCGCCAGGCCCTGGTGTTTGCCACTGAGCAGGGTGGGGTTTGGCTGTACCACCGCGCCACGCACCAACGCGCGCAGGTGAGCAGCGCGCCCCGCCCCATCACCCACTGCGAGCGCCTGGCTGGCGCGGATCGCTTCTTCTTCAGCGACGGTGAGCGGCACTTCTCAGAGCGCTACTGGCTGCTCCCGGCGTGGCAGCTGACCAGGCCTGATCGGCTCGAGCGTGGCGCAGCCGCGCCTTGGACGGGGCTGGCGCAGTACGAGTGAGGCGCGCCTCCCGGCCACGCCGCCCTCGCTTCACGAGGGGTGCCGCTACTTCCAGTGTATAAGGCCGCGATGGAGCTGCTCCTGGTGCGTCACGGCGAGAGCCAAGCCAACACGGAGGGGCGCATGCAGGGCACCCTCGACTCACCGCTCACCGCGGTGGGCCGCGAGCAGGCGCGTGCGCTGGGGCGGTGGCTCGCGGGGCGCGCGCTGGGGCTGGACGCCGCCTATTGTTCGCCGCTCTCGCGCGCGACAGAGACGGCCGCCATCTTGGGGCAGGAGCTGGGGCTCAGCCCCACGCCGCTCGCCGATCTCGCGGAGATCGACGCGGGCGCGCTCGAGGGCCTCGATCTGGCGGGGATCCAAGCGGCGCACCCGAGCTTCCTCGGGCGCGATCTGACAAGCCTGGGTGACTTTGAGGAGTACGGGGGTGAGGGCTACGCCGCAGTGCAAGCCCGCGTTGAGCGCCTGTTCGAGCAGCTCAAGGCAGCGCACTGGGAGGCGGGCCTGCGCGGCGCTTCAGCGTCGGCCTCAGCGCCGAGCCGAGGGGCGGCGCCCGCCTCACGTGGCGAAGACCGACGCGCTAGCCGGGTGCTCTTGGTGGCCCACGGGGGGATCCTGTTTCAACTCGTCAAGTCCTTGATCTGCCGCCCGGTGCCCCAGATCGCCCTGCTACGCTACGGTAACTGCACGAGCACCTGGGTGGGGCTCAGTGAGCGCCGCGGCACCTTGATCGGCGAGGTGCGCTGGCACCTGCCGCTTGAGCTCGTGGGTGGCCTTGAGCGCGCCCCAGCGCTCGGCGCCTTCCGCTGAGGTAAGCTGACTGACGATGCTAGCCGCTCCGCCTCCGCCGACCGAGCGCTCAGCGCTTAATCACACAGTATCCCTGACTGTCAGCAGCGCTCACGGGTGCTCGTGCCGTGGCGCTCACGGGTGCTCGCAACGCGACACTAACGGGTGCTCACGACGCGGGGCTCACGGGTGCTCGCGACGCGGCGCTCACGGGTGCTCGCCGCCGGGCGCGCTCCACGGCTCGGGAGCGCGCCGTGCCTGAGCCCATGCTCCGCTTCGTGAGCGGCACCTTAGAGCTCACCCACGCTCAGGACGAGACGCGGACGCTAGACCAGTTGATGGAGTGGGACGCACGCAGCGCGAGCTACCGCGCGCCCGCGCACCGCTACGCGGCGATCGTGCTCGGCCTGCGTGAGCTGAAGCTCGAGGTGGAGGACCAAGCTCGCGCTTACGCGGTGCTGCCCTCGGGCGCCAAGGCCCTCAGGCCGCCGAGGCCCTATCAGACCGACGCCGTCCGCAGCTGGACGGCGGCGCAGGGCCGCGGCGTGGTGGTGCTCCCCACCGGCGCCGGCAAGACCCAGGTCGCGCTGATGGCGATGGACGCGAAGCGCCGCAGCACCCTGGTGGTGACCCCGACGCTCGACTTGGTGCGCCAGTGGTACGACCAAGTGCGGCTCTGCTTCGGGGTGGAGGTGGGCGTGATAGGCGGCGGCGAGCACCGCCTGGCTGACCTCACCATCACCACCTATGACTCCGCTTATATTCATATGGAAAATATTGGTGCTCGCTTCGGCCTGGTGGTGTTCGATGAGTGCCACCACCTACCAGGGGAGGCCTACGCGCTCGCCGCCCGCCTGTGCCTGGCGCCGTTCCGGCTCGGGCTCACAGCGACGCCAGAGCGCGCCGACGGCCGCGACGACCTGCTGGAGGAGCTGATTGGCCCGATCGTATTCCGCAAGGAAATAGGTGAGCTGAGCGGCAACTACCTAGCTGACTATGACACCATGAAGCTCACCGTGGAGCTCAGCGAGGCGGACCGCGCGGAGTACGAGTCGGAGCGGGAGATCTACGTGTCCTTCCTGCGCGCCCAGGGGATCCGCATGAGCCAGCCCTCGGGTTGGTCCGACTTCATCAAGCGCGCGGCGCGCAGCTCAGGCGGGCGCCGCGCGATGACGGCCTACCGGCGGCAGCGGGAGCTCGCCTTCGCGGCGCCGGCCAAGCTCGGGCGCCTCGAGGATTTACTGCTGTTTCACCGCGCGGATCGCACCATCATCTTCACTCAGGATAACGCCACCGCCTACGCCATCGCGCGGCGCTTCCTCGTCCCGGTCATCACGCACCAGACCAAGGTGCGGGAGCGGAGCCAGATCCTTGAGCGCTTCGCGGCGGGGGAGTACGGCGCGGTGGTGACGTCCAAGGTGCTAAACGAGGGGGTGGACGTCCCGGACGCCAACGTCGCGGTGGTGGTGAGCGGCAGCGGCTCGGTGCGAGAGCACGTGCAGCGCCTGGGGCGCATCTTGCGCCCCAAGGACGGCAAGCGCGCGGTGCTCTATGAAATCGTGTCAGCCGGCACCGGCGAGACCTTCACCAGCGAGCGCCGGCGGGAGCACGATGCTTACCGCTGAGCTGGTGCGCGGCACGCGGCGCGCCGGGGAGCTCAAGCTGAGCTCGCTCAGCGGACGCACCCGCGAGCGCGCCTTGGAGATCGCCGAGGCGCTGCTCGAGACGGCGCGCGCGCACGTGGGTCGCACTCGCGATGAGCTGAAGGAGGGGCTGGCCGCGAGCGTCTTCTTTGAGGCGCGCGAGCGCAAGCTGATGATGGGCCTCGCGAAGTTGGTGGACGACGCCTGCGAGTTCACGAGCGAGTCATCGCTCGATCCAGAGGCGGTGCGCGCGCGGGTGTTTGAGCTGGGCACGCAGGCGCGGCGCGCCCTGGGCGCTGGAGCGCGCTTCGATCGCGATCAAGTGCTGCGTCAGGTGGCGGGGGAGTTCGAGGCGACGCCTGAGCAGGTTGAGGGCGCGCTGTTCGCGGATCTGAAGGGCGCCCACGTGCTCACCCAGCTCGCGCCGCTCGATGCGCCCCAGCTGCTCGAGCGCTACGCGGTGGCTGAACGGCAGGCGGTGCTGCTGCGCGCGGTGCGCGTCACCGCGCGTGTCGTCTGTCAGCCTGACGGTTACCGGAGGCTGTTCCGCGCGCTCAAGTTCCGGCGCCTGCTGTTCGAGGTGACGAAGGCGGAGGCCGGGGGTTACCAGATCACCATCGACGGGCCCTTCAGCTTGTTCGACTCAGTCACCAAGTACGGGCTCAACCTGGCCTTGGCGCTGCCGGCCTTGGAGGCCGCGGAGGAGCTCGACCTGAGCGCGGAGCTGCGCTGGGGCAAGGCGCGCGACAAGCTCACCTACCGCTACCAGGCGCGCGGAAAAGGGGGCAGCGTGGGCAGCGGTCAGGTGGATGAGCTGGCCGCCTTCGTGCAGGCGTTCGAGCGGCTCGGCAGCGACTACCAGGTGGCGCCGAGCGACCGCGTGCTCGACCTGCCCGGCCTCGGGGTGGTGGTGCCTGATCTTGTCTTCACGAAGCAGGGGGGCGAACCCATCTACCTTGAGCTGCTCGGCTTCTGGAGCCGCGACGCCGTGTGGCACCGGGTGGAGCTGGCGCGCGCGGGGCTGCCCGTGAAGATCGTGTTCGCGGCCAGCTCCCGGCTGCGGGTGAGCGAGGCCAACCTGGAGGACGTGGACCGCGCGGAGCTGTACCTGTTCAAGGGCGCGCTCAGCGCGAAGGCGGTGCTCACGCGCCTTGAGCGCCTCGACAGCGCGAAGGTGAGGGAGTGATGGTTCGCCCGGCGGCCGGTGCCGCGCGGGGACTGCGGCGCCGCTCGGGGCACGCACGACGCTACCAACCCCCAAACCCTCATGGAACCGTCAGTTGCCATGACGAAACTCCGTGCGCAACGCGCCACGTCACGCGGCCACGCACCACCTCACCGAGCGCAGCTGGGCCACACCGTCATCTGCCCTGACGAAACCCCGTTCGGCGACGCCGCACGTCACGCGGCGACGCACCTGTCGGGACCCCTTGAACCCGGAAGCTTCACGGGCTCTGTTGGTGCCCAGGGACGGAATCGAACCGCCGACACGAGGATTTTCAATCCTCTGCTCTACCAACTGAGCTACCTGGGCGAAGGCAGCGGTTTCTGTCCCGAGACGGCGAGCTTGTCAACAGGACTTTTCGAGTTGAATCACGGAGCGGGCCAGGTAGCACGGGGAGAGATGCCCATGAAGCGTCGCCCGGCCCTCAGGATCGTGCTCGCCGTGATGCTGCTCGGCGCGCTCGGCTGCGACCGCTCCACGAGCTCGCCGGGGGAGCAGGTGCCCAGCGCGTCGGCGAGCGGCTCCAGCGCGGCCGTTGAGCCGCCGCTCCCCGCGGAGGAGGCGGGGCCACCGCGCGCCAGCGAGGCGGACTGGCAGCTGGCGGCGGCGGGTGATCCGCTCGACCTGGCGCGTCTGGCGCGCACGGAGGGGGCCCTCGGCTTGGTAGCTGAGCTGACCGGTGCGCGCGCCGAGACGGCGCTTCAGGCCTTGCCTCACGCCCCGGACGCCGAGCTGGCGGTGGGCGCGCTGTGTCGCTCGCTGGAGCCGAGCGTGAAGCTGCCTCCCGCGGCGCGCCTGGCGCGGCTGAGGGCGCTGAACCAGGTGCTGGCAGAGGCAGAGCGGAGCGCGGAGGGGGAGCCGCTGCGGGGCCAGTGCGCGGCCACCTTGAAGCGCCTACAGGCCGCGGTGGAGCCCGCCGAGCTACCGCTCGTGAAGCGCGCCGAGCAGGCGCTCGCGCCGCTGTAGGGGGCAGGCCCGTGTGCCCCCGCCCCCTGAGCGCTCAAACTGTCGGAGGGGCGAGGCTCCGCTTGCCCCCGAAGCGCCGCTTGGGCGCCCCCGAGA
>CAYQAC010000164.1:2730-11677 GCA_964415255.1 uncultured Polyangiaceae bacterium | reverse complement strand
GCCCGATGAACGCCCCGCTTCAGGCGACGCACGAGGGCTCGGGCCACAGCGCGCCCGTGAGGCTCACATTCTAGCCACACTAGAAGCTAACAACGGGGGTTGGCCGATGGTGCACGTTGTGGGAAGGTCCACCCGGCGGTCGGCGTAGGCCGCCCGAACGAGGGCTTGGATCTTGACCCGTTGAAGGAGGGTTTTGAGGATGCGTGTTTCGCGACTGAACTGGACTGCTGCGTTGCTGTGTGCCCTGGGTGGCACCGTGATCACTGGGTGCACCGCCGAGGCGACCATCGGTGGGCGCGTGAACACGCCGCCACCTGCCGTGCCCGCAGACAGCGACGGCGATGGGATCCTGGATCCGGACGACAAGTGCCCCAACGACAAAGAGGATGGTCTGCCGCCCGATCCAAACGACGGCTGCCCCAACCTTGACTCGGATGGCGACGGCATCCCGATCCCCCAAGACAAGTGCCCCAACGAGCCCGAGACGGTGAACGGCTTCGAGGATGACGATGGCTGCCCCGACACGCCGCCGCTCGTCGCGGTCACCGACACTGAGGTGAAGATCGCCGAGAAGATCCTGTTCGCGCACAACTCGGCGACCATCGAGCAGAGCTCACTCAAGATCGTCGACGCGGTGGCGGACGCGCTCAAGGCGCACCCGGACATCCAGCTCGTCGAGGTGGGTGGCCACGCCTCCGCTCAGGGCGATCCGATGTACAACCGCACCCTCACGCAGAAGCGGGTGGACGCGGTGATGTCAGCGCTCACCGAGCGCGGCATCGCGAAGGATCGCCTGATGGCGCAGGGCTATGGGCTCTACTGCGTGCTCGACGCCGGCACCACGGAGGAGGCGCACGAGAAGAACCGCCGCGTGGAGTTCAAGATCTTGCAGCGCGCCGGCAAGGACACGGGCGTGCCGCGCGGCTGCGACGCGGCGGCCAAGGCGGGCATCGCGCTGAAGAAGCTCCCCGCGCCCAAGCCCTACACCGCCCCCACGCCGGACACCTCCACGCCGGCCCCCAGCGGCGGCAAGGGCGCTGGCTTCAAGAAGTGAGCTAGTGACAACCGAAGGCCGCGCTCACTGAGCGAGCCGCGGCAGTTAAGCAGGGCGCTTCGGCGCCCTGTTTGGCGTTTTGTGCTGCTGGAGACGCCCCACCGACGCGAAGCGCAGGCGAGGTGGTCAAGCGGTGGCGACAAAAAGGCGACGGGCCAGGCGCCTTCACACCTGGCCCATCTACATGCCCTGGTAGGTGCTAGACGCCTACCCTCGGTGTGCACTCAGAAGGCAGTGCACTCAGGGAGCACCACCGGTGCCGGCCGCGCCACCCGTGGTGCCGCCGGTGCCGCCCGTGGCGCCACCGGTGCCGCCAGTACCAGCGGTGCCGCCGGTACCAGCAGTGCCGCCGGTGCCGCCGGTGCCGCCGGTACCACCAGTGCCGCAGGCATCCCTGCGGGTCCAGGTAGCAGGGATGCCCGACACGTTCGGTCCGACGCAGACACCTAGAGCACCAAAGACCTGCTGCACCTGCTGGTCGGTTCCCCCGTAAATGCTCGTCAAGGCGTAGCAGGCGGCACCTGGCTCATTGCAGCCACCTTGACAGTCGCAGGTCTCGGAGCAGGCGCCCAAACCATCACCCTCGACCGCGGATGGTGTCCCCTCCCCGTAGCCCAGACCGAGGAAGCACATCCCAACCTGCGCGCCAGTGAGCGCCGAGCCACATGACCCAGGGACGGCGAGGTCACCAATCACGCACAGACGCGTGCAGTTGCCAGTTGGCGAGTTAGGAGCGTCACCAAGGCAGAGCCCGTCGCAGAGGTCCTCGTTTCGCGCCGTGCGACAGGGCATACCAAGGGCCAACCCAGTGGAAGCCGTGTCGGTGCAGTAGCCACTGCTGCCATCACAGAAGCCAGGGCCACACTCCGCATCATTGCGGCACATGGGGATACAGCTCGCGCGGTCGAAGTCGATCTCCGTGCCGCTGGCGTCTGGGAAGCAGCCCAGGTCGTTGCGCCCGTGGCACTTGTAGGGATCCAACTCGCCACCGGTCGAACCCGACGCCCCAAAGGTGCAGCCCTCGTAGCAGAACCCCGACGTTTGACCGGAGCCCATCAGGCAGTGGCCCGTGCTGCCACAATCCGCATCAGCCGCGCACTCCTTGGTGCACATGCCGCGCCCAATGCCGTCGGGCCCAGCTGGGACGCACTCGAAATCCGGAGCGCAGTCGCCATCCGTGGCGCAGGTGGCGCCGAGCGCCGTCTGCTCGGGGGTGGTGCCGCCGGAGCCGCCCGCGCCGGTACCCGCGGTGCCCGCGGTGCCGCCGGAGCCGCCGGCTGCCGTGCCGCCAGAGGCTGCGGTGCCGCCAGAGGCCGCCGTGCCGCCAGAGCCCGCGACGGTGCCGCCGCTGCCGCCAGAGCCGTCCTTCTTGTCGTCGTCACCACCGCAGCCGCTGATACCAGCCGCAAGCAGCGCAGCGACGCTCACCCAAGGTAGCAAATTCTTCATGTTTCCCAAGTCTCCTCAAGTGGTCATGTGGCCGTCACGCTAACCTGATAGCTGGCAGCGCCCCTGATCCAAAGGCTTGGTCCACCAGGACCTCGCCGCTGGAGCCTGACCCGTCATCCACACCGGACGGCCGTTCGCCGCCGATGGGGTCGCTTATCATGGGGTGGCCACGTCTCCAAGATCGATCTGACGTAGGCTGACTGAGCAAACGGCCAGGCGCTACCACAAACCGCTCAAGCCCCTCGATCAGACTGCTCGCGTTTCTGAGCGCGGGGGAGCGAGATCCCCTGAGCGGCCCTGCTGCTCGCTGATGCGGGGGATGTGCATCTCAAGCGCCGGTTTGAAACTGGCGGGCCGCCTGGAGATCGGCTACACATCGCGCCCCGACGTGGCGGCGTTCGCTACGTCAGCCACCCTGCGGCACCAGGCGGCGGGGCGGGAGGCACCGGGCTGATAGCTCAGTCGGTAGAGCAGTGGATTTTTAATCCATAGGTCCAGGGTTCGAGCCCCTGTCGGCCCACCCGGTTCAGCAGATGGTTAGGCAACCCGAAGCGCGCTGGGGAGCGCGTCTGACTCCACCGAAGGCTCCCTGAGGGGCGCGGGAGCACCAAGCATGACGCACGCGAACACGGACGAAGCGACAACCAACCTCAGTGAAGCGCCGTCCGAAGGTCAGGCCCCAAGCAGCGCCAGGGCATCCTCCCCCGAGCTGGCGCCGCAGCGCTCCGTCCGTGAGGAGCTGCAGCTCGCCATCGACGACCTGCCCGAGGACACCATCACCCTAGGTGTTCTGCTCGACCGCTTCGGTCAGAGCGGCCTGCTGCTGCTGACGGCCATGATGACCCTGGTCTTCCTCATCCCCGTCTCAATCCCAGGGGTGAGCACGGTGTTCGGCGCTGGCATCCTGATGATCGGGGTGAGCCGCGCGCTAAACCGCCCCATTTGGCTCCCCAAGCGGGTCATGAACCGCCCGCTCTCCGTAGAGAAGCTGCGGCCAGGCCTTGAGCGGGGCCTCAAGTGGACCCGCCGGCTCGAGCGCATCAGCCGCGCCGGCCGGCTCATGCGCCTCGTGGATGGCCGCGTGGCCGGCCTCTCTTGTGATCTCGCCCTGATCCTCGGCGCGGTGCTGTTGATGATGCCGTTTGGGCTCATCCCCTTCAGCAACACGCTGCCGGGCATCGCGATCCTATTCCTCGCCACCGGGATGATGCAGAAGGACGGCGGCGCCGTCCTGCTCGGTCACGCCATGAACATCGCGACCATCATCTACTTCAGCGTCCTGATCGGCGGCGCTGGCTGGTCCATCAGCGCGCTCTTCGGCAGCGGCTGACCCCATCACGCTCCCTAAGCTGCGTCGTCAGGCTTGCTGACGATGGACGCCCCATCACGCTCCCTAAGCTGCGTCGTCAGGCTTGCTGACGATGGACGACAGCTCCGAGACGCGCGCTGACAACTTGGGGAGTGCTCGCGGTGCAGCGCGTGGCCCCGCGCTCACCCCAGCCGCGTGATTAAGTCAGCCATCACGACTACGACCGGAGCTGCCCCACCCAGCCGCTCACCTCGCGCTCGAGATCCACGTCTGCCCCGGCGCCGAGCGCGTTGCTCGCCGCGAACAGCGCGAAGCTGACGTACTCATGCAGGCTCTGCTTTAGGTAGCGCTCTGGATCCGCGCCCCCCGAGACCATGACGCTGTTCTCCGCGACGCGCTGAGGATCGAGCGCGCCGGTCTCGATTGGCCCGGCGCCCATGAAGAGCAGATCGTACACCCCGCCGCCCACCGCGAAGCTCGCGATCGACTGCCGGAGCACGGTCCCCTTGCCGGCGGCGTCTGCCACCTGGTGGATCCGCTCGAGCACCAGGTTCGCGACCGCCACGACGGCGGTTGGTCCGCCGCTCATGCGCGGCGGGTGGAGCGTGACGTGCTTCGACTGAAGCATCGCGTACACGTCCTTGGTGGTGGCAAATTCACCCCTGCCCGTGGCGCGGCCGAGCTCCTCAATGCTCTGCGCACCGTCGATCGCCTCCCAGGTGACCAAGAACTCCTCGTCTGGTGTGCCGCGCGAAGCGACCCGCTGGGGCACGTGGTCAGACGAGGGGATCCGCGCGCGGAAGTAGCGCATCTCGTCGAGGCGCGTGACGCCGTCCATCAACAGCGCGTTCGCGCTCACCGTGTGGTGCGAGACGAGGCGCCCCTCCTCGAAGCCATCTAAAAAGAAGAAGGTGCCGTCGCTGACGGTGAAGGTGGCGAACACGATCTCGTCAATCTGCTTACCGATCAGCTTGTACAGGCGCTCTTCGCTGATCAGCCCCAGCTCGATCGCGGCCTGACCAAAGCGCGCGCCGGCGCGCACCTGGTCCATGATCGCCTCGTGCTGCGCCTCATCGATGGCGCCGAAGCGGTACATCACCATCCCGAGGCGCTCGTCGTCCACCGTGGTCTGCGCCCCCACCACGTTGCCGCTGTCGAAGAAGATGACGCGCGACGACTCACCATCTAACACGATCAACTCACCTCGCCAGCCTGTCTGACCAATCAGCGCGAGCACATCGCACAAGGTGCCAGGCGCGGTGACCTCCCCAGCCAGCTTCACGATGGCGCCGTCCTCGACGTCGCGCCGCCCGTCCTCCCCCGTGAAGCGCATCATCACCACGTGCCCAGGCGCTGGGAGGATGCGGTACGCGCCCTCCCGTGCTCGCAGGCGCTGGCTCGCGATGGTGCCAATGGGGTGCACCACCCCCTGACGGTCGATCCGTACCAGCTCCGCGCGCGCGTCTCTCATGCTGGCTAGAGCTTATCCGGTCCCCGATTATCGCGCAAAATCACGGCCCTACACCGACCGAAGCCTCAAGCGACACAGCGCCAGGCTGGCGTGCTCAGCGCAGCTCCACCACGTTGTCGCGGAACAGCTTCTCCAGGCCCGAGAGCATCGCGTCCGTGGGCTCCACCCGGAGCGTGGGGAGGCTGAGCAGCGCCTCCGCGCCCTCGGGCAGCTTCAGGCTCAGCTCCACGGAGCAGCCGCCGGGGCTGTCCCTCAGCAGCGCTCCGAGGGCGGCCAGCTGACGCTCACTCGTCTGCTCAGCCGCCAAACGGATCGCCACCGAGCGCGTGGAGCCCAGCACCGCGCCTGACAGCGGGGTGACCTGGTTCACGAGCAGGGTGGGCTCCGCCTCCTCCTGTGACTCCTCCTCCGCCATCGGGAAGCTGACCTTCCCCATCACCAACACCGCCTCACCGCTGGTCAGCACGGGGGCGAACACCTCGATCAGATCGCCCTTCAGCTTCGCCTTCACCTTCCCAGAAGGATCCTCCACCTCAAAAAACGCGGCTTTCTGCCCTGACTGCCGGAAAATCCGCTCGGTGTAACCCTCCACCACCCCAGCCACCGTGGCCGCGCTCCACTGCTCCGCCTTGCGTAGCTCAGCCACCGGCTGCGCCAGCCGCGCGAGCTTCTGGAGACCATACCGATCCAATGGGTGGCCCGTGACGAACCAACCGAGCGCCTGTTTCTCACGGCGGAGGGTCTCGAACCGGTCCCACTCTTCGGCTGGCGGGTAGTCCAGCGCTTGCTCCGCCGGCTCACTCGCCACGCCGGTGTCGAACAGCCCAAAGAGGGTCTCTTGGCCGGCCTCACGATCACGGCTTGAGGCGCGCGAGCGCTCGAGCGCGCGGTCCACCGCAGCGAAGGCCCGCGCGCGGCTGATCCCGATCGGCGCCAAGGTGGAGTCGAAGGCCCCACACTGCACCAGCGACTCAAGCACCCCCTTATTCAGCCGCCGCGCGTCGACCCGCTGCCCAAAGTCAAACAGATCACGGAATGGGCCGCCCTCGGCGCGCGCCTCGAACACGCTCTGGAGCGCGGCCTCCCCCACCCCACGGATCGCCCCAAGACCGAAGCGAACCTGAGGCCCGTAGGCGTCCGAAAGCTTACCTGGGCCGCGCCGCGGCCCGTGTCCATCTGGGTGCGCGTACACGACCGTGAAGTCGAGCGCGCTCGCGTTGATGTCAGGCGGCAGCACGCTGACGCCCCAGCCGCGCGCCTCGTCCACCGTGCGCACAACCTTCTCAATTTTGTCTTTATCTGCCGTGAGCAGCGCCGCGAAAAATTCCGCGGGGTAATGCGCCTTGAGGTAGGCCGTCTGGTAGGTGATGAGCGCGTAGGCGGCGGAGTGGCTCTTGTTGAAGCCGTACGAGGCGAACCCCTCGATCTCTTCGAAGATGGCCTTGGCCTGGGCCGGATCGACCCCATTTTGCTCCGCGCCCTCGATGAACGTCTGCTTCTGACGCTCCATCTCTGAGGCCTTCTTCTTGCCCATCGCGCGCCGCAGTAAGTCGGCGCCCCCCAGGGTGTAGCCGCTCAGCTTCTGAGCGATCTGCATCACCTGCTCCTGGTAGACGGGCACGCCGTAGGTCGGCGCGAGCACCTCGTCGATCAGCGGGTGCAGCTTGCGGATCGCCTGCCGGCCGTGTTTTCCACGAATAAAATCGTCCAACATCCCGGTGCCGAGCGGCCCTGGGCGGTACAGCGCCACGGCGGCGACCACGTCCTCGAAGCAGTCCGGCTTGAGCGGCCGCAGCACCTTCTGCTGCATCCCGTCGGACTCCAGCTGAAACACCCCCTTCGTCTCGCCGCTGCTCATCAGCGCGTACGCCTCAGGGTCGGTGAGCGGGATGGCCGCCAAGCTGAGCGGATCGCTTGCTCGATCGGGCCGCGCGTTCACCAGCCGCTCGGCGATGTCGATCACCGTCAGCGTCTTCAGCCCCAAGAAGTCGAACTTAACGAGCCCGGCGGTCTCGACGTCATCCTTGTCGTACTGGGTGACGAAGGCGCCGTCGTTCTCGAAGGTAGGGACATGATCAGAGAGCGGGCCGTCGCTGATCACGACGCCCGCCGCGTGCATCCCCGCGTGGCGCGTCAGCCCCTCCAGCTTCTGCGCCTGCTTGATCAGCTCCGCCACCTCTGGCTCGGCGTCTACCTGCGCCTTGAGCTTGGGCTCTACCTCGAGCGCCTCGCTGATCGTGTAAGTCTGCCCCGGCGCCTTCTCAGGGATCAGGCTGGCTAGGCGCTGAGCGTCGGGGGCGGCGAAGCCCATGGCGCGCGCCACGTCCTTGATCACGCTGCGCGCCTTCAGGTTCTGAAAGGTCGCTATTTGCCCCACGCTGGTCGTCCCATACTTCTCTGCGACGTAGCGGATCACCTCGTCCCGCTTCGCCATGCAGAAGTCGATGTCAAAGTCAGGCATGCTGACTCGTTCGGGGTTCAGGAAGCGCTCGAACAGCAGCGCGTAAGGGATGGGGTCAAGCGAGGTGATCCCCAAGGCGAAGGCGACCAAGGAGCCAGCGCCCGAGCCGCGGCCAGGCCCCACCGGGATCTTTCGCTCTTTTGCTACACGGATAAAATCCCAGACGATCAGGAAGTACCCTGGGTAGTCCATCTTGACGATGACATCGAGCTCGAACGCGAGGCGCCGCTTGTACAGCTCCTCATCCACTGGCTGGCCCAGCGCGCGCAGCTCCTGAAAGCGCTGCTCGAGCCCCTCGTAAGATACCTTACGGAAATAACTGGTGAGGTCGTACCCCGCAGGGATGGGGAACGCGGGGAGCATCGGCTTGCCCAGGGAGAGCTCGAGCCCCTGGCACTTCTCCGCGATCTCCAGGGTGGTCTTGAGCGCCTCGGGATAGTCTTTGAACGCCTCAGCCATCTCCGCTGGGCTCTTCAAGTACATCTCGAAGCTGCCGTGATGGTGTGGCGAGATCTCGGCGTAGCGCTTCCCGGTGCGGATGCAGTCGAGGTAGAGCTGCGCCTCGCCATCGGCTTGGTTCATGAAATGGACGTCGTTGGTCGCGACGGTGCTGAGCCCAAGCCGCGCCGCCGCGCGGCTCAGGATGTCGTTCACCACCGGGTTCTCTGGCAGCCCATGGTTCTGGAGCTCGACGTAGAACGCGCCGGGCTCAAACACCTCGGTCAGCTGACCCAGCACGGGCTCCGCCGCCTCCGGGCCGTGCTCCATCACGCGCTGCGCCGCCACGCCACCGAGGCACGCCGAGAGCCCGATCAGCCCCTCCCGGTGCTGGCTCAGCGTCTCCAAGCTGATGCTCGGAGAGGACTGGGTCGCGCTGGCGGTGTAGGAGAGGCTCGAGAGCTCGACCAGGTTCTTGTACCCAGCAAGGTTCGACGCCAGGCACACGAGGTGGTCCACGCGGTCACCCGAGCCCTCACGGGCGATGTTCAACTCACAGCCAATGATCGGGGTGAGGTTGAGCGCCTTGCAGGCCTTGTAGTGGCGGATGGCGCCGAACAGGTTGGCGTGATCGGTGATCGCCACCGCGCGCATCCCGCGCTGCTCAACCGCCGGCGCTAGCTCACTTAGCTTCAGCGTGCTGACCAAGAAGGAGAACTGCGTGTGGACGTGCAGGTGTACGAACTCGCTCGGCATGTGGTCACA
>CAYQAC010000164.1:0-2720 GCA_964415255.1 uncultured Polyangiaceae bacterium | reverse complement strand
GAGCCGGGTCCGTGGTCTGTGGGGGACTGGAGCGGGTGGTTCGGCGGCCAGGCGTACCGCCAGGGGCGCACGGCTCGGTGCCAAACCCCCCCAAAAATCAAGCAAGGTCGCTGGCTGCAAACTCAGCGCCGCCGGGCTAACTCATGGTGCTGCTCTGGTTCCCGTCGACGTCCCCCATCCACGCGCCGAAGGCCGCCATACCGGGTGCAGATGCGAGCAGCTCGACTCCGGCTCAAGCGAGGCGAGCTGCTATGCTTCGACGGATCGAGCCGGATGACGCGGTGCAGCTCAGGTCGTTGGTAGCCAGCTGACCCAATGAACCTGCAGGTGTGATGAGGTGTGATGATGTATGAAAGAGCACGAAACAGTGGGGGTGACGCACAGCAATCTGCTTGCAAAGGGCGGCGTTCCAACTAGAGTCCTGGCCGACTGGTCGGCTTGGCTTCGGCCTCCCAGGACCACCACCTAACCCCAGTCAGGCGCAGCAGCGCTGCGATGCTGACCACCCCGCGGGGCGGCCCGAGGGCCAAGGCCCCGACCGCACACAAGGCACGTCACGCTCACGAAGAGCGACCACAACGGTGAAGTCGAGGAGTTCGCGCGACAGCGCGACCGAAGGAGGATCGAGCATGCTTGGTAAGAATCTTGGACTCTTGGGCGCATTGGTGATGACCGCTTCGCTGGGCTTCGTCGCCTGTGGCGGCGACGACGGTGACTCGGGCGGCAGCGGTGCAAGCGGCGGCAGCGGTGCGAGCGGCGGCAGCGGTGGCAGCGGCGGCAGCGGTGGCACCGGTGGCACCGGCGGCACGGGTGAGCCGAACCCCACCTGTGGCGGGGACACCTCCTGTGTCCTCCCCCCAGAGCGGGACGCCAGCGGCGTAGCCCCGAGCGGTGGGGCGAAGACGTTCGCCATGAGCAAGTTGTTCCTGGGTGACACCGACCGTAACGGCGTCGCCTCAGCCACGGCCTGGCAAAACTACGGCTACAACCTGGATGGTATCGTCTCCACCCGCACCGGCTCAAACCACTGCAGCCCGCAGCCAGGCGGCACCCCCGCCCAGGTCAAGACGGACGGCCCTGGCGGTGTTGACAACTCGTTCGGCGCCAACCTGATGCCGATCATCCTTGGCTTGGCCGCGGATGCTGGTGAGAGCGTCAATGAGTCCCTCGCGGACGGCGACTTCACCGTGATGATCCACAACCAGGCGCTCGGTAGCGAGGCCAGCCAGAACCCGATCGCAGGCGCACTGTACGGTGGCGCCAAGCTCGACGCGCCGCCGCGCTTCGACGGCACGGACGTCTGGCCAGCGACCTATGAGCTCTTGAATGGCGGCGACATCAACAGCCCCAAGGTGACCTTCCCCACCGCCTACGTGGCCAACGGCATCTGGGTGTCGGGTAGCGCGGCGACGGTGAACCTCTCGGTGTCCATCTCGGGCTTCACGCTTGACCTGGCGATCACCAACGCGGTCATCACGGCTGACATCAGCAACCAAGACAACGTGAAGGATGGCGTCATCGCTGGCGTGCTCGACACGGAGGCCCTGATCGAGGCGCTCCGCAGCGTGATCGGCGCCTTCGACCAGAGCCTCTGCTCCGGCACCACCTTCGACAGCTTCGCTCAGCTCATCCGTGGCTCGAGCGACATCATGTCCGACGGCACCAACGGGGACTCCTCCAAGCCCTGCAACGGCATCAGCATCGCCTTGGGCTTCGAGGCCAAGCCGGTGATCTTGGGCCACGCCGCGGCGCCCACGGCGCCAGGCACGGATCTGTGCGAGTGAGCTGAACTCAGGCTAGCCTGAGCTCTGGCAACACGCGGTCCTGCCCTTTGGGTGGGGCCGCGTGGTTTTTTTGTCGCTCTTTGGGTTTGGGTTGGGGTTGGGCACCGAGCCACACGAGCTGGGCTGGCTCCTCACCTGGCCGCCCCAATGGCGCCGCCGCGTGTGAGAGCCGAGCGGCAGGAACCCCTACCCACGTGGCCCCAGTTGAAGATAGACTGCTCGCGCTCCGTCCATTACGGCGGTCTGATCCCGGACGTGACGCTTACCTTGTTTTGAAGCCCACCTGAGCCCCGAGGGAGGTGTTCTTGGGTGTGGTCGTAGGAGGATGCTCATATGAAGAAGTCGACGCTCTGTGCACTGGTTTTGGGTGGATTCAGCTTGGTCGTGGCCTCTGGCTGCACCATCAAGGCGGGCGGCTCCGTCGGTGGCGCTGAGCCTCCGCCCGCGCCACCTGCAGCGCCCGCCCCAGCTGATCCAACCCCCGCTCCCACCACTGAGCCAGAGACCCCGCCCCCAGCCACCGCGCCTCCGGTCGTGGACAGCACGGGGCGAGTCAACATCCCCGGCAACGTCGTGTTTGACACCGGCGCGGCGACCCTGAAGGACGGCGGCGGCTCGGAGGTGGTGCTGGAGCAAGTCGTGACCTTCCTCAAGGACAACCCCAAGGTCACCAAGCTGCGCATTGAGGGCCACACGGACAACGTGGGTCAAGCGCCAGCCAACGTGGAGCTCTCAGGGCAGCGCGCGCTCACCGTGAAGCGTTGGCTGATCGACAAGGGCGTGGATCAGGCGCGTCTGATCTCCGTGGGTTGTGGTCAGGATCGCCCCGTGGCGAGCAACGCGACGGAGGAGGGCAAGGCTCAGAACCGCCGCGTCCAGTACCAGATCGCTGAGAACCGAGGCCGCCCCTACTTGGCCAAGCCAATCGACGGCGGT
>CAYQAC010000163.1:0-11782 GCA_964415255.1 uncultured Polyangiaceae bacterium | reverse complement strand
GGGGGAGCGCATGAGCTTCATCGCGGCGAGCGTGCTCCGTTCAAGCGCCCGGATTTTAGGGGAGGGGGGGGTGGACCCGCTGGCAGACGCCGGGGAAGACATGGAAGCTGACGCGGCGCAGGACGCGGCGTCAGAGGACGCGAGCGCTCCTTAGGGTGTTAGGTCAGTGACACTGACCGCCTGGCGCTCCTGACGGGTCGATCAAGGCAGTGAGACTGCCTAGGTGCTCACGGCACCGGTGGCGGCGCCCATGAAGCTGCGGCGCCAGTGGAGCAGCGCGGCGAAGCCAAGCGCGTAGATGCACGCCGAGCACACCATCACCGCGTTGAAGCCGAGGTTCATGCTCAGCACCACGGTGGCGATGGAGCCGACCACGGTGGCCGAGCCGTTCACGGCCCAGGCCCAGGGCACCAGGCTCCTGCTCTCATGCTTCATTGAGCTGATCCCGAAGGCGAAGGGCACCCCCAAGAGCACCGCGATCGGCAGCGTGGCGAGCCCCGCGACGACCACCCGCACGGCGGTGCCGTGCCCAATGAAGGTCGCCACCAGGCGATCCCCCAGGAGCAGCCACAGCCCCACGTAGAGCGCCACACCCAAGGGCACCAGCCACGGGCGCGGCGCGCCGCGCTCGATCCAGCGCTCTGATAGGGCGCTGCCCACCCCGGTGAACACGAGCAGCGCGAACAGCGTGACCACGATGGAGTAGAGCGGCGGGCCGAGCAGCAGGGTGAGCTTTTGCATCAGGGCCACCTCGATGGCGATGAAGCCTGTGCCGATGCTAGCGAAGTACACCAACAGGCCCGCCTTGCTCCGCGGCCTGACGTTCGGTGCCCCATCGCCCGCAGTGTTTGAGCCCGACGCGCCGTCACCCGGTGCACCCACGTCGCCGCCTCGCGCGGCGCGCCGTCTGAGCACCCACAGCGGCAGCACGATCAAGAGCGTGGCGAGCACCGTCGAGGCCGCGAGCTGCGTCAAGAGGAACGCCGGGTTGCCCTGGGAGACCTTGGTGGGCTCGCGTAGGAACTTGGCGGATTCGAGCGGCTTGCTCCAGCGATTGAAGTTGAAAAAATAGGGCTTGTCGTCGCGGGTGGGGGAAATGTCACGCGGGAATGAGTCGACGAAGGCCTGTTTGTTCGGGCTACTGACGAACTCCGCGACCGGGTTGTCGAGCGGCGCTCCTGGGAGCACCACGCGGGTGATGCCGTGCGCTTGGGCGAAGCGGCCCAGCTCCTTGACCTGCGCCTCGCTGAAGCCGTCCGGCTTGATCAGCACCGCGGTGAGGGAGTCCGGCGTCGAGAGCGCGGCGACGCGCCCCTCGAGCCCGGCGTCGCCCCGCTCGCCCAGGGCGTGGCTCAGGTTGTTGAGCAGGCGCAGCGTCTCCATCTCGGCGGCCATGCGCGTCACCTGCAAGATGCCGCCCGGCTTCAGCCGATCGAGCATCTGCCCGAAGGCCTCCACCGTGTAGAGGTAGTTCTCCGCCAGCACGTAGGCCCCGGACGTGAGCGACGTCCAGGTGTCGATGCCGGTCATTTGCACTAGATCGTAGCGCGCCTCTTCGCGCATCAAGGCGGTGCGCCCCTCGTCATTGACGATCTCGATGTTCGGATCTTCGGTGATGCCACGTGAGAACTCGGGCACCACCTTGTAGTGGACGTCGAGCACCCCCGCGTTGAGCTCCACCGCCTTGATGCGTGAGGCGCCGTGGATCTTGGCGGCCCACACATCATTGCCTCCCCCCATGCCGATGACGAACACCTCAGGAGACGTCCCTTGGAGGAGGTTCACTGACGCGGCGTAGAGCGTGCGGCGTAAAACGGCAAACCCCCGAGGATCGTTGGTGAAGTCGCTGACGATGGTGCCGGCGTCGCCGTCCTGGAGCACGAACTTCTGCTGCGGTAGTGGCATGAACAGCGCCGCGGTGCCGCGACAGAACATGAAGCGCCACTTCACGGGCATGGGCAGGACGTCGATGCGACTGTTGGCGCTCCAGCGCGAGTACTCGTTCGATTTAGCGAAGGTGGCGCGCACCTGATCGGTCAGGTCAAGGTACGATTTGCCCGGCACCGGCAGCCAGCGGTCGAGCTTGGGGAGCAGCGCCAAGCAGGCGACGCCGAGCACCAGCGCGGCGCCGAGGCTCACCCGCCGCCGATCCTTCGGCGCGGCGATGGGCAGGGCGATGAGGCCGAGCAGCACCACCGTGAGGAAGGTGCCGCCGGCGCCGACCAGCCACAGGAGCCCGGGCACCGCGACGCAGCCGAGGCCTGCGCCGAGCAAATCTGCAGCGTAAACTCGGCTGACCACCTGCGAATGCGCGCTGAGCAAGAGCCCCACCGTGGCGCCGCCCACGAAGAACGGCGCCGCCGCCACCAAGTTGAAGGCTGAGAAGCGGAGCGCCTCAGCGGCGCTCGTGAAGTTCAGTGTGTCGGGGACGCTGAACGTCAGCAGGAAGGCCCAGGTGAGCACCAAGGTTGTCAGGTAGAGCGCGACGCTCTGCCACACGTAGCGCCGCGGATCGCGCGACCAGCGGTGCTCCAGCATGGCCAACAGCGAGCCGCTGGCGCCGATGCCGAGCAGGCAATTCGAGATGACCAGGAAGCCAAAATGGAAGTGGAGCCTCAGCGCAGAGACGCGGGTGAGCAGCACCTGATAGGCGAGCAGCGAGGCTGAGATCAGCGCGATGGTGAAGAGCGCGTAGGTGATCCTAGAGGGCCCCGGTGAAGTCAGCGCCTGTGAGGCGAGGGCCGGTGAAGGCTGATCCTGCGAAGGCGGGCTCGAGGAGGGCGGGGTGCTCGACATGGATCTCAGGCTGCGGCAGGGCAGCATGCCCCGGTGAGCGGCGCCAGAGCAAGCCAAGGCTCGGGCGCCCGGGCTCAATCAACGGGCCTGGGTCATGGATGCGTCCTCGGCTGCGTTGCTCGTCGTTCAGCGCGCGCCAGGAGCTGCGTTCCCGCTCACATCTCCACCCTGGTGGAGAGATTGACCGCTCACCCGCGAGGGGAGGATGGTAGACAGCGCGCTTGAGATCCCTCAGCTAGCCCGACGCCCGTGAGCTCTCCCCCCACCGCACCCCCCGCGCTCGGACCCGCCTTGGCGGTGCTGTCCGCTGTGATGCTCGCGGCGGAGCTCACCTTGACGCGGCTCTTGTCGGTGGTGCTCTGGTACCACTTCGCGTTCTTCGCCATCAGCGTGGCCTTGTTCGGGCTCTCCGCCGCGGCCCTGGTGGTGCACTTCGTGGGCGCGCGGCTCCGCGCGGAGCGGGTCGGGCATTGGTTGGCCTTCGGCGCGCTGGGCGTCGCCTTGGGGCTAGTCCTGGTGGATCTTGCGTTTTGCAACGTGACCCCTGACTGGTTTGAGGGTGGCTTCACCGCCCTCACCGGTAAGCTCATCGGGCTATTCCTGCTCGCGGCGCTGCCGTTCTTCGCCGGGGGCTTCAGCGTGTCCTTGGCGCTCACCACCTACGCGCGGGAGGCGCCTCGGCTCTACGCTTGGGATCTCTTCGGCGCGGCGCTCGGCGCCCTGCTCACCATCTTGCTGCTCGACCTGATGGGCGCGCCGCGGGGGCTCGCGGCGCTGGCGGGGGTGGCGGCGCTCTCCGGCGTCGGCTTCTTGATGCCTGGCCGTGAAGCCGCGACGTCAGCGGCCGCGCGGCCTCGCGCGGCGTTCACGCAGCTCGCCTGCCTGGTGATCGGCGCGGCGAGCGTCGGGCTAGGCGCGCACGGCGGGCGCCCGCTGACGCTGGAGGTCGCCAAGGGGATCGATCTCGCTCAGTCGCCGCCCGAGTTCATGAAGTGGAACGCCTTCTCCCTGGTCACCGTGTTGCCCTACACGGGCTTCAAGGGGTGGGGGTTGGCGCCGCGCTATGAGGGCTCCATCGCCGAGCAAAAGACGCTGGTCATCGACATGAACGCGATGACGCCGCTCGTGCGCTTCGAAGGCGAATTCAAGGACGTCGCCTTCGTGACCCACGATCTCTCCGCCTTCGTCTACCGGGTCCGCCCGGAGAGCGGCCGCGCGCTGGTGATCGGCGCCGGCGGAGGGAAGGACGTGCTGGCCGCGCTCGCCTCAGGCAGCCCGCACGTCACCGCGGTGGAGGTGAACCCCATCATCGTGCAAGACGTGATGCGCGGCTCCTTCAAGGACTACGTGGGCGACCTGTACGGGCGCCCGGACGTCACCGCGGTGGTGGAAGATGGCCGCTCCTTCGCGCGGCGCACGCCTGAGCGCTACGGCGTGGTGCACCTGTCGATGGTGGACACCTCCGCCGCCAGCGCCGCGGGCGCCTACGCGCTGACGGAGAACGCGCTCTACACGAAGGAGGCGTTCAGCGACTTCCTCGCGGCGCTCGAGCCGAACGGCATCCTCAGCGTCTCAAGCGTCAGTTTGCCTGACTTATGGGTGGGGCCGCGCCTGGTGGCCATCGCCCGCGCGGCGCTCGCGGAGCGCGCGTCCGCTGTGCCGCTCGAGCGCCAGCTGATGGTGCTCGAGACGCCGTGGCTCGGGGTGAATGAGGCGCGCATGTACAACGTGCTGATCGCGCCGGAGGGCTTCGAGGCGGCGGCGGTGGAGCGGGCCATCGAGCACGCCGGGGCGCTCGGCTTCTCCATCGCCTGGGCGCCGGGGGATCGCGCCGTGGCGGGCACGCCGGAGCGCGCGCTGATCCAGCACATCATCAAGGAGCCTGACGATGGGGCGCTGGCGCGCGAGCTCGCGGCGCTGCCGCTCGACGTCAGCGCGACCACCGACGATCGCCCCTTCTTCTTCTATCAGAACCGGCTCGCGCACCTGCCGCTGGCGCTGTTCGCCAAGACGCCGGGCCACCTGTTCGGCAATGGCCTGGTGCTGCTCGCAAAAATCGTGATGGCGGCGCTGGTCTGCGTGCTGGTGCTCTTGGCGTTGCCGCTGTTGTTCGGGGGCCGCGACAGGCGCCAAGCTCACGGCAGCGCCGCGCTCGATCTGGGGTTCGCCGGCTGCCTCGGCTTCGGCTTCATGTTCGTTGAGCTGGGGCTGCTGCACCGCTTGAGCCCGCACCTGGGGGACCCTACCGCGGCGCTCGGGGTGGTGTTGGTGGCCATCTTGCTCGGCTGCGCGCTGGGGAGCCGCGCGCTGGCAGGGCGAGGTGAGGTCGCGGTGAAGCGCGCGCTGCTCGGCCTGGTGGTCGTGGCCTGCGTCGCCGCCTGGGCGCTCCCGATCCTCACCTCTCACACCCGTGGGCTAGCGCCGCTGCCGCGCAGCTTCGCGGTGGGGGCGCTGGTGTTCGTGGTGGGGGTGCTGCTCGGGGTCCCGTTGCCCGCGGCGCTGTCTCGCATCTCACGGCGTGCGCCGTCGCGCGTGGCGTGGTTCTGGGCGGTCAACGGCGGCACCAGCGTGCTGGCGACCATCGTCGCCACCTTGCTAGCGCTGCACCTGGGCGCGACGGTCACCGTGCTCACGGGGGCCGCGGTGTACGCCCTGGCGTGGGGGCTCGGGCGCTGGGTGCTGCGTGGCGACGCGAGCGTTGTCTGACGCCATTAGCGTCGCGTGAAGGTTGGTTTTTTGGGGGGGTTAGACGGCACCGCGGTGGGTGGCGCTCAAAGCAGCGCTCGCTGTGAGTTTCCGTATGGGTTGCTCGGCGCGGATGCTAGCGTGCGTTGGCGGAGGAGTGTGTTCATGATTCGATCTTGGAATACCTTGTCGGTAGCGGTGCTGATCGTCGCGGGGAGCCTCCTCGCGTGTAAGAAGAGCCCGAAGGGTGGAGCGGCGCGGTCCGCCGTGGGGAGCTGCGACATGCGCAGCGGGGCGGCGCGCGGGAGCAGCTCAATTTGCATCGATTTTCACAAGGAGCCGAACGCGAAGGTGCGGGAGATCTGCTCGCCGGCGAGCGGCTACATCCTCTCCACCGCCCCTTGTAGCCGCGCGGGCTCCCTCGGGGGCTGTGCGTCAGAGAACCTGACTAACTGGTACTACCCCTCATCGCGTCACTCCAAGCCGGAGGATGTGGAGAAGGAGTGCGGCAGCGGCAAGGACCTGGTGCGTCCCTAGTATCCAGAGCGCTCCGCGGCTTTGAGCGCCCTGCGTAAAAGAGCGACTACCTGTCCAACCCCCCCCCCAAGAAAAGACCGGCGAAGCGCTGGGGTGACCTCGGTCAAGGCTCAGTAGAGCGGGGGGCGCGGCAGGGTCAGGCGCTCACCAGGCGGGGGGAGGGTGAGGCTGCGGAGGGCGCCTTCGCCGTCGACGTAGAGCGGCGCGAAGCGCGCGCTGCTTAAATCTTCGCGGAAACGAAACAGCAGCCGCCGGTAGCCGTGCTCGGCGTGCTCCTCCACGCTGACCTCGAAGTCAGGTGAGCTAACTTGATCGCCGCTCCGCAGCGGGGCGTCGATGGAGCGAAACAGGAACGGCGCTGGGTCGCTCAACATGGTGCCGCGCGGGGTGCTGAGCCGCAGCGTGTGGGCGTCCACCCGCTCCACCACCACCGCCTCCGGGCTGCTCGTGAGCAGCCACACCGAGCGCGGCAGCGCGTGCCCCTTTGCGGCTCGGGCGTAGCCCAGCGAGCTCAGGCTGAGATCGTAAGCGTTCATGACGAGGAGGGTGTCCGCGCCGCTCGGGACGCGGGCGGCTTGCATGGCCTGCTCCAGGTGCGCGCGGGAGCGGGCGACGCCGCGGCTGATTTGCCAGGTGGCCAAGGGCGCGAGCCCGAGGTGCAGCAGGGCGGTGAGGCTGAGCAGCAGGGCGAGCAGGGCGCGACGGAGCACGTTGCCTGTTCGGAGCGCGCGCGCCGCCTCGAAGCAGGCGAGGCCGATCAGCGCGGCGCCGGCGAGGCTGGCCACGCCGAGCAGCCGCGTGGCGGGCAGGGTGGCGACCAGCGGCACCAGGCTGAGACCGAGGCCCAGCGTGAGGCTCAGCGCCAGGCGCTTGGTGTGCCCTGCGCGGAGCATGGTGGCGCCCGCGAGCACCACGGCGGCGCCGAGCGCGAGCACCGTGAGCAGGCTGGGCCAGAAGCGCAGCACCAGCGCGCCGTGCACCAGCTCGCTCGGGATGAGCAGCAGCTCGGTGATGAACAGCGCGGGCCAGCGCGCGATCAGGGCGACGGCGAACATCAGCGGGGACGACGCGAGGTTGACGTAGGCGCTCGAGCCCACCGCGCCGTAACCCGCGAGCCCATGCGCGCCCAAGTAGAGCAGCGTGGGCGCGCCCCACAGCCCGAGCACCTTGAGGCGCGCGGCGCGCGCGCCGCCACTGAAGCCGATGACAGGCAGCGCGAGCGCCACCGCGCCGAGCGCGTACTCACCGCTCGCGAGCGCCAGGCTCACCAAGATGAGCACCCACACCGCGCCCGATCGACTGGGCGCTTTGAGGTGGTCGCTGGTGCGCGCCAGCGCCAGGGCGCCGAACACGCCGCACATCAGCGCGGTGCGGTGCGCGAGCCACCCGGCGGGTGACACGTGCGCCGGGTCGGCGGCGAAGAGCAGCGTGGCTAGGGCCGCGGCGGGCAGCGGCAGCAGGCGCCGGTACCAGGCGCTCGCCGCCCAGATCAGCGCCGCGAGCCACAGGAACGACACCCAGTGGCGCGCGAGCGGGGAGAGCTGGAGGGTGTGGTCGAGCGCGATGGTGGCGCTCGCTAGCGGTCGCAGCGCGCTCAGCTTCAGCTCCGGGTGGGACCACCACGGCAGCACGCCCTGGGTGATCAGCGCGGCGCGCTCTTCGTCAGTGCGGCTGAACGAATAGAGATCGAGCGCTGAGCGCTCGGCGGGGTAGTCGCCGCGCAGCATCGCCGCTTGGAGGTGGTCGTCCGTGTAGAGGCCGGAGCCGAGGCTCGCCGCGTTGAGCCACCACGCGAGCGCCACCGAGACCGCGACCAGCGCCGCGAACAGGCGGGCGCTGGTCAGCCAGGCGAAGCGAGGGGCGGAGCGAGGCATGGTGAGGGGAGAGGCGTTCAGTTCTTCACACCGAGGTTAGCCCGCCGTGGCGGGCATTTGGTATACGCGAGCGTGGTGAGTGCTGAAGCGCCTACGAGTCACCGCGCCTTCTGGGTGGCGTTCGCGGCGGTGGTCTGCGTGCACCTCTTGCTGCTCGGCTACTTCGCGCCCCCGAGCGTGATGTTCTCGAAGCAGCCGGTGCTCACCATCGACTACGCGCTCCACGTCTATCAGGTGGATCGCGCGGCGATCGCCTTCGCTGAGCACCGAGCGCTGTGGGGCTGGGATCCGCTGATGCTCGCCGGTCAGCCCGCGGGGGTGGTGGAGGACCTCACCAGTAAGGGGACCGAACTGTTTGTGATCGCGCTCGGTGCGCTGGGCGTGCACCGCGGCTTCGCGTTCAACCTGTTCATCCTGCTGGTGCACCTCGGCCTGCCAGTCTCCGCCTGGCTCACCGGGCGGCTGCTCCGGCTCGGGCGTTGGCCCACGCTGACCTTACACGCGCTGTGGGTGCTGCTCTGGTTCTTTGATTCGTTCATGCACTGGTCGTGGTGGATCGGCATGATCAGCTGGTGCTTCGCGAGCTATGGCTCGGTGCTCTTGGTGGCGCTCTTGTACCGCGCGCTCGAGGAGCCGACCCTCACGCGCTTCGCCTGGCTCAGCCTGCTCGCGTCGGCGCTGGCGCTGATCCACCCGTTCGTGGTGCTCACCTTGGCGGCGCCGAGCGTCGCGCTCTACGTGCGCGCGGCGCGCGCGGGGATGTCAGCGCGGGCGCACATGGGCCTCATCATCGCCGCGCTCATCGCCGCCAGCACCTGCCTCGTGTGGATCGGCCCCTTCCTCAAGTTCAAGCACTACGTCGGGGACGTTGACACCTTCTTCAACGCGACCTCCTCCTTCCTCCTTTTTGACACCTTCGATCTGCTGCGCGACGGCCGGCAGACGGGGGGCCCCGTGCGCACCCTCACGCGCACGGTGTGCTTGGTGGCGGCCGCGGTGCTGCTCTTGCGCTGGCATCGCGCGGGGGATCGTCGCGCGCTCGGCCTCTCCGTCCTGATCGGCGTGGCGGTGCTGTTGGCCTATGGCTCGGCTTACTTGTGGTTTGGGCGCCAGACGCAGCCCTATCGCCACATCGGCCCAGCGATGCTCGCCGCCGCGGTGCCCGCCGCGGTGCTGCTGTGTGAGGTGCTCTCGCCGCGCGCCATCAAGAGCTACCCAAAGGGCGCGCAGGTGGCGCTGCTGTTGCTCGCCGTGGCGGCGCTGCCGCGCCTCGCGCGCACCGCGCTCCACTACATCCCGGACGCGCTGCCGCGCCAGGTGGAGCGCTCCAAGCTCGATTTTTTGAGCTCGCCCTTGGTGGGCCTGAACGAGCCCAAGCCTTACCCCATGCGTCACCACAGCGCGCTGCCGCAGCAGCAGGCGATGCGTGAGTGGCTAGGGCAACACCACAAGCAAGGCGGGCGCGTGGTGGTGAACGACTGGGTGCTCGGCGAGTACCTCGCCGCGGCGGCGCGGGTGCCCATCTTGGGCGGCATCGTCGAGCGGCCCTTGCCGCACACCGACGCCCACCTGTTCCGCAAGGAACCTGACGGTCGCCTGCCGCGGGCGGAGCTCGCGCTGTACTTCGAGGACTACGCCGTGGAGTACGTCGTGCTCGCGGGCGGTCACATCCCGCTCGATCTTGAGCGCGAGCTGCTCAGTCCGGTCAGCGTGGTGGAGGGCTACCGGGTGTACCGGGTGCGGCAGCCCTCAAGCTACTTTGCGGAGGGCAGCGGGCGCGTGGCGGCGCAGGGGATGAACCGGATTGAGCTGGTGGACGTCAGCGGGCCGTCCGTGGTGCTGCGCTTCCACTACCTGGAGACGCTGCGCTGCCGGCCAAACTGTGAGGTGAAGCGTGAGCCGGCGCCCCGGAGCCGGGTCGGGTTCCTGCGGGTGGACAACCCCCCGCCGCGCTTCGAGATCTACAACGGGTACTGAGCACCGCCGCCTGGCTCGTCACTCACAGGGAGGTGCCAAACCCCCCCCCAAAAAAAAGAGCGCATGGCTGACTAACGCCGCCTGCACAGCGCCTCAGCGAGCGCTCACGCGCGTCGATTCGCTCCACTGACTAACGCCGCCTGCACAGCGCCTCAGCGGGCGCTCACGCGCTTGGTCAGCTCCAGCGCGCCGCCGCCGTAGCCGAGCTCAAGCAGCTGCTGCACCACGCGCCGCCGCTCCAGCCCACGCTCCACGATCTGCGCGATGCCGCGCTGGATCTCTCGGCGGGCGGCCTGGGGCAGGTGGACGGCGCGGGCGAGCTTCACCTGGTAGCGCCGCGCGGCGCGAGCCGTTAGGTAGCCATCCTGACTTAAGCTGGCGGCGATCGTCTCCGCCGCGAGCCTCCCGGAGTAGAGCGCCTGATAAATCCCTTCGCCCGTCAGCGCGTCGACCGAGTGCGCTGCGTCCCCCGCGCACAACAGCCCGGGGCCCGCGGGCGGCAGCCGGAAGCTCGAGATCGGCAGCTGCCAGCTCTTCAGGGCCCCCACCCGGGTCGCCTCGCTGAAGCGCTCCGGGTGCGCTGAGATGAAGGACTCAAGCCTCGCCTCGAGCCGCTCGCCGCCCCGCTTGTAGGCGTCCACCCGCTGGTACACCCCGACGTTCGCCTCCCCATTCACCGCTGGGAACACCCAGTAATATCCATAGGGGAGCTCTGGGGCGAAGTAGTGCTCGCTGAGCCCAGCGGCGTCCGCCTTCAGGCCAGCGTAGTAGCCCGTGACGGCGATCCCCAATGCGGACGCCCGTGGGCGCTCGCAGCCGAGCAGGCGCCAGCCCACGCTGCCTGGGCCGTCAGCGGCTATCACCGCCCGGCCCTTGAGTGTGCGCTCGGCGCGCTCCCCGCGCGCCTGGACCTTCAGCCTGAGCGGTGAGCTCGGGCTCGCGCTCCGCTCCACCGCGCTGGCGCGCGTCTCCTCGAGCAAGGTGGCGCCCGCCGCCACCGCGCGCTCCGCGATCAGCGCGTCGAGGGCGAGGCGAGGGACGATCGCCCCGGGTTGGCTGCGGTAGCTCCGGCTCACGCTATAGCCGCTCGGAAACACCGCGCGCGCGGCGACCACCGGAGCTGAGGTGGTGAGGGCGCTCACCCCGAGGCTCGCCAGCTCCTCGAGCGCCAGGTTGCTCAGGGCGTCGCCACAGGTCTTGGGTCGCGGCATCCGCGCGCGCTCCACCACGGTGACGCTGAGCCCAGCGCGCGCCAAGTGTGTCGCCGCCGCGGCGCCCGCTGGGCCCGCGCCGATCACTAAAACGTCAGCTATGCTCACCACTATGCCCCGCCGGTCAGCCCTGGTTGAGGCAGGCTACTGGAAGGGCTGAGCTGGCTCAAGCGGCTGAGTTTGCCGCGCAGCGCGCCAGCAGGCTCGCTCAAAACGGCGGCCTCAGGCGCTGAGCCGTACCAACGGGGGCCGCTGGTCGTGCTACGGATCGGGCACGCCTCCCCGCGGCGCCTGAGGTCATGGGGCGGCTTGGGCTATGCGCGCCGCTCTCCGTATCGTCTTCGACGTCCTCGTCTACCGCCTGAGGCGCCTGGAGATGGCCAACCTCGCCGCGGCGGTCAGCGTGATGCTAGCGCTCAACACGGCGCTGCCTGATCTGCTGCTCCGCGCGGCGTTTGGCGCTGGGCTCAACCTGCTCGCGTACCTGACCAACGACTACTGCGACGTGGAGCAGGATTTGGCCGAGGGCCGCGCGCCAGACAAAACGCGGTTCCTGCATGAGCACCTCCGCGCGGCGCTGCTCGCTCAGCTAGGCCTGTTCGCGCTGCTCGCGGCCTTCGCGTGGATCTACGATCCGGGGCTCTTGCTGGCGCTGGTGCTGGGCGCTGGGATTTGCTGGGCCTACTCCGCCTACCTGAAGCG
>CAYQAC010000162.1:0-11880 GCA_964415255.1 uncultured Polyangiaceae bacterium | reverse complement strand
GGTGCAGCCTCCGATATAGTCATATCCTATGACGAAAGCACAAAGCAGGTGCGCGGCGTTTCAAGGGGGTCTGGGGGTTTGCCTGCACCGCGCCGGGGCGCGCCGCGCAACGGCTCGTGCGCCGTGAGTCCCTGAGATCGCGACGCCCTCTCCGTCGCTACGCCTGCCGGTCAAGTCACGCGGGCGCGACGCTTGCGGAGGCGAAGCAACGTCAGCGCCACGCAAGCGGCGGCGCCGAGCGCGAGCGCATCGGGTGAGCTTGACGGGCGACGCGGCGCGACGCTCGCGCCGCAGCCGTACGTGGGGCCGCACACGCTGCCGCCCGCGTTCGGGTCGAGCCCCGCGCGCAGCGCGGCGACGTCGGTGACGCCGTCACCGTCGGAGTCGACGCCCGCTTGCTCCAGGAGCTCAAGCGCCTCCCGCAGCATCCCTGGCTTCTTCGCCTCCAAGAGGCCGATCTCCATCATCGCCTCACCGAAGGCGCGCCCGCCGTCCTCCACGTACACCGTGCCGAGGCCGCCGCTTGAGTCAGCGTGACAGACGGTGCACGGCGGCGGGCAGCTCATGTCCAGCGCCTCCTGGAGCGCGCCGGGGTAGCTGTCGCTCGCCGACGCGAGGCTCGTGAACGTCAACGCCAAGAGGCCGCTCATCGCTCCCAGCCAGCTGCTCAATGCTCTCATGGTGATCTCACAGGTAAGCGTGAAGCTGCGTTAAGATCTGCGCCTCAGCGCCCTCTCGCAAGAGGCCGTCCACCCGCATGTCCAGGTGGGGCAGGAAGTGCCAAATGACCGAGAGCCAGCCGCCAAGGCTCGCGTCTTGCCCCGCATCCCCGCTGTTGAGAAGCTCCCCCGTGGCGCCCAAGTGCAGCCCCTGGATGAGCTCATAATCCGCCTGAATGAAGCCCGTGTAGCCTAGCTCCCGACGGCTCCGGTGCAGCAGATCCAGCTCAGCCAAGAGCACCAGCTCCCGGGTGACCCCAGCGCGCGCGAACACCCCGTGCGCGCCGCGCGTCGTCTCCTCCGCCACGTTCGTCAGCCTGTCTGCCTTGGCGTGAGTGACGAGGCTGCTCACGCCGAGCGCCAGCTTCGGCGTCATGAAGTACTCCGCGAAGCCAGAGTAGCCGCGCTCTCGGAAGTCGTCAGGGTTCACCTGGTAGTTACCGGCGATGCCCATCAGCTCACCGCGCAGCGCGCCCGTCGTGAAGGCGACGGCGAGGCCATGCTGTTGGTCAGATTCACGATCGGTCTGCGTCGCCTCGCGGGTCCACAGCACGTGCTCTGGCACCCGCACGCCGAACGGTAGGTTCAGGCGCCCGGCGCGGATCAGCACCCCGGGGCTGACGTCGTAGCCGAGGTAATGGGTGCGGGAGATGAGGTTCACCTCCTCGCCCTGGTTCGTCGTCACCTGCGCGGCGCGGGTGTGCGGTGAGCCCGCCTTCGCGCGCGCCACACCCAGGCTGCCCCCAGCGCGCAGCGCGCCGACCTTCAGCTCACCGTAAGCATCCAGCTGCATCGGGAAGGCGGAGAAGTCACTGGTGGCTGGCTCCGTGACAGAGAGCACCCGGAGGCTGCCCCCCAACAGCAGCCGCGAGCCACCGCCGAGCACCGGATCATCCGGCGCGATCAGCCCCCATAAGAACCCGGCGCTCCGCGGGGTGCCCTCCTTCGGCTCGCCGTACTGCGTGTCGAGCAGGCGCGCGCTCTCCATCCGCCCGCGCAGCGTGAGCGTCTCCCCGCCCGAAGGATCCGCGTGGCAATTCGAGCAGTTCCCCTGACCATGCCGGATCATCCAGCTGTAAGCCTGAGCGTCAGCCGCGCTGACAAGGACGAACAGCGCGCTGATGAGCGCCGCGAACAGCGGCGCCAACGCAAGGCGCCGTGCGACCGCAGAGCGCGGCTCGGCCAACAGAGAGCACCGTGCAGCCAGCGCAAAGCGCGGTGCAGCCAACGCGAGGAGGCGCTGGCGAGCGCGAGGCGAGCTTGCGACCCAATCCATCAGGGCACTCTCTCGCAGGGCGCCCTCAGCTCGTCAATCGGGTTCCAGCGGGCCTGTGCGGTGACGCGGCGAGCGACGCTCAGTGAGGTGCCCAACCCCCAAAAAACCAAGGCGCGCAGCCGGCCTCTGGCGCCGCCCCCGCGCCGTCAAGAGGAGCCCGTACCGCGTCAGCGAGCGGCTCACTGGGCACCCCGGAGCAGCACCCAGGAGCGAGCCATGCGGGCGTCACCCGGCGCCGCGCTCGTAGCGCACCAGGGTGCGCTCAAAGCCGGTGAGGGGCCAAGCGTAGCGCTCGCTGTGCGCTATTCGCCAGCCTTCCTGACTAGGAGCCGGCTCGCGCGCGAGCAGCACCCACACCACGCGCCGCGCCAGGCGCGCGCCCTCCGCGAGCCACAGCGGGGGCGGCAAGGTGGCGCGGGCCAAGGCCACGTCCACGCTTTGGTCAGGTAAACTGTCCGAGCGCGTCCGCAGCACGCTCACCCGCTCGAGCCCCGCACCGCCGATCACCGTGCGCAAGAAGGCGACCCGCTTGTCGCGCGGCTCCACCAGCTCCAGCACCCGCCTCGGGCGGAGCAGCGCCAGGGTGAGGCCGGGCGCTCCCCCGCCGCTGCCGACATCGAGCCACTTGCCGCCCAGGTCGTCGCCGAGGCGCGCGAGCCAGAGCGCATCCGTCAGGTAGAGATCGACCAGCTCATCGGCGTCACGCGCGGCCGTCAGGTTGTGGCGCCGGTTCCAGATCACGACCTGATCGAGGAAGCCCGCCAGGCGCTCTCGCAGCTCGGAGTCGAGCGGCAGCCCCGCCGCCTCGAACTGAGCCGAGAGGCGGCTCGCCCAGTCCGCGCCGAGGGGTGAGAGGCTCACGCCGCGAGGCCCCCACGGCCCCGCGTGGCCTCGCCGAGCGCCCAAGGCGAGCCGAAGCGTGCCTCACGCGCGCTCGATGCACAGAAAAATGCGGCGCGGCGCCGAGGCTGAAGTAACAAGCGCGTCGTGGTCACCGAGCGCATCTTCGACCTCGCCGCGCGCGCCTGGCAAGCGGAGGGTGTAGAGTTCACCGAAATGCCCGGCGGCGCCTCCACGCGCCGCTTCTTCCGCGTGAGCGCCGGGGAGCACGCGGGCGTCGCGATGTTCGTCCCGGACGCCACTCGGCCTGACGAGATCGCGAAGACGAGCGAGGCCGGGCGGCGCTGGCCCTTCCTGGAGGTGCGCGAGCTGCTCGAAGCGCGCGGCGTGAACGTGCCGCGGCTCGTCGCGGAGGACTGCGACCACGGCCTCATCTTGGTGGAAGATCTCGGCGACGAGACCCTCGCGCGTTACCTTGAGAGAACACCCGAGGGGAAGGCCGCCATCTATCGGCGCGCCGTGCTCGACCTGGCCGCGGCGCAGCGGGCGCTCGATCCTTCGCGAGCGGGCGCGCTGCCAGATGACAGCATCGTGCGGGCGCGGGCCTTCGATTTTGACTTGCTCAAATGGGAGGTCGATCACTTCGTCGAGTGGGGGATGGACGCCCGCGGGCTCGAGCTTGGCTCGGAAGATCGCGCGGCGTTCGAGCGCGCCGCGGTGTACCTGGCGCGGGAGATTGAGCGCTGGCCGCGCGCCTTCGTGCACCGCGACTACCAGAGCCGCAACCTGATGGTTCGCCACGTGGAAAAAGAGCCACAGCTGGTGTGGATCGACTTCCAAGACGCCCTGCTCGGCCCCCGGGTGTATGACTTGGTGGCGCTCTTGAACGACAGCTACCAGTCCTTCAGTCGGGAGTTCGTGGAGGAGCGGCTCGCGGAGTACAGCGAGGCGCTTGGCCTCACGGAGGAGGACAGCGCGCGCGTGGTGTGGGAGTTTGATTTTGTCACCGTGCAGCGCAAGCTGAAGGACGCCGGGCGCTTCGTTTACATCGATCGCGTGCGGGGCAATCCAGATTACCTAGGCTTCGTGGAGCCCACCATCGACAAGGCGCTGAGCAGCCTGGCGCGCCTGACAGAGGACGCTGAGCTGAGCGCGCTGGAGCGCACCCTGCGGCGCGTCACGGGGCGCTGAGCCATAAGTCACCTCAACTGACTGATTGCCCAAGCACGTTTTTTGGGGGTTTGCCTGCACCACGCCGCGCGACTCTGGGTGAGGCCGTGCGCCGTTCAGCCACTCAGCAGAGCCCCAGCCACTCGTCGCGCCACGTCGCGTCCATGAAGCGGAGCTGAGAGCCCTCCGGGAGCCGCCCTTGGTGCCAGCTCCCGTCCATGAGCCGCTCAAGCAAGTCGCACAGCTCCGTCACCGACAGGATGATGTACTGATGCTGGGTCCCCGTGGCGGTGCCGATGATGTGAGCCGCGTCGCCGAGCACCGCTTCAAGCAAGCCCTCCAGTGCCTGACGCGCGCTCGCCGCTTCCTGCAGCGGCAGCCCAGTCGGCAGCTCCAGGTAACAGAAGCGCTCACCGAGCCGCGAGAACCGCGCCGAGCTCACCGGCAGCCCTTCAAGGAAGCACTTCACGAGCTCAGGGCAAGCCGTGGAGGCGATCAACACGTCGGCCATCGGCAGCCCACGCGCTGAGGGCTGCTCAAGCTCGGCGGGCGCCGCCTCAAGCAGCGCCCAGTCCTCACGCTCCCCGCGCTGAGGCTCCGTGGGCAGGCCCTGAAGCAGCCCCTCGCTGGCGCGCTGCACCAGCCCGCTGAGCTCTGCGAGCGGCACCCCTTCAGCCGTACTCGAGCTCAGCACCGTCAGTGCTCCTGCCTTTTTACCCGGCGCCACCCCGATGTTCCCCACCCACTCGTCGAGCACGAGATCGCCCAGCGCCGCCTCCGCGTAAGCCGTGGCCGCGTCCAGCGCGCGCATGTCCTCGTGACCACCGCAGCCTGGCACGCTGAAGGCCAGCTCCAGCAGGTGGCCGCGCACGAAGCCCACCCGCACCCGCGTCGCGCTAAAGTCAGCTCCCCAGACCGCTTGAGCCCGCGCGAGCGCGCGCTGGTGCCCTAGCGCTGGCAGGTGCAAGGTGACGTCTAAGTCAGGCCCACTGATTATCTCGTGCAAGCGCTCGAGCCGCGGGTAGGCCCCGCGGTCACCGCAGCCACGCACGATCAACTGAGGCGCCCCTGCCCCCAGCTCAAACCACTCCCAGTCGAGGCTCAGATCCGTGAGGACCTCCCCCAGGTCCTCATCCTTCGCCTCACCCCGCGCGGCGCGGCGCGCCACCTCAGCGAAGGTGCAGCGCTCCGCCTCCAGCTGGCGCAGCGCGCGCACCTCAGCCACGAGCGCTGGCTCTGCCACGCGCGGCGCGTGCCACGCCTCGATGAGCGCGCGCAGCTTGGCGGGCACGCTGGGCGGTGGGATGGGCGAGAACAAGAGACGCATAGAGGCTCCAAGCACCCCGCGAGCGAGCGCACCCGGGCCGTGAGAGCGCCCGGCGCGCTGGAGTCTAGCAAGCTCGGCCCCCCTTGCTTGGCCTGAGCGTGAGCCGTAGGGTGCCGAGCCGCGATGGACCCCGACGCCCCCGCTAGCCCCCACCTTCAGGCGACGGCGCCCCGCGTGCGCCTCACGCGGAGCGGCCTCGTGCTCGGCCCGGATGACAACCCGCGGCTCCCGCGCCCTGAGGGCTCCCTCGTCCCGCTAGTAGCCGGCTCGGTGCACTACTTCCGCATGGATCCCGAGACCTGGGCGCCCGCGCTCCAGGCCATCCGCGGCCTCGGCTGCCGCCTGGTGGACGTCTACGTCCCCTGGAGCGCCCATGAGCTGCGCCGCGGTCAGTTCGACTTCGGGCGCGTGGATCCGCGGCTCGACTTAACGCGCTTCCTGCGCCTGGCTGAGGAGCTGGGGCTCTTCGCCATCGCGCGCCCAGGGCCGCACATCAACGCCGAGCTCACCCACTTCGGGATCCCCAAGCGAGTCATCTGGGACACTGACTGTCAGGCACGCTCACCCTCTGGCTCCAAGGTGGTGCTGCCGATGCTGCCGGTCAGCTTCCCAGTGCCGAGCTACGCCAGCCAGGCCTTCCGCGAAGAGGCGGGCGAGTGGCTCCGCGCGGCCACCTCGGAGCTCAGCCCGCTGTGCTGGCCTCACGGCCCGGTGGTGATGGTCCAGGCGGATAATGAAGCGTCCTTTTACTTCCGCGACGGCGTCTACGATCAGGACTATCACCCGGACGCGGTCGCCGCGTACCGCGAGCACCTGCGGCGCCAGTACGGCCATGATGAGGCGCTCAGGCGCGCGCACCTGGACGCCGAGCTCAGCCTGAGCACCGCGCTGCCGCCCACCTCGCTCACCGCCGAGCGCTGCGATGAGCTCACGCCGCACCTCGACTGGGCGCAGTTTCAAGAGGAGCTCTTGGGCAGCGCCGTGGGCGCGTTCGCGACCTCGCTGCGTGAGGCGGGCCTGCCCCGGGTGCCGCTCTCGCACAACCTCCCCCCAGCAGATCTGGCGACGCCGCTCGACCCCGCGCGGCTGCTCCAGGAGGTGGACCTGGTGGGCGCAGACTACTACCACCACGCGACCTCGGAGCAGCTGCGCGCCATCGCCTACCGCACGAGCGCCTTAGCGGCGCTGACGGGCGATCGTAAGCTCCCCTGTTTTGCCGCAGAGCTGGGCGTCGGCTTCCCGCCGTTCGCGCCGCCGCTCCGTCCCCATGACAACGCCTTCGCGGCGATGAGCGCGCTCGCCTATGGCCTGCGGGCGTTCAACCTCTACATGGCGGTGGATCGCGATCGCTGGATCGGCGCGCTCTTCACTCAGGAGGGGGACCCGCGGCCCGAGGCTGCCTCCTGGCGGCGCCTGCTCCAGGCGCTCTCGCGGCTCCAGTTCAGTGAGCTTGAGCGCCGCGTGGAGGTGAGCATCGTGGTGCCGCGGAGCTTCCGTCGCCTGGCGCGCGTGCTGCATGCCTTCGGCCCCGTCAGCCAGACGCTGCTTCAGCTCATAGGACGGGGCCTTGACCAATCCGTGATGGAAGCTGGGGTGGACCAGGCGGGGGGCTCCGTCGTCGCGACCAGCAGCTTCATTGACCAGCTGTGGGACGCGCTTGAGGCGCGCGGCGTGGCCGTGGAGCTCGTCGGCTGTGACCAGCTGGAGCGAGCGCTTGAGCGCTCCCGATGGGTGGTCGTGGCGTGCTCCGGCGCGCTGGAGCTGGAGCTCGCGGAGCGCGCTCGCCGAGCGTACGCGAGCGGCCAGGCCGTGAGCGTGGGGCCGTTCCTCCCAACGCGGGACGAGCGCATGCGCGGCGCGGCGCACCCGATCCCAAGCGGTGGGGTGGTGCCGTGGCAGCTCTCCAGCGCCCGCCTGACGGAGCAGGTCGCTGAGCTCACGGAGGCGCTCAAGCTGACGCAGCGCCCCATCAACGCCCCGCTGCGGCTCACGCTGCACAGCGATCAGGCGGGCGAGCCGCGCGTCGCGTTCGTCATCAATCCATCGCACCAGGAGGCGCGCGGGGTGTTCCAGATTGCCTCGGTGGGGGCCGCCAAGGACGCCTTGGATGGCGCGCCGATTGAGGTAAGTTCTGGGGAAATTGCGCTGACGGTGCCGCCCCAGAGCGTGCGGCTAGTGGAGCTCCTGCAGGAAGCGTAGTAGAGCGCCGCCCCCATGTTGCTTGAGATCAATCCAACCCACCCCGAGCCCCGGAAGATCCGCCGCGCGGTGGATACCTTAGAGGCCGGCGGCATCATCGGCTACCCCACGGACACCGTGTATGGCCTCGGCTGCGATCTCTTCAACAAGAAGGCGATCGATCGCCTGCACCAAGCCAAGGCCATGCCGAAGGACAAGCGGCTCGCCTTCGTCTGCCCGGATCTGAGCGAGGCGGCGAAATACGTCGTGATGGATGACTACGCCTACCGCATCCTGAAGCGGTACCTGCCAGGTCCTTACTGCTTCATCTTGGAGGCCACGCGCGAGGTCCCGAAGATCGTCCAGACCAACCGCAAGACGGTCGGCGTGCGCATCCCAGACAACGCCATCGCGCAGGCGCTGACGCGCGAGCTGGGGCGCCCCATCATCTCCACCACCGCCGCGCGTGACGGTGAAGATCCTTCCCCCGATCCACACGAGGTGGCGGCGGCCTTCCCTCAGGCGGAGCTGGTGCTCGACGGTGGCCCCGGCGGCCTCGACCCCACGTCGGTCATCGACCTGACCGGCAGTGAGCCCGTGGTGATCCGCGAAGGCGCCGGGGACGTCAGCCCGTTCAGGTGAAGGCGCAGGGAGCTCAAGGGATGTCCACGTCAAGATCGCTCGGGAGCCCTTGCTGAGCCTCCGCGGCGGCGGCCGCCTCCAGGAGCTGCTTGCCGCGATCCCCCAGCACCACCTGCGCGCCGCCCTGCATGCTCATCTGCTTGCTGGTGTCGGCGCTGTCGTGCATCACCACCGCCGTGGAGAGGTTGCTGATCCCCTCCGGGGCGGGCTTGCCCACCTCGAGCAAGATCATCCCCTGCCCCTCTGAGCGAAACTGCACCATCACGGGGCTCAGGCCCGCTGGGATCCCGGGGCGACGGATGGAGCTGTCCGCCGCGTAGTACTTGGACTTCACCTCAAGCTCCACCACGGTGCCCGGCCCGCCCTCACCCGTGATCTTCTTCAGCGTCACCATGCGGTAAGCCAGGGCGTCCGTGCCCTGATGGGGGCCGCGGCTCGAGGACATCCACACCGCGCCCTCACCCACCGGTTTGTCAGGGAAGCTCACCTGACTAGCGATGAGGTTCTCGGCGACGCTGCGCAGCAGATCTTCCAAGTCAGCCGGCGCGCCCTTGGCGAGCTCCACCTCAAGCCCCAAGGCGCCGCCGCCCTCCGCCAATAGGTAGCGGATCTTACTGTTCTTCAGCTGGGACAGCTGCTTATGCAGCTCCCCCCCAACCCCCGGCCCTGGCTGCACGTCAGTCGCCTGAATCAAAACCGGTAGCTCCGTCTTCCCCTCCGCGGGCTTCTGCACCTCAAAGGAGAGCTCGAACCTCACCTCCACGGGCGGCACCCGCGGGCCTGGTTGGAACGCGAGCACGACCGGCGAACGCTGTTTGGTGCCAGGCTTGGGGAGCAAGCTACGAAGGTCGATCTTAGCGCCGCTCCCCTCCCCACCGAGCTCCACCTGAGGCATCACGCCCTTGGCGATGCGGCCCTCCGCGACGCCCACCGCGAACACGCCGGAGGGCGGCGGGCCATCCTGAGCGGCGGTCGGCGAAGCCGAGGCGACCGCCATCGCGCGGGCGACGTTCGGATCCACCGCGGGCTTCACCGGGCCCGCGTCCACCTCAGACGCCGGCACCGTCTTCGTCTGATCTTCCTCACAGCCGAGGGTGGGACCAAGGAGCAACAGGGCCAGGAGCGAGGCTTGTAGGCGCGTCATGAGCGGCTTTTCTACCTGCTCGCTCAGGGCTGTCCAGCGCTATGGCCCACACGGCCTGCTAGCGCGGCTAGAACTCGGGCAGCGGCGGCAGCAAGCTGGCGGCGTCCGGCTCGGGCAGCACCCCCGCGTCGCGACCGCTCGGCGGCGTTGACTCCACGCTCTCTACGGCCTCAACAGGCTCCGGCCTCGCCGCGAGCGGCGGCGCGCCAGCGTCCTCCTCCGTCGGCTCAGCGCTGGCATCCTCCGGCGCGCCCGCGTCAAACACGGCGATCTCCGTGGGGATGCTGCCCTCCAAGAACTCCTCCTCCACGGCGTCCGTTTGCCCCACGTAGGCGAGCCTCCCGGTGGCAGGGTCGATGCTCACCAGCGCGATCCCAGCGGGCCGCGTGAACCCCGTCTTGGGGCGCCCCTCGTGCGCCACCTTCATGAAGCTCACCCACGCGGGCAGTGAGCTGACCGCCCCTTGCTCACCCCACCCGAGCGGCGCGTTGTCGTCGTACCCGGTCCACACCGCGGCCACCAGCTCCGTGGAGAAGCCGGCGAACCAGGCGTCGCGCGCTTGGTTCGAGGTGCCCGTCTTGCCCGCCACCGAGCGCCCGAGCGCGAGCGCGCGCCGCCCGGTGCCCTCCTTCACCACGCTCGTCATCAAGCTGGTGATCAAGTAGGCGTCCGCCGGCTCCATCACGCGCCGCTTCGGCGGCGCAGGCGGCAGCGGCAGCTTGTTTCCGCTCGGATCCAGGATCTCCGTCACCACGCTCCACGGCGCGAACTCACCGCCGCTCGCGAAGGTGGCGTAGGCGTTGCAAAGCTCCACCGGCGTCACCTCGTAGGCGCCGAGCGCCGCCGACAAGTCCGGCTTCACCTCAGACTGAATCCCCACCGCCTGCGCCCACTGCACCACGTTCACAGGCCCCACCTGACGAAACACCTCGCGCGCCGCGTCGTTGTCGCTCTGCGCCAGCGCCGCGCGGAGCAAAATGCTGCGCCCCTCGGGGTGCGCCTTGCTCGCCGGGAAGGTCAGCTGAGTCGCCGGCGTCATCCGCCGCGAGTGGAGCGCGTAGCTGTACACGAAGGGCTTGAACGCCGAGGCCGGCTGGCGCAGGGCGCGCGTCGCGCGATCCAAGCCGCCGAGCACCGCCTCATAACCGCCCACGAGCGCCACCACCTGACGCGACTTCGGGTCCATCGCGACCAACGCTGACTGTGGGCCCAGCTCTAACCGTAAGGCAGCCTTACCACCTGCCTCTGGCTCAGCGACCAGCCGCACCCGGAGCAGCGCGCCCACCTGCGTGAAGCCGCTCGGCGGCAGGCGCTGAGGGTTGAAGCGCTGCTCGCGCTCCAGCTGGACCTCGCCGAGCACGTCGCCCACCTGCACGTCTAGGGTGCCGGCGCTGTTATCCACCGCCTTCACCACCCCGGTGTGAATTCGGTTCGGCTTGGGCGTGCCCTGGAAGGGCACGCCCCACAGCTGCCGCTTGCTCAAGGTGTAGGGCGGCGCCAGCTTCTGGCGCTTCATGTAGCTGTCCAAGCTCTCGCGCACGGCGCGCCGCGCCGCGAGCTGGAGCTTCGGGTCGATGCTGGTCTTGACGGTGTAGCCGCCGCGGCGCGCGCGCGCGCCCGCCACCTGCGAGAGCACCTGCGTCACCTGCGCCACCACCTCAGGCGCGAGCTCACTGTCAGCGTCCGAGCTGGTGGCGAGGTGAAGCGGCGCCTTCAGCGCCTTGTCGTGCAAATCTTGGGTGATGAAGCTCTTGGCGAGCATCTGACCCAGCACGTAGCGGCGCCGGTCGGCGTTCTTCTCGGGGCTGCGGCGCGGTGAGTAGCGCTCCGGGGAGGCGATCAGGCCGGCCAGCGCCACGGCCTCCGTCAGGCTCAGCTTCTCAGCCGGCTTGTCGAAGTAAAAGCGCGCGGCCTCCTCCACGCCGTAGCGGCCGTGCCCCAGGTAAATGTGGTTCAGGTAGAGCGAGAAGATCTCATCCTTGGAGAGGTGCTGCTCCAGGCGCCGCGCGAGGATCGTCTCGCGCATCTTGCGCTCATAAGACCGCGTGGAGTCGAGCAGCAGGTTCTTGACCACCTGCTGCGTGATGGTGCTGCCGCCCTGCACCGTCTTCCCAGCGCGCAGGTTCGCCGCCAGGGCGCGCAGCATGCCGAGGTAATTGAGCCCCTCATGCTCATAAAAGTGGGCGTCCTCCGCCGCCAAGAACGCAAGCTTCACGTTGTCGTGCACGCGGGCGAGCGGGATCACGGTGCGCCGCTCCGTGAACAAGCTCGCCAGCTCGGAGCCGTCCTTCGCGAGGATCTTGGTGACCTGTGGCGGATCGTAACCCTTCCGAAGGTCAGCCACGCTGGGTAAATCGCGCGAGTGGTACTCCACCAAGCCTATCACCCCCAGCACGCCGAGCAGCGCACACAGGAGCCCAAACACCAGCGTGCGCTTGAACCAGCGTAGCACCCGACCCTTCCCCTTCTTGTCATGCGGCGGCCCACCCCCAGGCGGCGCACCGCGACCGCCCAGGAGCTGACTCGCCAAGATGGGCGCCGCCGGCGCCTCACGCACAGCGCTGACGCCAACGGGCAGCTCAGG
>CAYQAC010000161.1:8565-11989 GCA_964415255.1 uncultured Polyangiaceae bacterium | reverse complement strand
TACGTCGAGGGCGTGCACGGCTCTGGCTTCAAGTTCGGGAACCCCAACATCAGCGGCAGCTGCGGCTGCGGCTCGTCGTTCTCGGTCTGAGCGGCCCGCTGCCTCCTAACTGGAGCGCGTCACTGACTATTGCGGTGCGCGTCGCCGCTCGCCGCGCAGGAAGCGCACCAGGCCATGGCTGCACACCAGGGCGTAACGCTCGGGGCTGAGCTCAAGCAAGCCTGCGTAGCTTGGGCAGCTGAGCTCGTCTTGGCGCGTGGTGGCGCCTCCGGGTTGCACCACACCGAGCCCGGCGCCGTCGCTCGCGAAGGCGAGCCTGCCCTTGGAGTCGATGAGCGTGAGGGGAGCGACGACCGGCCCCGTCCCAGCGCTGGGCACCGGGACGCTGCGTGAGCGCTCGTTGCCCTCTGGGTCGTGCTTCACCAAGAGCCCACCTGAGGCGATGCTCAGGCTCGTTTGATCGGGGAGGATGGCGTAGCGGGTGACGTGGGCGTCTTGAAGCTCCCAGCGCCGGTGATGGGTCAAGGTTGGGAGATCGATCTCGAACAGCTCGGTCTGCGTGGTCCCCGCGCCGCTCAGCGCGAACAGCTGCCGCCCCAGTGGGAGCAGGCCCCGAACAGGGGCTCGCAGCGTCACCAATTGGCGCGGTGGGGTGGGCGGGCGCCAGCTGAAGACGGTGTTGCTGAGGGCGATCAGCAGCTGACCTTCGCCGCGCGTCACCTCGGTCACCGCCATGCTGAAGCTCGCGCGGTCGAGCAGCCTCCCGCTGGGTGACACCTTCAGGACCTGGTGCAGCAAGCTGAGCACCAGGCTACCGTCAGGTAAAGTGACTAACTGCGTGGAGCGTGGGCTGGCGAACGAGCGCGCCAAGAAGCGCTCCTCGCCGCTCGCGTCCACCCCGAGCAGGCCCTCGGTGGTGGCGATGACGCGGGTGCCGTCGCTGGTGACGACGACGCTCGAAGTGGGGGAGCCTGGCAGGGTGCGGCTCCACTCGAGCGCCCCGTCTTGGCCCAGCTGCAGCAGGCGCCGCGCGCTCGTCACCACCAAGAGCTTGCCGGCGCGGTCGGCGGCGGGCAGAGGCAGGATGTTGCCCTCCACGCGCGCCTCCGCGATCGCCTTGAACCGCGCGGGCAGCGCGCGCTGGGTGAGCCCAGCAGGCGCGCTTTGCGCACCCTCAATCACCGCTTGAGAGGCGACCGCTGGGTCGCGCGCTAGCGCTGGTGCGGTGAAGGCGCAGGCCATGAGCAGCGCCGCGGTGACGCGGAGCTTGCTCCAGGGCCAGCCGCGACTCACGCAGCGCTCAGCGCCATCGGCGCGCGGCTCACCACCGAGCGCGTCGCGCGGCTCACCATGGAGCGCGTCGCGCGGCTCATCACGGAGCCCAGCGGCGGGTTGAAGAGGCGGCCGCGTCATCATCACTCGTTCAGCAAGAACTCTGCGTACACCTCAGGGACTAGCTGCCCGGTGCGTGGCCCTGGCACCGCGCCGCGCACCTCCCCGAACACCGTGATCCGATCGCCCACCTTGGGAGTGGCGTCACCTGCGTACACCACCCGGGTGAGGCAGGTGGCTGCGCCGCAGCCGGTGATGTCAAGCAGCAGCACCTGGCGGCTGTGCGCGCTTGAGGCGTCGCTCACGCGGCCGGTCCACGTCACCTTCACGCCCGCGCTCTTGTCGAGCGCCGCGCGCACCTCGTTCAGGCGCTTGGTGGGCTGCTTACGGAACGCCTCGGCCGCGGCGCTGAGCGAGTCCACGCGGCGGATAGTCAGCTGAACGAACCGTGGTGCGTGGTCCGCCAGGGTCGCCTTCACGCGGATGGTGGTCTCGCCCTCACTTGAGATCGCCATCGCCTGAGCGAAGCGGCCCGCTTCGCCCCGCTTGATGGGCTGGTCAGCGACGGTGATCTCCGCGCGCGGGTCGGCCAAACCGGCGAGCATGAAGCTCGGCTTGTCCGTGGTGAGGCGCGGGAGCGGGGCGTCGACCCCGAGCGTGGCGATGCCGATCCGGAGCTTGGCGCTGCCGCGCTGCGCCGCGCGGCCCGGGGGGGTGATTTGGTACTCGACGTCGCGCTCCAGGCGCTCCACCCGGCTCGCCGCGCCCGTCAGCTGCAGGCTCAGATCTTCACGCCACACCCCGCGGCCGTCGCTGTCGAGCGCGAGCGGCTGCCCCTTCACCTCAACGGTGGAGCCGGGGCGCGCCTCGACCACCAAGGCCAACGCCGGTGGGTCTTGATCTTTAAGCGCGCCAAGATCGATGCGCGCGCGGTAGTCGACGCCGATGGGGAGCTTGAGCGTCTCCGTACGGCCACCGCGGTTGAGCGAGATGGCCAGCTCATGATCGCCGACGCCGAGCTGCTCCGAGAGCGCGAGCGTCGCTTGGTGGTTGGTGAAGGTCGCGCTGGCCGCGCCGCGCTCGACGCGGCTGCCATCGGGGCACTCAAGGCAGCTCAAGGCCAGCGCTTCACCGTCAGCTGCGCTGACGAGCTGAGCGCTGACGGGGGTGCTGGGCCGGAGCAGCCAGTAGCCGACGCCCGCGGCCGTGAGCAGCAGGCACAGGGCGAGGCCCGTGAGCCAGGGCCACAGCGCGCGGCGGCGGGGCGCTGGGGCGAGCGGCGCCGCGTCGAGCTCGGGCGTCGCGGCGGGTGCGGCCACGGGGGGACCGTGGGTGGGAGCGATGCCAGGCATCGCGACGCCGAGCCGAGTTTGCTTCGCCGAGGGGAGGTGCAGCGGAGCCGAGCGGCTGCCCTGGGAGGCCGCGGGTGCTTCAGGGTCAGGCGCGCCGGGAGCTGGTCCTCCCGGGCCGTGAGGCAGGGGCGCTGTCGGGCCGCCGTGAGGCAGGTGAGCTGACGAAGCTGCGGGCTGCGCCGGTGGCATGGCGGGGCCCGTGGGGGCGATGCCGAGCAGGGTCTGCTTGGGGTTCGCGGCGGCGCCAGTGGTGGGCGCGCTGGGGATGACCGGGGCGATGCCGAGCAAGGTCTGCTTGGGGTTCTCGAACGCGGGCGCCGCCGCCGCTTGGGCGGCGGGAGCCGTCGCTTCGGGGAGCGGCGCCGTGGGGACGCTGGGGATGACCAAAACGATGCCGAGCAGGGTCTGCTTGGGGTTGGCTGCAGCAGCTTGAGGCGCCGCGATGGGCGCTGCAGCGGCTTGGGGCGCTGCGATGGGTGGCGTAGCGGGTGGCGCTGCGATGGGTGGCGTCTCTGGGGCAGGCGCGAGCGCTGGCGTCGCGGCGGGCGCCGTAGCCCCCTCGTCGTATTGGAGCCGCGTGGGGAAGGAGGACACCTCCGGCGCCGCCACTTGGGGCTCCGCTGCGGGGGGTGGGGCGCCGAGCGGCGTGCCGCAGACGACGCAGCGCTCTGCCCCATGGTTCACGCTGCCGCAGCCGCTGCAGACCCTCATTCGGGGCGCACTATCCCCCCTGCGCGGAG
>CAYQAC010000161.1:0-8555 GCA_964415255.1 uncultured Polyangiaceae bacterium | reverse complement strand
GCCAAGCTCTCGCCGGCGACTGCGCACGACCTCCGCGCAGGGGGTATAGTGCGCAGTCGCCGGCGAGAGCTTGGCCCAGCCTGAGGTGAGCGGGTACACCAAGCGAGGCTACCCCCCGAAGCCGCCTCGGCTCACCTGGGTGGCGACGCCTGGGCCGCCGGCGAGCACCCCGAGTGGCACCCGTGAACTGCATAACCCATTGTAATTACTGAAGAAAATGTTAGCGAAACGGATCATCCCCTGCCTCGATGTGCGCGCCGGTCGCGTGGTGAAGGGGGTGAACTTCGTGGCGCTGCGGGACGCTGGGGATCCGGTCGAGTGCGCTCAGCGCTACGACGCTGAGGGAGCCGACGAGATCGCCTTCCTCGACATCACTGCCTCCCATGAGGGGCGTAGCGCGCTGCTCGAGGTGATCGAGCGCACCGCGGACGTCGTCTACACGCCGCTCACGGTGGGCGGCGGGGTGAGCCGTCAGGAGGACGTCCAGGCGCTGCTGGCGGCGGGCGCCGATAAGGTGAGCATCAACACCGCGGCGGTGCAGACGCCTGAGCTCATCGACCAGCTGGCGGCGGCGTACGGGGCGCAGGCGATCGTGGTCGCGGTGGACGCGCGGCGTGGTGCTGAGGGCTGGGAGGTGTTCACCCACGGCGGGCGCCGCGCCACCGGGCTTGAGGCGGTGGCCTGGGCGCGGGAGCTCGCGGACCGCGGGGCGGGGGAGATCTTACTCACCAGCATGGATCGCGACGGCACCCAGGTGGGCTACGACTTGCCGCTCACGCGGGCGGTGGCGAGCGCGGTGAGCATCCCGGTGATCGCCTCGGGCGGCGTGGGGACGCTTGAGCACCTGCACGCGGGCCTGACCGAGGGCGGCGCCAGCGCAGCGCTCGCCGCATCTATTTTCCACGACGGAACTCATAGTATCCGTGAGGCGAAAGCCTACCTGAGGCAGCGCGGCGTGCGCATGAGAGAGGAGCGAACATGACGGTCAACCTTTCGCAGATCATCTTGGCGGCGGAGGCGCGGCGCGCCTCAGTGGCGGGCGAGGTCGCCGGGTACTTGATCTTGGCGGCGGCGGATCAGCTGCTGAGGGCGCCGCGCGGCTTTGAGGCCTCGGATCTCACGCTGGACGAGCGCGGTGAGGTGAGCGTCGGGCGCGGCGTGGCGTGCGAGAGTGAGCACGCGGGGGAGCTGCTGCGGACCTACTTGGGCGAGCTGCTTGGGGTGGCGCGCCCGCTGCCTCCGGCGCTGCTGCGCGCGACGCGCCGCTCGGGCGGCGTGGCGGAGCTGGTGCGCGAGCTGGAGGCTGGGCTCATCCCGGTGAACCGGGCGGCCGCGCGGCGCGCGCTGTCGCGGCTGAGCCGGGAGGTGAGCGCCGCGCTGCCGAGCCTCGCAGAGGCGGACGCGGCGGAGCCAGGCAAGCTGCTTCAGGCTCAGGCGGCTGAGGGGCGAGCGGCACCGCGCGCGCCGGCTCCCGAGCGTTCGCGCGTGGCGTCGCCACGAGTGGTCGACGTGACCGCGGCGCCTGCTTGGAACCTGCGAGGTGACGCCACGATGCGAGCACGCGCTCAGGCGCTAGAGCCCGCGCCGCCCCGCGCGCCCCGCGCTTCACAGGAGCACGCGCGGGCGGCCTCGCCCACAGCGCCACGCAGCGCCGCGCCGCGCAGTGGTCCACGCAGCGACCCGCATCTGAGCGAGCCGCCTTCGAGCGATCTTCGCGGCGACAGCTTGGGCGCCGATCTCACGCGGACAGATCCTGCGCCGCCGCCGCCCGACGTGCTGTGGGCACCTGAGCTGCCACGCGCGCCGCGGCTGCCGACCTTCGCCGCGACAGATGATGAGCTCACCTGTCAACAGCCCGCCGTCGCGCGGCGCCGTGAGCGTGAGGCGCTCGTCTTCGCGGAGGTGGAGTCCCCCGTGGACGGCCTGCTGCTGATGGACGGCGACGCCACCGAGCGCGTGCCCTTGGCGGAGCTCGGGCAGGGCTTCGAGGAGACGAGCGGCCTCCCGTCTCAGATAGACAGTGAAGCTGACTTTGCCTCGCTCGCCGCTCAGATGGGCAGTGAAGCTGACTTCGCCTCGCCCGCCGCTCAAATGGACAGTGAAGCTGACGCATCCGCGGAGTGGAGCAGCGGAGCCGCCCTCCACTCCCAGGCGGTGGATGATCCCGAGCAGGGCGCGCTGTCACGAGAGCCACGAGCGGAGCCGAGCGTGGCCTCCCTGCTGGCGCCCATCGTCGCCCCGCGCTCGCCGTCCAGCGCGGTGCCAAACCCCCAAACCCCCGAGCCGTCAGGGCCACGGGCGCGCGGATCGAGTCAGGTGCAAGATCGTCAGAGCGACGTCCAAGAGCTGCTCACGGGTTTCCAGGTGGCAGAGACGCGCAGCGACCTCGAGCTCAGCCGGGTGCTCAAGTCGATGGCGGGCATCGACCTGACGCCGCTCGCGCCGCGGGTGGCCGAGCGCTAGGTGTGGCCAAGCGCTCGGCAGTGGCAGCAGGGCAGGCGTGTAGTGCTCGCCTCCGCCGCCCAGGGCTGATGAGCGGCGTGTGGCGCCCAAGCGTCGCGCGAAGGGTGGCGATGCTAGAGCGCGCAGGGTTTGGCGGGGCCCCGTGAGCGCGCACCCGTTAGGCGGCGGGCAGCGCGCGGGGGGTGGCCTCGCGCGGGGGGCGCTGGGGCTGGGCATCCTCGCCCTGGTGTTGGCTTGGTGGCTTGAGCCTCAGTATTTTACGGGGAAGGGCGCCGGGATTTGTGCGGTGCGCGTGGAGTACGCGGCGCCGGTCGAGGGGGCTGAGCTGGTGGCCGCGGGGCTGAGGCGGGCGGCGCCGAGCGGGGCTGAGCTGGCGGTGCCCTGCCAGGAGCCGGGGTCACTTCAGTATCAGGTGGGCGGCGAACCGCGAGAGCGGCCGCTCACCTCGCACATGCTGCGCCGCGGCGAGGTGACCGTGGTGGAGCTGCCGTGATGAAGCCTCATTGACCTGTGACGAGGGTGTGCGATTCTCCGCCCCATGCACGAGCAGAACATGGCGATCCTCAAGGGTCTGTGTGCGGTGGCCTGGGCAGATGGTCGCGTCGCCGCAGAGGAGCGGGAAGTGATCGACGCTTTGCTGGAGGCCTTCGGGGCGTCGCGGAGTGAGGCCGCGGAGATCCGCGCCTACGCCGCGACAGAGAAGCGCCTGGCCGACGTCCCGGTCGCGGAGCTAAGCTACGACGACCGCCGCTTGCTGCTGCAGCACGCCGTGCTGCTCACCTACATCGACGGTGAGCAGGCCGAGAGCGAGCTGAAGATGCTCGAGTCGCTGTGCGAGGTGCTGGGGATCCCAGGCGCTGAGGCCTCAGGGCTCTTGAGCGCCGCCTCCGATCGCGCCAAGAAGCTCTTGAACCTGCTCGACTGATCCGCACGGAAGCAGGCGCGCTGTCACAGCAGGCGCGCCGTCGAAGCAGGCGCGCTGTCGCAGGAGCGCCTGGCACCGAAGCCAGGGCGGCTCGGCGGGCGGTCGCGTCCTGACCCGGTTGAGCGCCGTCGCGACGCTGAGCGCTCGCCCCTCAGGGTCGCGGCGGGCCGCGTCGTACCCCATGCATTTGGTTTTTTTGGGGGTTGGGCACCGCGCTACCCGCGCCGCGCCAGTCCTTGGCGTCCCTGGGGCTGCGCCGCACAGCGCCGCGTAGCCCCAAAAGGAGGCGCTGGGCAGTCGGGGAAACGCGGCGAGGGGGCGGTGGTCGTCGACGGGGAGCGGCGCTCAGACACAAAAGGCTTGGCCGAGGTGGGCTCAGGGCTGCATGCTGGGCGAGCATGCGGATCTTGGTCGTGGAGGATCAGGACTCGATCCGAAAGATGATCGAGGCCTTGGTGCGGGCGCGGGGTTACGACGTGGTGGCGGTGCCGAACGGCGCCAAGGGGATTGACGTGGCGAGCACGGACCCACCCGACGTGGTGTTGCTCGATCTGATGCTCCCCGGTCAGTACGACGGGTTCGAGGTGTGTCGTCGGCTGCGGACAGATCCTGCGACGAGCAAGGTGCCGGTGGTGATCATCAGCGCGCTTGACGATCAGGAGTCGCGCGCCAAGGCCGCGGCGGCGGGCGCCACCGCCTACTACACCAAGCCCTTCAGCCCCATCGCCTTGCTGAAGGAGATCGATCGCCTCCGGGCGCAGATCGAGGAATGACCTGCCGCGGGTGGGTTTGAGACCCAGCCCGACAGGTCTGGTTGGCTGACGGTCACCGGGTGCGTTCGAGACGGGTCAGGCTGACTGACGTTCGCTGCCCAGGCTCGTGCGAATGCTGCCTCAGCGCCAGCTGAGCGAGAGCTCAAAGGCGGCGCCCTCTTCCAGCGTGAGGCTCGCGCCGAGCTCCGCCGCGAGCGCGCTCGCCACGAGCAGCCAGCTGCCAGACGGGCGCCCCATGGAGGCTGGATCTACCGCGCCTGAGGCGAGCTCGCCCCAGCTGGCGCTGGGGATGGCTGGGCCGCCGTCTCGCAGCGTGAGCCGCGGCGCGCTCGCCTCCACCCGGAGCTGCACGCTGCCACTCGCGGGCGTGGCGGCCACGGCGTGATCGAGCAGCGCGCGGATGAGGAGCTTCAGCGGCTCGCTCGGCGCGCTCAAGCTCGCGCCGGCTTCCGCTTGGAGCTCGAGCTTCACCCCGTGGCGCGCCGCGCGGGCGCCGGCTTGCTCCACCGCGGCGGCGACGACGGCTGACAGATCGGCCTTCGCTGGGGCGGCGCTCAGGTCGAGCGCCGCCAGCCGTGAGAGCTCGCCAATGAGCTCGTAGCCTCTCGACACGGGGCCTTCGAGCGGGCCCCCCGGCTCCGCCTCTGAGAGGTGGCGCAGGGGGGTGAACAGCTCGCGCAGGGGGCGCGCGAGGCTGCGGGCCATGGCGACGAGCGGCGTGAGGGCTTGGTGCGGCGCGGCGCCGGCGTCGGCGCGCGGCAGGTCGCCCGCCGAGAAGGCGGCCGCGAGCTCGCGGGCGTAGACCTCGCCGAGCTGCTGCGCCTGCTCCAGCTCGCGCCGCAGCTCCCCCAGCTCCTCTGCGCTCGAGTCCGCTGGGAGCATGAGCGACTGCGTTCCGCCGTCCAGCTCGAGCCGCCCGCCGTGGCGCGTCGCCATTCGGCTCAGCCAACGCTGCTCGGTGCTGCCGAGCGCCTGAGCGTCTGGGCCGAGCAGCACGGTGATCCGCACCTCCCCGCCGTCCCTCCGGATCTCGAGCTCAGGCGCCTCGGTGAGCGCCTGACCCTGAGTGACCAGCACCTGGAGCATGCGCCGCAGCGCGGCCTCGTCCCCGTGCACCTCGGTGCCGGCGCCTGGGTGCAGCGCGATGCGCGCCTCAGGCGCGACGTCACAGAGCAGCGCCGCGAGATCGATGCGGCCGCGCCGGCTCGGGGTGGACTGCAAATCTGAGAGCAGCGCGATGGCGTCGTCCAGCGCGTCGAGCGTTGTTTCCATGCCGCCAGGCACTTCACTGAGGAGGGTCACCTCGGGCAGCCTGGGCGGCTCAGGTGACGCGCGCGAGGGCGACGGCTGGCTGCCTCGGGCGGTGACGCCGTGGCGCAGTGCCTCCGCGGCGCCGCGTGCCTCCTGCGCCAGGAGCCAGCTCAGTTCTTGGCGGGTGAGTCGGTCATTTCCCATCGGCGTGGCGGAATCATGCCAGGCTTTCGCTGTGATGGGTTCAACAGTTTGGCGCGCAGGCGCGCTCCCACGCGCGGCCCTCTTCTCCGCCCTGCTCGCCACGTACCCGACGCTCGGCTGTGGCAGCGGGCGCGTCCCCGTGTTGGCCCATGATCAGGACGCGTCCACTGGGGACGCCGCGCCCTCCGACGGCGGCGCCGACGCCACGCCGGAGGACCTCGGCGCCCCCTGCGTCGACGATGGCCAGTGCGACGACGGCGTCGCCTGCACCATCGACCGCTGCGACCTCACGTACCTGCGCTGCCGTCACGCGCCCGACGACAGCCTGTGCTTCGACGCCGTGTACTGCGACGGCCTCGAGCGCTGCGATCGCCTGCTCGGCTGCGTGGAGGGGGAGCCAGTCAGTTGTTCTGACGATGACACCTGCACCATCGACGCCTGCGTGGAGGAGACAGAGACCTGCGTCCACGCGCCGCGCGACGCCGACGGCGACGGGGACCCCGACAAGAACTGCGGCGGCGGCGACTGCAACGACACGAACTCCGCCGTCTCAAGCCTGTTGCTCGAGGTGTGTGACAACGGGGTGGACGACGACTGCGACGGCGACATCGACGAGGAGGACTGTGCTGCGCGCGCCCACGATGATTGTGCAGATGCCCTGACCATTGACGCCCCGGGGACCTACCGCATGAGCACCGCCGGCGCTGAGCGCGATCACGGCTCGGTGTGCTCGGACCCGGGGCACGTCGACGTGGTGGCGGCGATCGTGACGAGCGAGCTCTTGGACGTGGACGTCCTGCTGCGCTCGAGTCAGCCGAGCGCGCTGGCCCTCGCCGCGCTGTGCGGCGACCCGTCGAGCGAGCTCGGCTGTGACGTCGCGGTGCCGACCCAGACGGGGGAGCACTTCGCGCGGCTCTGGGCGCGCTCGCTGCCCGCCGGCGCTTACCCGCTGTACCTGTTCTCGCCGAGTGGTCAGGGCCACGACCTGACGGTGCGTTTCCGCGAGGCATCGACCGCGCCGAGCAACGAGACCTGCGGCACCGCTCAGCTGATCACGCTGGGCGAGCCGGTGACGGCGCAGGTGGTCGGGGTGAACAAGGACCTGGAGAGCCGCTGCAGCGTGGCGGTGGGGGAGCTCGTGTATCGCTTCAGCTTGCCCCAGGCGAGCGACGTGCGGGCGTTCGCCTTCAGCTTGGACGGCGTGGGGCAGCCGCAGCTGTCGCTGCGGGGCGAGCCGTGCGTGGGCCTCGGCGCGGAGCTCACCTGCCAGACGGGCCCCTCACCCGCGCTGTTCGCGCGGGCGCTGCCGGCGGGCGACTACTACCTCGCGGTGTCAGCCACGGCGCCCACCGAGCTGGACTTCGTGGTGGAGGCGGGCCTCCCCAGCGCGCCGCCAGAGGACGAGAGCTGCGACTCGCCGCCCCAGCTCGCCCTGGGCGCGCCGCTAGCGGTCAGTATGGATGACCACACCAGCGACGTGGAGCTCAGCTGCCTCACGAGCGGCGCGGACGCGGTGTATGGGCTCACCCTCACGGCGCCGAGCGATCTGTTGCTGACTCAGCGGGTGTCCGCGGGGGACACCGGGGCGGTCGCGCTACTCGAGGCCGGGCAGGGCGCGAGCTGCGGCGCGGAGCTTGGGTGTGAGCGCGGCAGCTCCCCGGTGCGGCTCCGGCGTCACGCGCTGGCGGCGGGTGACTACCAAGTGGTGCTGAAGAGCGCGCGCGGCGCGCCGGTGGAGATCACCGCGCTCCGGCGCCCCGCCGGGGTGCCCAGCCTGGTGGCCTTCGCCGACACCTGCGAGGAGGCGCTGCTCATCCCCCCTGAGGGCGGGTTCTTTCAGGGCAACACGGCGAACGCCAACGCGGACTACGCGGCGGGCTGCGATCTCGGCGCGCAGCCCGCGGGCGGCGCGGCGGATCAGATGCTGCGCCTCGTCGTGTCTGAGCGGCGCCGCGTGATCTTCGACATGCAGGGCAGCGGTTACCAGACGCTGCTCAACGTGCGCCGCGGCCCCGACTGCCCTGGCACCGAGGTGCCGCGCGGCTGCGCGGCGGGCTACCTGGCCGGCCGCTCCTACTTGGATCTTGAGCTCGACGCGGGGGAGTACTTCGTGCAGGTGGACGGCTACAATCGCGACTCGGGGCCGTGGTATTTGGACGTGTTCGTGGGGCCGCCCTGAGCTTAGCTGGGCTGGCTTTTTGAGTCACGGCTCAAGGAGGGCTCACAAAAAGCTCAGCATCGCCGGCCCTAGCGGGTAAAGCTCACGGCGCTCATGCTCGGCAGGCCAGGCATCATCATGCTGAACACGTACCGTGAGGCGGTGCGGGCGCGGGTGCTGCACGGGCTGTTCGGGCTCGCGGTGGCGACCGCGGCCTACGCCTTCGTGGTGGGGGAGTTCGCGTCGCGCTCGCGGCTGCGCGTGGTGAGCGATCTGGGGGCCGCGTCGATCTCCGTGTATGGCATCGTGGTCGCGGTGGTGCTGGGCGCCAGCTCACTCTACCGTGAGCTTGAGCTGAAGACGCTGTTCCCGATCCTCACGCGGCCGATCCACCGCTGGGAATACCTGCTTGGGAAATACATCGGCACCCTGCTCACGGTGGCGGTGTTCATCGCGGCGAACGCCGGAGGCCTGCTCATCGCGCTCGGGTTCATGACCGGGCGCTCGGCTCTGCTGTGCGTCGCGGCGGGGCCGGGGGTCATCGCCGCCCTGACGATCGTCGCCTGGCGCGCGCCGCGCGCGCGGACCTACCTACCCATCTTAGGCGCCGCCCTGCTGCTCGCCTTGGGCGTGCTGCTGAGCGACGGGGCGCCAGACGAGCGGCGCGTGATCGCGCTCAGCTGCCTGCTCACCTTGCAAGAGGTGATGATCGTCACCGCCATCGCCACCCTGTTCGCCTCGTTCTCGTCACCTTTCCTGACGGCCGTGTTCACCTTCGGGG
>CAYQAC010000160.1:0-12007 GCA_964415255.1 uncultured Polyangiaceae bacterium | reverse complement strand
AGCGAGCGGCAGCGCGCCTTGGGCAACGCCTCAAGCGAGCGGCAGGGCGCGCCTTGAGCAGCGCCTCACGCGAGCGGCAGCGCGCGCGCCACCAGGAACTTGAGGTACCTGCCCTCGGGGTGCCCCAGCTGGATGGGGTGGTCCAGCGCGTGACCCGCCTCGTGGATGACGAGCAGCCGCCGCTTGGCGCGTGACGCGGCCTCCGCCAGCGCGGCGCGGAAGCTCGTTGGGTCCACCTGGCTGGTGCAGCTCGCGCTGGCGAGCAACCCGCCGGGCTCGAGCACCTTGAGCGCGAGCCGGTTCACCCGCTCGTAAGCGCGCAGCGCCTGCTTCAGCTGGTCGCGGCTCTTGGCAAAGCTCGGAGGATCGCAGATCACCAAATCGAAGCGCCTGCCGGCGCGCTCCGCCTGGGTCAAGAACTCGAACACGTCCGCCGCCACCAGCTCATGCTCCGCCGCGTCGAGACCGCTCTGCTGAAAGCTCCGCTCCGCCTCCTCCAGCGCGCCGCGGCTGATGTCCACGCTGGTCACCTGGGAGGCGCCGCCGCGCGCCGCCTGCAGCGAGAAGCCGCCGGTGTACGCGAACAGGTTCAGCACCCGGCGACCGCGGGCGAGCGCGCCCACCGTCCTCCGGTTGTCACGCTGATCTAGGAAGAGCCCGCTCTTCTGCCCCGCCTCCAAGGAGACCGAGAAGCGGAGGCCGTCCTCACGCACCGTGAGGCGCGCGGGCGGCAGCTCACCTGAGAGCCGCGTCAGCACGCCGTCCTTCTTGTGCACGACGCCGCGCGCCGGCGCGACCTCCATCAGCGCGGAGACGAGCCACGGTACGAGGCGCATCACGCTCGCGGCGTAGGTGAGCACCACGTAATAGTCAGCGTAGCGGTCTACAACCAGCCCCGGCAGGCCATCCCCCTCCCCGAAGATCACGCGGAACGCGTCGGTCCCCGAGCGGCCCTTACGGAGCGGCTCCCTGAGCTCCCACGCCAGGCGCACCTGCTGAAGCAGCCAAGCGGCGTCGGGGCAGCGGGTGCGCGAGTAGATCCGCGCGGCGATGGCGCCCTCCGTGTCCCACAGCGCGTAACCCTCGAAGCGCCCTGAGCTGAGCTTCACCCAGTCGCCGGTGGACGCGGTGAAGCCGCGCGGCACCTGATCGCGGTACACCCAGGGGTGACCCTGGAGCAGCGAGCGCTCGAGTCGCTCGGGGAGGATGAGCTCGGGGACGGCCATGCTGGGCTAGCTCAGTGAGGTCACTTGATGCCCGCCAGGCGCTGCACCGCCGCGGGGCGCGCGGGGTGCTTCTCCGGCGCCTTACTGACGAAGCGCGAGAGGTGAGGCTTGGCCTTGGCCGGCTGCTGCAAGAAGTCCACGTAGAGCACGCCGAGGTTGAACAAGGCGCTCAGGTTGTCGGGGTCCTTCGCGAGCAGCTCCGTGAGCGTCCTCTCCGCGGCGAGGTAAGGCTCGCGGCGCTCACGAGTGCCTTGGCCGCGCTGCGCCGCGGCGAGCCCGAGCGTCGCGTCCACATCGTCAGGCTTACGAGCTAACACGGCACGGAACTCCTGCTCCGCCTTGTCGTAGACGCCCGCTTGCACCAGCACGGTGCCGATGTTGAGCCGCGCCGTGGTGTCGTTCGGGTCAAGCTCAGAGGCCCGCGCGAAGTGCTGGAAGGCGAGCGCGTCGTCCCCCCGGCGCAGCGCGATGAGCCCCGCGGTGCGCTCCGCCACGGCGCTCTTCACCTCCGCCTTGAGCGCCTCCTCGATGAGCAGCTCGGCGGTGTCTACCTCCCCCAGCTCAAGGTGCGACAGCGCCAGCTCAGCGCGCGCCAGGGCGTCGTCAGGCTGACGTACTAATACCTCCCGCGCGTGGCGGATCGCCTCCGCCACGGAGCCGCTCTCGCGCAGCGCCGCGACCAAGGCGGTGCGCGCCGCGAGCGCCCCAGGCTGCGCCTTCACGAAGGCCTCAAGGCCCTCCGCAGCGCGCTTCGGCTCACCGAGGCGGCGCCGCACCTCACCGAGCGCCACCGCGACGTCCTCCGCGTTGGGCGCGAGCTTCGCGGCGGTAACGAGCGACCGCTCCGCCGGCTCCAGCTCGCCCACCTGCGCCCGCAGCACGCCGAGGTTGTAGTGGGCCTCCCACAGCTCAGGATCTTTCTCCACCGCCTCGACCAGGAGGGCGATCGCCTCCTTCGTCTTGCCGTCGCCGGCGCGCTCCACCCCCGTGATCATCTTCTTCACGGCGACCGGATCGGCCGGCGCCAGGGTGGGCGCCACCGGGTTGGCGGCGGGCTTGCTGCCACCCCCGCACGCGACCGCGGAGAGGGCCAGGGCCAACACCAGCGTGAGGCGCTTCACTTGGAGCCTCCCTTGCCTTTGTCAGCGCTGGCCTTGTCAGCGCCGGCCTTCTCGGTGCCGGCCTTGTCAGCGCCGCTGCCGGTTCGCTCCGCGCCGCCCGCTGGGTCCGAACCCCCTGCCCTGCCCGAACCCCCAGCGTCAGCTTCACTGTCTTTATCCGCGCCTGCGGCGTCGAGGGACGCCCGGGGGATCAGGTATTGCTGGCTCCGCCCGCCTTCGCGGCGAGGGCTGCCGATCAAGTCGGGGAGCGGCGCGGTGCCCTGCGCCCGGAGCGCGAGCCCCGTCTCGTGCATGGGTGAGTAAACCTCACTGACGAGCCGGCCCAAGGCGTCGCGCATCTTGGCGGTCCAGGTGTTGAAGATGCCGAGCTCGATCGCCTTGCTCCAGCCGCTCTCGTAGGCCTCGATGGCGCGCTCCTCGATGGGCACGACGAACTCGTCGATTTGCTGGCGGTAGATCTCTTGCTCCTCGGCGCTCAAGGCCTCGGGCGGCGGGGAGTCCGTGAGCGCGCGCGCGAAGCTCTCGTAGGTGTAGCCAATTTGATAGAGCGCGGCCGTCGTCCACTCGGCGACGCCGAGCTCCGCCGTGTCCAGGAATGTCTCCGCGGCGCGCTTAAGCAAGTCGCTCTTCTTCCGCAACCGCTGGCCGAGCTGCTTCACGTCGCCTTCAATCTTGATGGCCTCGTAGTCCGCCAAGATGCGCTCACCCTCCAGGTAGCGCGCCTTGGCCATGAAGTACTTGCCCTGCGCGTCCAGCTGGCTCTTCTTCTGCTTGCCGACGCGCACCGCCTTGGCGAGCGCGCTCTTCGCGCCCTTCTCGTCCTTCAAGCGCACGCGCACCGTGGCGAGCCGCACCAGCGCCTCCACCTGAGTGCTCGCGCTCCGCGCGCCGCCCTCATAGCGCGCGTACACCTGCTCGGCCTCCTTCCACTTCTCCGCCTTCTCGTGCGCCTTGCCCATCAGGAAGGTGACGGCGTCTGTATCCTCTCCGCGCGGATACGTCTTGCGGAAGCTCTCGCCAGCGGCGATGGCCTCCGGGTGGTCGCCGATGGTGGTGCGGAGCAAGACCGCGTTGTAAGCGGCGTCCTTGTGGTGCGCGTGCTTCGGGTGCCCCTTGACGATGGCCTCATGGTAGCCGGCCGCCTCTGAGAAGAGCCCCACGCTCTGGTAAGTCTCTGCGGCGATCCACAGGCCATCCCCGGCCTCCGTGCTGCCCTTGTGGTGCTCCGTGAGCAGCGCCGCCGCCGCCGCCACGGTGACCAGATCCGCCGCGCGCCGCGCCTCCACCTCGGCGTTCACCGCCGCCTTCGCCGCGCGCGCGTCCTTGGGGAACTCCTCCGCCGCGCGCAGGTAGGCCCGCGCCGCGGAGCCATGCTCACCCTTGGCGGAGAGCTGCTCCCCCTGCTTGAACACCGACTGCACGATCAAGGTGTCGAGGCGCGCCTGCTCCGCCGGCGCCTTGAAGCTCGGCGCCTGCTTGAGGCGGCGCGCCCAGGTCTCGATGTTCGCGTAGTCCTCGCTCTTGTTGAAGCTGTCTAAGATGAGGTCGCCCGCGCCCGCGGCGTAGGTGCTGTCAGGGTAGCGCTCCACCAGGAGCCCCCACAGGCGCACCGCGGGGTCGTAGACGGCGTAGTCGTAGTAGAGCTTCCCTTGTCGAAACAAAAGCTCGGGGAGGTCTTTGTCCTCCGGGTAGGTCTTGACGTACTGCTCGAGCGCCTCCGTCAGGAGCTTGTCCGTCGCGCTCTCGCGCTGCGGCTCACCCTTGGCGCGCGCCGCCTCGAACTCCGCCGCGCGGGCGCGCTCGAGCGCCGCCAGCGCGTTGTAGAGCGCGTCGCGCGACAGCTTCCCCTTGGGGTTCTTGCGCACCGCGGCCATGTAGCTCGCGGCGGCGGTGGCGCCGTCCTCCAGGTGGTAGAAGTTGATTTCCGCGTGGTTAAAGTAGACGTCGTAGGCCTCAGGGCGGTCGCTGAAGCGCGAGAGGTACACGGCGTAGAGCCCGGCGGCGGACTCCCACTCACCGCGGCTCGCCTTGTCGCGCTGGGCCTTGGCGTGGAGCGCCTGGGCGTCCTCCCGCAGCTGACGCTCGATGGCGCGCTCGGCGTCCTTCAGGGTGAGCGGGCGCTGCACCTGGGTCCAAGGTGAGGCGGCGTAGCTCATCTTGGCGGGCGCCTGCCCCACGCCGTCCCCATTCTTCGCGGCGCCTGGCTCCTCGGCACCTGGCTTCTCAGCAGCGCCTGGCTTGGCAGCGCCTGCACCCGGCTTGGCAGCGCCTGCCGGCTGCGCGGCGCCCTTCGCTGCCTTAGCTGGCGGCGGCGCGGTGTAGGTCTGGATCAGCCAGCGGTAGTCCGCCCGCAGCTGCTTCCAGTCTTGCATCGTGGCGTGGCCCGCGGCGATCGCCAGCCCATGGCGATACGCCTCGGGGCTAGTTGGCTCGAGCTTCAAGAGCAGCCGGTACGCCTCCACGCCGCGCTCGAAGTGCGCCTGCTCGTAGAAGGCCTCCGCCAGCGCCCGCACGATCTTCCCCGCGAACTGCTCGCCCCCCGCCTTCACCAGGAAGCGGTGCATGTCCTCCGCGGAGTTCTTTTCATCCTCCACGAACACGGCGACCAAGTTGCGGAGCGCCTCCGTCTGGAGCTCATCAAGCTCCGCCTGGGTGCGCCCCTTGCGGTCCTCTTCTCCCGCCCTGAACACCGCCAGGAAGCGCCGCGCGGCCTCGTCACTCTTGCCGAGCCGCCACAAACACCAAGCGCTCTTGAACAGCGCGAGCTCGTACAGCGGGGAGTCCTTGTGCTTCAGCACCTCCTCATACTCAAGGTAGGCTGTCTGATAATTCGGGGCGTCCTTCAAGAACTCCGACTCGGCGCGCACCATGTGGGCGTCCGGCACGAAGCGGCTCTTGGGGAACCACGCTAAGATGCGGTTGAAGCGCACGAGCGCCTCCTCCGCCTTGCCCTCCTCCGAGGCGAGGAAGCCGTCGACGTACAGCGCGAAGTCGTAGTCGCGGTAGCGCTTGTGCCGCTTCAGCACGCGCTCAAAGCGTGAGCGCGCCAGGCTGTAGCTCGGCGTGGGCGCCTCACCGCGGCGGCTCGCGGGCGCCTCCTCCCAACGATTGAAGGCCAGCAAGAACTTGTCGCGGCTGTCCTCCCACTCGAGCTCCCCCAGGCGCATCAGCGCCTCCGGGAGCGACTCCGCCTGCTCCGGGCTCTCCGCGATGAAGCGACGCAGGAGCCCGATGGCCTCGCTCCGGAGCGCCTTGGCCTCTTGGATGTTCGCGGTGATCTTGCCGTCAATCTGGCGCTGCAAGGTGGCGCGCAGCGCCTGCGGGATGACGTAGCCCACGCGCTCGGCGCGCTCTTGCTTCTTCTTGGTCGCCGCGCGCTCGGCCTGCGTGCGGCGCTTGGGCGCGCTCAGCTTGCGCTCCGCGACCGGCTTGATGGTGGAGCTCTCACCCTGCGAGCGCGGCGCCACCGAGTCTTGAGCCGTGGCTGGCGACGCCAAGCCAAGCAAGCCGAGGCTCGTGATGACGCCCGCGAGGAAGCGCCACTTCGCGCTCCGGGAGGCTCCCGATGAAGTGCGCTCCGCTGAAGTCAGCCCCACTGACTCACAGCTCACCGAGGTGCGCTCCGCTGAAGTGCGCTTCACTGACTTATACCTCACCGTGGTGCGCTCCGCTGAAGCACGCTCCGTCGAGCCAGCGCGCTTCATCGGAGCCCCTCCCCGCCGACGTACTCATCCTCCCAATCCTCCCCGTCGAACGGCCAGTATTCTTCGTCCGAGCGCAGGTAGCGAGCGGCGTCCAGCGAGTCCACCGCCTGCTGGGGTAAGAGGCCCTGACTGAGCGCCTCCACCTCCAGCTCCAGCGCGCGCTTCCTCCCGAGCACCGTCTCGATGCGGCCAAGCCGCGCGCGGCGGATGAGCCGCGAGAGCCGCTTCTCCACCCGCAAGAGCGCCTCCGCCGCCAGCCGCTCTTGCTGAGCGATCAAGGTGGCCCTAAGCCGCGAGCCTTGGTTGTAGAGCTCCGTCGCGCGGGCGCGCTCCTCAGCGACCAGCCCAGGCAGCGCAGCGCTGGTCGAAGCGGCGGGGCCGGCGCTGGCCACCTCGCGCGTCTGTGAGCGCGCGTCGGTGGCGCGCTTCTCCAGCGCCGCGAGCGCCTTGGTGAGCGACTCAAGCTCCGCCTTGGCCTTTTCACCCTTCACCTTGCCACTCGCCTCACGCACCAGGCGCCGCAGCTCACCCAGCTGCGCGTCAATGGCAGCCAGGCTGTCTTCTGGGGTGAGCGCGCCCTCTGCCTCGGGGCGCAGCTCGCCCGGCTTAGCGAGCACCGCCTGGGTGTCGGTGAGCTCACCCAGGGTGACGCGCAGGCCGCGCTGTTGATGCTCAAGCCGCGCCAGGCGCCGTGAGGCCGCGCCGTAGGCTGCGTCCAGCCGCAACAGCGCCGCGACCGCGCGGATCTGACGGGCGTCCCCCAGCACCCCCAAAGCGGCAGGATCAGCGCCGCTCTCGATCGCCGCCACGAAGCGGCGCACCGCCTGCTTGTCGGTGCGGAGCGCGCGGGTGGCGTTACGCACCGGCTCGTAGCGGCGCAAGAACTCCTTCAGCTTGCGGTCGGCCTTGGGGAACTCACAGCTCGCGAGGTCCACGTAGGCGTCGAGGATCCACGCCTCGTCTTCATAAACGTGGTGCACACCGCGCGCCTTGAGCTCATCCAAAAGGTCGCGCGCGCCGCGGTAATCCTTCGCCTCATAGCGACCCGTGGCGGACTCATACAGCGCCTCCGGCAGGCTCTCTGAGTCCGCTGGGACCAAGTAGTAGTAGTAGCGCGCGTCATCGAAGCGCAGCTGCTCATGCGCCACCCGGCCGAGCGCCAAGCGCGCTAAGTCACGCACCCGGAAGAAATCCGAACCGCCGAACAGGAGCGCCTGCTTGGGCGTGGCTTTAGGATCCGCCACCTTACAAAACAGCGCCTCGCCCTTGGCGAGCTGACCGCGCTCCACCTCGATCAAGCCTGAGAGGTAGGTCGCTTGCGCCCAGAAGCGTGAGCGCGGGGCGACCCGCGCGAAGGCGGCGAGCGCCTGCGTGGGGCGCTTCATCCGCTCGTGCGCGCGGCCCTCCAAATACGCGATGTCCGAGCGCTGCTCGAGCGGCGCCTTCGCCTTGGCGGCCTCAAGCGCCTTCAAGAAGTCAGCCGGCTTGTCGCTCTCCAGCCCAAAATCCACCAAGCTACGCACCGCGCGGCGAAACCACAGATCGGCCTTGGGCGCCGTGAGCAGGCGCTCCAAGTAGCCGCGCGCCGGCAGCTCAGCGCCCGCGCGCCCCAGCGAGTCGCCCAGCCAGAACAGGCAAGCGCGGCCCTCCTCGGTGTTGGCGAAGGCGTCGAAGCGCTCCGACTCCACCACGTACACCAGCTGCCCGATCGCCTCGTCGCGGCGCCCTTCGCTGAGCTTGGCCTCCACCTCGCGCAGCTCATCCTTCAAGCGCTGCCTCGAGATCGGCGCGCTCGCGCCGAGCCGCTGCGCACGCAGCGCCTCTTGGTAGGCGCGCATGGACGCAGCACCTGACGATTTGCCTGATGGCTTGGCCGGCGCCTTGCTCGGTGCTTTGGATGGCGCCTTCGGAGCCGCCGGAGCACTCGGAGCCGCCAGAGCGCTCGGAGCCGCGCCCGGCGCGTCCGTGGCGCTCGGAGCCGGCTGCGCGGCGCTCGGCGACGCGACCAGCGCGAGCCCCGCGAGGATCCCTGCGCTCCTCAGGAGCGAACCCAAACCGACCATCAGTCGATCACCCGCGCGCGGAGCCGCACCCGCAGATCGTACTCACCGTCTTGATCCTCGGGGAAATCCTCCGCCATGTCCGAGTCGTCGATCACCCGAAACACCGCCTCCACCCGCTTCTTGTCTGGCACGACGATGTTGAAGCGCGAGCTCTGCCAGGTCTTGTAGGCCTTGCCGCGCGCGTCGTAGCGCTCAATCTCCACGCCCACCACGTGGTGCCCCGGCGCCACGCCGTGCTCGAACACGCGCCGCGGCTCCTCCGCCGCGAAGCGCGCCGGCGCGCGGTACACCACGCCGCCGTCCAGCGTGATGACCAGGCTTGAGATGCGCGCGTCGTCGCCGTCGGTCTGCACCATCACCTTGAGCTTGCTCGCGTGGAGCGTGGTGGTCAGCGCGGACACCCGGCCGCGCAGCGCGGCGATCTCTCCCAGCAGCTGATCGTAGTTGGGTGGCGCGGCGGGCCCAGCGCCGTCCGGGAACTCGTCCGCCTCGGGGTTCAAGGGCGAGAGCTTGGGGCCGCCGGTCTGCGGGGGCGGCGGCTCCTCGTCCTCTGCCGGTGGCTTCTTGGAGGGCTCGCTCGCGCCTGCGTCAGCCGCGGCCTCCTCCGCTGCGGGCTCCTTCGCCGGCTCCTTCGCGCCTTTGCCTTGTGGCTGGGCGAAGGCGGTGAACGCCCCTAAGAGCAGCACCGCGATGGAGAGCCCTCCCAACTGCCACCGCCTGTCCCTAGCCACCCCGCGCTGTGATCCGCTCCACATACCTCGCTAGGCTACCATAGCTCGATCGCCCCTTGCTCCTGCGATGCGCCGACGCGCTGGCCGGATGCTGCCGTGGCGTGCGGAAGCGGTTAGCAGGCGCGTGGAGCGGCTCCTCACGTGGCCCCCGCGGGCGCCGTCGCTGACCCTTCAGGGTCTCCTCCCCCCAACTGAACTCACGATTGGGGGCTGTCTACCCCGTGAAGCCAGCGTAATAGAGCGACCGTGGACGGTATCACCCAAGCGCTGCTCGGCGCCGTCGTGGGGCAAGCCAGCGTGGGTCAGCGGCTAGGGCGCCGCGCGGCGTGGTGGGGTGCGCTCGGCGGCATGCTGCCGGACGCGGACATCTTCGTGTCGATGCCGTTCGACGAGTTCACCTCCATGTGGGTGCACCGCGGGGAGAGCCACTCACTGTGGTTTGGTCCGGTGGTGGGCCCGCTCCTAGGGTGGGGGGTTTGGCGAGTCCATCGCGCGCGCGCACGACGCCGGGACCCCACTGTGGATCTCGAAGCGAACAGCGTCACCGCGCGCGCGTCGCTCCGCGCCTGGGTCCTCCTGTTCATCCTGGCGCTGCTCACCCACCCCTTGCTCGACGTGTTCACCACCTACGGCACCCAACTCTTGGCACCGTTCTCACGCGCGCGCTTCGCGCTCGACGGCGTCGGCATCATCGATCCAGTTTACTCAGTTATCCTGATCGTTGCGTTGGCGTGGGGTAGCGCCTGGCGCCAGCAACCGCGGCGCGCCGCGCGGGTGGCGCAAGGGGCGCTCGCGCTGAGCACCAGCTACTTGCTGGTGGGGCTGTGGATGACTCACCGCGTAGAGCAGCGCGCGGCGCGCGAGCTCACCGCTCACGGCTACCCCGTGAGCTCGATCCACGCCTACACCTCAGTGTTCCAGTTCGGCCTGAAGCGCGTGGTGGCGCACAGCGGTAACGAGGTGCTGGTCGGCTACGTGAGCGGCCTCCGCCCCTCCCCCATCGAGTGGCTCAGCTTCCCCCTGGAGCCCCACCCCGACGTCGACCGCGTGCTCGCCACCCCCCGAGGCGAGCTGTTCCAATGGTTCGCAAACGGTCAGCTTACCTGGCGAGTCATCCCTGAGCCACCAGCTGACGAGCCCGCCCAACCTCCCAGCGACTCAGTCAGCCTCCGCGTCGAAATCGACGACTTGCGCTACGGCATGCCCGGCCGCCCCGATCGCGGCTTCTGGGGCATCGTCGCCCACGTGAGCCCCAGCGGCGAGGTGAGCGAAGTGAAGCGCCTCACCCGCCCACGCGACATCCGAGACGGCCAAATCGCCGACATCTTCCGCGCCGCCTGGGGCCACGACCCCCGCACCTTCCGCGTCGGCGTCGGCGCCTCCGTGAAGCCCTACGAGCTCTCCCGCGACCGCGAGTAGCCAGAGTCGCTGACTAGCACGCAGCGCCCGCGGTGCAGGCGCCTCCTTCCGAGCTATACCGTCAGATTCACTAACTAGCGCACGACGCTGTCGCAGCCGATCATCACGTCGACCACCACGCCGCCGCCGAACTCGACTAGATCGCACGACGAGGGGCACAGCAAGATCTGGCTCGGATTGCTGGGGTTGTCGTAGTACCAGCCAGGCTGACCAGCGCAGGCACCGGGGCCATTCACGCGCGGGATGATGGCTTGGTCTTTCCCAGGCTCGGTGAGCCCCACGTTCACGAGATCTTTATTGGGCTCGCCGGTGGTGGGGTTGGGGATCTTGAACTGACAGGTGAGCGCACCACGGATCTCATTCATGGCGTCCAAGAACCCTTGGCCGGCGTTGCCGGAGGACACGATGAAGGCGCTGCCCGTGCCGCCGCTGGCGGCGATGGTGTTGAGGGCGCTCAGATCACCGATGCCGATCACGAAGGTCTTGACGGAGGGCGTCGCTGAGTTGGCCGCAGCCGCGATCGACGCCGCCCCCGAGATCGAGTTGGGGCTGCAACCCGTCGGCTCCCCGTCGGTCGCCAGCACCACCACCACCTGGTGATCGGGACGCTGCTCCGCGACCACGCGGGCGTAGTCGTGCGCGCCCTGGAGCGCGGGTTGGATCGAGGTGATGGCGCCGTCAGGCGACTCTGCGGCCATCGCCGCTTGGACTTGACCAGCAGCGCCAGGCAGCTCGGTCAGCGGCACCCGTGGTTGGGTGTAGTCGACAGAGACACAGGAGTCCGTGTTCGCTGCGAGTGGGACGTAAGGGGCGCACTGGCCCAGCAGGCAAGGCGCGTAGGCTCCACAGTCCGCTGGTCCAGCGCAAGCTTGGGGTGCTGGCGTCGTCCACGTCACCGGGAAGAAGGTGATCCCCACGGAGACACCGCTGCCGGGAACGCTGCTGAGGAAGCTATTCACCGAGTTGGTGACGGCGCTCCACTTGCCGCTGTCCCTCATCGACCCTGAGCGATCCAAGAGCAGGAAGATGTCGAGCGGCACCGGCTCACCATCGTAGCGATCCGCCGCGCAGTGGTTCGGGAGGCCACCACCGCCGTCCAGGCTCGTCCCCGCGGTGCCACCGAAGTTGGTGTCCCCTGCGGAGCCGCCGTTACCGCTCCCGCCGTTGCCCTTCACCTCGGAGCCATCCGATGAGGCGCTGCACGCCATCGCCAGCGCTGGCACCATACAAGCGACCCCTACCCAGCGACCCAGACCCAATCCAAGCAACCGCCTCATGAAGCCTCCTTAGGGACCCACACCTCAGCAGCTGAGGAGTTGGGGAGCGCAGACTAGCAAGCAGCTGAGGTTTTGGCCAGACTGGAATCGGCCCATGGGCCAGGCTAGGGCTCGCGTTTCGGTCACCTAGCGCCGAAGCCATGTGGCGCACTGCCAAACCCCCAACACCCGATCCCAATGCGCTGAGGGCCCTTTCGGGATCTTCGAGCGACGCGAAGAGGGCAGGCAGCCCATCGGCGGGTTGTCAGCGCAACGCGAAGAAGGCAGGCACGGACCCATCGGCGGGTTGTCAGCGCGACGCGAAGAGGGCAGGCACGGGCCTATTGGCGGGTTGTTAGCGCAAACGCGAAGAGGGCAGGCACGGGGGCCTGCCCCTACGTGAGCCGTGCTGAGCCGCCAAGGCGTCGGCGGCGACGCGAACGGCTCAGCCCTTCGCTTGCTGCGCCACGGCCTCGGCGGCCCTTCG
>CAYQAC010000159.1:0-12231 GCA_964415255.1 uncultured Polyangiaceae bacterium | reverse complement strand
GTAGCCGCGCGCCCTGGCCTCGGCGGCGCCCAAGGCCCGCTTCGGAGCGCCCCCGGCCGCCTCGGCGCCGCGCGCCGTGAGCTGACCGTCATGGGAGCTGTCTAGCTCATGACCCGTCAGGTGACCTAACAAGCCGCCGCGCGGCGTGGGGGTGGCGCCGTGGCGGCTCCCGCGCGCCGGATCGTGCGAGGCGGGCGGGCGCCGCTCCGTGAGCCGTCCGCGCCCAGTGGCGAGGAAGCTCAGCTCCATGGGGTTCGGTGTGGCGCGGCGGTCATCCTGAGAGCGGCGCTCAGTGGAGCTCTTGACCCGCTGCACCTGAGTACGGTCAGGGTGAGTGACTGTGTGCCGCTCGAGCAGGATGTCATCCACGCTGTCCGAGAGGTTCACCGCGGCGCCCACCGCCTCACCGCCTCGTCCACGCCGCGCCTGATCAGGGCGCGCCAGCTCCGCGCCGCGGCCGCTCGGGTCGAGCTCCTCTGGGGAGTCGGCGCTTGGGCCCTGCCCGAGCAAGCTCTGCACCTCGGGTGGCCACACACGGCCCTCGAGCTCTTCAAGCTGCACCTCAAGCTCGCGCGCCTGAGGCTCGGGGGGCGCGCCGCGTGAGCGTTGCCAAGCGCCGAAGGCGAGCAGGCCACCGTGGAGCGCCAGCGAGAACAGGGCGGCGAAGCCGGCGCTCTGCTTCACCCCACGAGCCATCCTGAAGCCTACCGTGCGCGCCCCGCCAGCGCACGCGGCACGATCGCTCGTTGGGTGAGGTGAGCGCTGAGTCAGCTGGGCTGCGCGGCGAGGGCCGCTGAGAGCGCGGGGCCAAAGCGCCTGCAGGCGTTCTCGGTGGTGAGCTGGGACACCACCTCGAGCGGCTGACCGCGGAGCTCCGCGAGGCGACGCGCGGTGTGTACCACGAAGGCCGGCTCACAGCGCTTACCCCGGAGCGGCACCGGGGCGAGGTAAGGGCTGTCCGTCTCCACCAGGATCCGATCGGGCGGCGCCCAGGCGGCGACCTCTTGAATCGCGGTGGCGCTCTTGAAGGTCAGGATCCCTGAGAAAGATAGATCGAAGCCCAAGTCGAGCGCGCGGCGCGCGAAGGCGATGTCCTCACTGAAGCAGTGGATCACCCCGCCCACCTCACGCGCGTCCTCCTCCTCCAGCACGCGCAGCGTCTCCTCGGCCGCGGTGCGCGTGTGGATGATGAGCGGCTTCTTCACGCGGCGCGCGAGCTGGACGAAGCGCCGAAACACCTGATCTTGAACGTCGCGCGGCGAATGATCGTAGTGAAAATCGAGGCCCACCTCACCGATAGCCACCACCTCATGGCTAGCCGCCTGCGCCTCCAGCTCCTGCTCGAGCGCAGGGCTGCTCTCCGCCGCGTCGTGCGGGTGAACTCCAAGCGTCGCCACCACGTCTGGTTGCTCCCGCGAGAGGCGCAGCGCATCGGCGCGCGCCGCGTCCGAGCCCACCCCGATCACGATGAAGGCGCCCACCCCCGCGCTCCGCGCACGACTCAAGAGCTCCTGAGCCTCTGCCCCTGAGTGGTGGTCATCCAAATGGCAGTGAGTGTCGATCAGCAAGGTTCCTCCAAGAGCGCGGTGGCGCGGCGTCTGGCATTCCATAGCGCTGCACCACCGTCCTGCGCCAGGGTCAGAACCCACGTCCGCGAGGCGAGCGGTGCTGCCAGTAGCCAGGCCGTCGCCTGACGTGGGCAACGGCCACCACCTCGATCGTCTCGGCGAAGGCCTGATACGCGAGAGCGAAGGGAAAGCGGAGCATCACGTATCGTCGGACTGGAGGTGTTCTTGGCTCTACTCCAGGCCATACAGGCCAGGAGTGTGGCTGATTCGCGATCGTGTCGATCGCTGCGCTCACCTCGTCGACGAACTCGTCTCCCAGCTCAGGCGCCTGTGCATCGTACCAGCGAGCTACCGCCAGCATCTCGGCGGCGGCCTCTTCAACGAGCTCGGGTACGAGCCGCGGCAAGCTGGGCCTTCACATCGGCGATAGCGGTGGCGAGCGGTATCGAGCGTGACTGGCCAGCCTCACGCGCCTCGATTCGCCGATCGATCTCAGCGGCCCACGCGTTCGCGACCTCACCCGGCTCTTCGAGCGTGCCGTCGTCATCGAGGCTCTGCAACAGCTTCCACGCTAGCTCGGCGCGCTCTGCGCGCGGCAAGGCGAGCGCCTCGGTTGCTAGCTGGGATGGTGCCATCCACCCATGGTAGCGCGGAGTATCGCGCGAGCCCAGTCTCGCGGACACCGACGTGCGGCGCTTAGCTGGGGGCGTGGCGCGATGGACCGGCTACTCCTCCACGCGCAAGATGGGCTCGCCGTCTTCGAAGCGGTTGTCGGACCACACGTTGCCGTTTGGGCTGCCGACGGCGTTCAGGCTGTTCGTGGGGCCGAACACGCCGCACCTGCCCGAGGCGCCTCGCGCGAAGACGTTCTCGGTGATGGTCAGGTTCCCTGGCGCTGGGTGTGGCTTCCCGGGGTAGTAGCCGGGGTTGAGGCAATACCCCGCTTGGCGGTCGACACCAGAAGAGGACACGTCAAATGACGACGCCAGGAAGTTGCGGTGGATGGTGATGTTTTGGATCGGGCCAAAGTCACCATAAAACCCGATGACGGCGGAGCACCCGGCGTCGCTCGTGGGGGAGTCCACGGCGGACCAATCGCCGCAGCTCGCGTGGTTGTGCTCGATGCGGAAGCCGTCGGTGCCGTTACCGCCGAGCGCGTTGTAGTGATACGAGCCGCCCAGACGCATGCCGTGGATCCAGCTGTCCTTGACCTCGCAGTTGGCGCCGCACTTGATGACGCCCTCGCCGCCGTGGGAGTTCACGCGGTAGGCGAAGAGGTTATTTCGCCCCACGTTCTCCCAGAACGGAAGGTCAGGTGGGTGAACCTCTGTGTCTTCGACCAGCACCGGGCCAAAGCGGCTCTCTTCAGCGAAGATCACCCCGCGCACCAGCGAGTTGCGGATGGTCACGCAGGGCGTGTCCTTGGAGGTGGTCCCGTTGCCTGCCTCGATGATGAGGGTCTCCTCGATGAGCTTCGAGTCGATGACGACGCCACACTCACGCAGCATGGTTGGCCCTTGATAGGGCGTGAGCGTCACCGGTGCGCGGGTGTCGCCCGGCAGGCCCTGGGGGTAGCCCGTGTTGTGAGGGCCAGGCCAGCAGCCGCCCCAAGGGTCGGGCCCGCCAGGGGTGTTGGGCTCGCCGACGCAGCCCGCGGGCGTGACGTCTGCGTCGCTGGCGGCGTCGGCCGCGGCGTCGGCTGAGCTGTCAGCTGAGCTGTCAGCTGAGCCATCGACGGAGGCGTCAGGGTTGCCAGCGCCCCCCGAGGACTCCGAGCTTGAGCAAGCTCCCAGCAGGGCGGCGCTGATGATGAAGACCGACGTCCAGGGGCTGAGCGAAGCGGGGGTGTGCATGTGACGCTCCCGAGGGTGCCACGCATCGCGCGGCGCGTCGCCGGTCGTTGAGCACCTCAAGGTGGGTCGTGGTGACGCTCCGCGACGCGAAAGCGGGGGCAAACCCCCAAAAAGAAGCCCTCCTGCTACGTGCTCTCGCCGGTCGTCGACGCGCGGCGGGCGAGCAGGCGGTGGAGCCAGCGCAGCGCGAAGCCGAGCGCCAGGCAGCCAGCCAGGGTGATGAGCTCCTTGGCCTCGGAGCCGAGGCCCACCAGCACCAGGGTGACCAGCGCCAGCACCGCCAGGCCCAGGTGGCGCCGCGTGAGGCCGTGCTGCTCACGCCAGGCGAGCGCCGCCAGGGCCACCACGCTCACGCCAAACTGCGCGAGCACAGCCATCGCGGCGAGCACGAACAGGCTGCCGAGCTCACCCACCAGCACCAGCACCAGCGTGAGCACGGTGCAGATCGCGAGCGCGGCGAGCGGGACGTTGCGCGGCGAGCGGCGCCCGAGCCAGGTGCCGAATGAGTCCTCCCCGCCGAGCGCCGCGAGGTAGCGCGGGGTGGTGGCGATCATGCCGAAGCTGATGCCGATGGCTGAGATTTGGGTGCCTAAGCTGACTACTTGGTGCAGCGCTGGGCCGCCCAGGGCGGTGGCGGTGGCGGAGAGCGGCGCCTTGGCGGAGGCGAGCTGAGGCACGGCGATCACCGCGCTGTAGTGCAGCGCGAGGTAGAGCAGCGCCACCACGGCGAGGGAGAGGCCGATGGCGAACGGCATGCTGCGCGCGCGGTTCTTCACGCTGCTCGACACCAGCGGCAGCACCTCGAAGCCTTGCAGCGCGAACACCGCGATCAGCACCGCGCGGAACCAACTGGAGGCTGAGGCGCCGCCCGTGATGTCTGCTTCACTGACGAGCGGCGCCTTGGAGGTGAAGTGCCAGGCGGTGGCGAGCCCCACGCCGAGCAAGGCGATCAGCGGCACCAGCTTCGCCACCGTGAGGCCGTTCCACACCCAGGCGCTGAAGCGCAGCCCCACCGCGGCGATGGCGGACAACACGAGCACACACACGGCCGCCACGTGCCCCGCTGAGCTCGCGGCGAAACCCAGGTAGAGCGCCAGGTACTCACCGAGGCCGCTCAGCACCGCCGCGGTGCTGAGCAGGGCGCTGACGTAGGTGATCCACCCCACCGTGAACCCGATCAGCTTGCCGAAGGCGGCCTCAGCCCACACGAGCGGCCCGCCGTCGCGGCTGAAGCGCGCGCCGAGCACCGCGTAGCAAGCGCCCACCGGGGCCACCAAGAGCGCGGTGAGCGGGTACACCCAGGCGCCGACCGCGCCGGGCACCTGACCAGCGATCTCGCTCGGCGCGAAGAAGATCCCCACGCCGACCATGCCGTTGATCCCGAGCGCCAGCAGGCTGAGGGCGCCGAGCTCTGGTGTCCGCCGGTCGTCTGCTCCCATCCGCGCGGCCGTAGCATGACGAGCCCGCGCCGTACTAGGGCGGCGAGGAGGGCTAGGACGGAGGCCGCTGGTCGCTGCTCGTCAGGGGGCCCCGCTGGCGGGCTCTGGGCGCGGGGGCTTGGTGGCGCGTTAGCTGGAGCCCGAGCCGCCTACGGCGCGGCGAAATATTCGCGCTCAAGCAGCGCGCAGGCGACTAGGGCCGAGCTGTCGGCGTAGCCAAAGCGGCTCTTCAGCACGCCCAGCGCGCGCGTCGCGTCGCCCCGCCTGGGCTCTGGGAGGCCCGCGCCGTCCTCCTTCAGGCAGCGCAGGAGGTCGCTGTTGAGCTGGGCCAGGGCGGCGCGCCGCTCCTCAAAGGAGGTGCCCTCCAGCTGGCGCAATTCTTCACGGAATATGCGCTGGTGGTCGACCGGCGCGCCTGGGTGGTCGATCGCGAAGGCCGCGACGCGGCTGATGAAGGTGTGGCGCAGCGCCGCGCGATCTTCCGGGGCGCCGAGCAGGCGCTCCACCTCTTGCATCAGGCGCTCGTCGGGCTCCGCGAGCTCACCGGTGCCTGGAGCTCGCGGCCGCTCCCCCTTCACCCAGTAGCTCACCTGGCTGATGTAGCGGTCAAATAGCTCGGCGTACTGACGTTGATCGACCAAGCCGCTGGCGGCGCGCAGGTCCTCGTAGCAGCGCTCGATCAAGGCGGCCCTGACTGCGCGCCGAGCCAGCTCATGGTCGTGGTAGCCGAGCGGCGTGGGGCTGAGGCTGAGCCAGCTGAACTCGCTCGTCCGCCGGCACAGGGCGTCCAGGCCGTCGAGCACCGCGAGCGGCGACAGGTGATCGTAGCGTGGGTCTTGCGCGGCGCCTTGGAGCACCGCGAACAGCTCGCGCGGGCTCGCGCCGAAGCTACCCTCGTAGTCCACCGCGCCCGCTGTCTCACAGAACAGCTCGCGCGCGGCGCCCCTCAAGAGCCGCGCGTCGTCGGCGTCGAGGCGCTCGGGCGCTTGACCCTCCTCGTAGAGCGCGAGCTTCTCGACCACCGTCAAGGAGCCAAACAGCTCAGCGAGGCGCCCCTCATAGCGCGCAGGGCTCGGCGCGGTGAGCCGCGTGAGGACCGCGAACAGCGCCGCGACGCGCGTCGCGTGAGGTGCCACGTGCACGCTCAGTCGGGCGGCTACCTGACGATCGTAGATCTCCTGCTCGTCGCGCCAACTGAGGAGGTAAGGTGCGCTGATGAGCTCCAGGCGGCCGCGGAAGCTCTCGAACTCGGGGTGCTCACGGAAGGCCGCCAGGTGCAGCTCGTTGCCGCTCGCCATCAGCACGCAGTTGAGTGCCACGTTCTGGCTGCCGAGCGCCACCTCCCCCGTCTCGGCGGTGATCTGCAGGTACTTGTAGGCGTCGAGCGGGCGCTTCAACAAATCTGAGAACTCAAGCAGGCCGCCTGCCGCGTCAACCAGCTCGCCGTGCACCTGATAGAGCGGGATCGATTGCAGCGAGGCCGGCAGGGCGGCGATGGAGCGATCCGCCGTGAGCTGGCGTTCCCCAGCGTCCACCGAGAGCTCCGGCCCGAGCGTCACGGCGCCGGTGCGGTAACGTCGCGAGATGAAGTAGCGCTCCACTTGCACGTGGCGCAGCACCTGGCTGAGGTCGCCGTCGTAGCTGGCGAGCAGCGCCTCGAACACCTGACGCGCCTTGTGTGAAGCGCTGCCGGTGAGCAGCCAGCGAGGCGGAGCGCCGCGCCCCGCGAAGGCGGCCTCAAGCAGGCGCCGGCGCGGCTCCTGAGGGAGCAAGAGCAGCGGGTGATCGCGCTGCTCCAGGTACAGCCTGAGATCGAGCTGGTCGTCCCCGAGCTGCGCGTAGCTGCCACCATCGGCGGCTGGGCTCCCCGCGTGTCCACTGAAGCCGATCGAGCCCTTGAGTTCGCGTTGGGTGGGGAACACGAAGTGGAAGCGGTAGAGCGCGCCTTGGTCCAGCGTGGAGTAGTGCTCAAGCGCGCGCATGATGCAGGCGGCCACCGTGCTCTTGGCGGAGCCGTTCGGGCCGTGGAGCAAGAGCACCCGACTCACGCGCTCCTGCTGCACGAAGCTCGTGAGCGCGCGGTACACCGCTAATTGGACGTCTTCCTGACCAATGAGGGCGCTTTGGCGCTCCTCCTCGTCCTCCAAGAACTCGAGATCGAACAGCTTGAAGCGGGTGGCGGTGCCCCACGGCCTCGTGAGCTCGCGCCGCCCGTAGTGGTCGAACAGGTCGTGGAGGTAGCGGACCGCGTTCTTGCTGTGTCGCTCTGGCGCGCTCGCGAACAGCTCCAGGTAGCCCTCGAACGAGAGCACCCGCCGCGCCTCCTTGAAGTCGCTCGCGACCTCGTCACACACGGCCTTCAGCGCTTCGTGGATGCCGCCCGTCATGCTGCTAGCTCCTCGCGCCGCTTCAGCGCCTGCAGCTGAGCATGACGCTCAAGCGCCACCCAGGGGGGGTGGGGGTTGGCTCGCAGCGAGCGTCGCTGAGCGTCGCTCGCGGGGTGCGCTGAGCGTCGCTGAGCGGGGTGCAGCGAGCGTCGCTGAGCATGGTGCAGCGAGCGTCGCTGAGCGGGGTGCGGCGAGCGTCGCTGAGCGGCGCGCACCGAGCGGCGCCGCGCGTGGGTGCTCATGGGACGCGCACCACGGCGCTCAGCTCACGTCGCTCAATCAGGCACCGGTCTGCGGTGCAGACGGAGAAGGAGACCTCCCCAGTGAGCCGATGATCGCCAGACTGGGTGGGGGTGAAGGGCACCTGAAGCCGCACCTCCTCCGCGCTCACCAGCGTGCCTTCGCCGAGCGGCGCGCCGTCAGGGAAGCTGAGCCCAGGGGAGGCGTGGGGCTTGAAGCGGTAAGGGTACTTGTCGTTACACTTGTAGGGCGCCTTGCCGTGGAGCACCACGGTGGCGTTGGTCAGCTCACCGACCTTAGCTAGGGGCACCTCCAGGCTGAGCTGGAAGGTGTCGTTCTGGTGCGTGTGCGGGGCGGCGGCGCCCGGCGCGCCCTCAGCGGGCTCAGGCGCTGCCTGGGGCTGCTCACCGGCAGCCACGGCGCCGCGCGGCGCCTCCCCGGCGCAACCCAACCCCCAAAACCCGATCCCGAAGAGGCCCATGAGCGCCTTCGGGAGCCATGGGACGTGAGCGCCCAGCTGCGTCATGCGAAGAGCATAGCGCCGTTCGGGTGAACACGCTGGCGCGCGTGGTCACGCGCCGAGCATGAGGGCGGGTTTGAAACCCGCCCCCACCTTAGCCAGGGGTGGTCAGCGCGCCGCGCGGCGACGGCGCAGCCACATCAGGCCCGCGAGCAGGCCGAGCGCCCAGGGGGTGCTGGAGCGCTCCGTCGCGACGGTGCAACCGCAGCCGCCGCCCGCCGGCTCGCCGGGTGAGAGGCTGGCTGAGCCGCCCTCACCTCCGTCGACTCCAGCGTCGCCAACAGGTGTCTCTGAGAGGACGCACTTGCCCTCAGCGTCGAGCTCAAGCGGCTTCTCTGCGCCGAGCATCTTGCCTTGCTCGAGCGGGGTGTGGAGGTTGCCGGTGTTGCGGTTGTCGTGGTGGAAGCTCTCCCACTGAATGACGCCGTCCGTCGTGCCTTCGGTGCCCCAGACGTACAGCCACCCCTCGCGGGTGGTGATGGCCACCTCAAGGCGATCGTCGCCCGTCAGGTCCGCGACCATTGGGGTTGAGAGGATCCATTGTCCCGTGAACTTCGGCCAGCCCTCAGGCGAGCGACCGCAGGCGTCCACCGCGTGCAGGAAGTAGCCCGCGGAGCCGGTGAGCACCTCGGGGTAACCATCCCCAGTGAGGTCCACGATGGCCTGGCTGTTGAAGAAGGTGAAGTCCTCCAGCACGATCGGGCTGGCCGGCAGCATCTTGCCCGTCTTGCCGTCCCACATGGAGAGCAGCTGCTGCGCCTTGGCGCCGCGTGGCTGCGGCGAGAGCAGCGTCTGGGCCAGGCTGAGTGAGCCACCGCTCGCCACGATGTCGGGCACGCCGTCTTGGTTCAGATCGCCGAGCGAGGGCTGGGCGAACAGCGGGAACATGGTGTCCGGCATCAGCGCCTTGCTGTCCGGTCCGAAGACGCTGGTCGGGGCGAGTCCGCGGCGCGGCTCGCCGGTGCTCTCGTCAATGCGATCGGGTATCGCGTTGTTCGGCGCGTCGCCGATGGTGGCCTGACCCCCTGGGTTGGTGGGCACGATGAGCGGCGCGCTCACGTTGCCGTGCATGATCGCCTCCGGCACCCCGTCGCCGTTGAAGTCAGCCACCACCGGTGAGTTGGTGGTGCCCTCAGCGATGACCGGGAACAGGTTGAAGGAGGTCATGGTGACGGGCCAGTTGGTGAACCAGGGCTCCGCGCCCGCTGCGGTGCCGCGCCCGTCGATCAGGTAGAAGTTGCCTGCGTTGCTGCCGTTGCCGATGCGCTCGTTCGACCCGGTGAGCACATCCGGGATGCCGTCGCCGTTGAAGTCGCCGACGGCCGGTGTGGTGAAGATGCGGTTATACTCGGGGGAGCGCGGGTCGTGCACCGCCACGGGCCAGCCGGGGAGCAGGCTGCCGTCAGCGCGGAAGATGTAGATCTTCCCGTCGAAGGCGCTCTGAATGACGTCCAGCTGACCATCCTGATCCATGTCCTCGAGCACCGGGGCCCCGAAGGCGCCGCGCGCGAGCCGCGTGACGGTGTCCATGCAGGGGCCGCCTGGGTCGCTGCCGTCCAGCGGGCACGAGGGGACGTTAGGGAGCCTGACGGGCCAACCCGGCAGCGGGCTGCCGTCTGCGCGGAAGATGAAGATGGTGCCTGACCAAGTGGTGACCACGATCTCCGGCTTGCCGTCGCCGTCGAGGTCCGCGACCGCGGGGCTCGCGACGATCGCCTCGCGGGCGAGGTCGGTGCGCACCACGGAGCTTGGGTCCGAGTAGGCGGGGGCGTCCAGGTAGCTCGTGCGGCTGGCGTCGCCGTCGAGGCCATCGAGCATCTTCACGCTGACGGGGAAGCCTGGCAGGAGCGCCGGGGTGGCGCCGGAGAGATCGTAGGCGCGCACTTGGCCATCTGACGTGGCGACGATGAGGTCGCGGACGCCGTCGCCGTTCAGATCGGCCGCCTTGGGGCTCGCCTCGCCGCCAGCCCCTAGGTAGATGGGGAAGCCAGGCAAGAGGCTTGGGTCCTTGTGGATTTGGTAGGCGCGGCGCAGCTCGCCGCGCACATCACCGAGGCTGCCGCCGTAGTGCGCCGTCGCGCGGATCCGGACGGTGATGGTGCGATCGTTCTCACCGAGCGGGCTGTCGACGTCGCGCTCATGAGTCAGGTCGAGCCCGCGGATGTCCAGCTCCGCGAGCGGGCTGTCGTCGGTGGGGAAGCTGGGGCCAGCGACGTTGTCCACCTCAGCGAACACCGTGAACGCCTCGTCCAAGGGCTGCACGCCCGGGGCCCACTCCGCCACGTAAGAGAAGCTCGGCGCCCGCGTCTTGATGGAGCCCATGATCGGCACAGGGCGCGTCACTTGGTCTTCGTAGAGCGTCTCGAACCAGAAGGGCCGCACGATGTCCACGTTCGGCGGGATCCGCTGGTCCTTAATCATCTCCACGGCGGCGTTGACGTTGATGCGCCCGTAGCCGAAGCGCTGATCGAAGCCGGGCTGCGACCAGAAGTGGCGCGACGTCTCGCCGCGCGACTCCGGGATGTCGATGTCATCCGCCGTGGCGAACAAGATTTGAGCGACCTCACCGCCGGACAGATCGTTGATGCCGACGTCACGCGCCATCGAGTACATCAGCCCAGCGACGCCCGAGGTGCGCCCCGTGGCCTCGCTGGAGCACCCCGTGCCCGACGCCGACAGGAAGTTCTGCGCGCCGAAGTTGGTGCAGGTGTTGAACGCGAGGAAGCTCTCCGCCGCGGTGCTCTGACCTGAGGAGCCGAGCATCGTGATCGCGTGCACCGGCATCGTGTGGTTGGCGGTGGCGGGCATGTTGTGGTGGCGAGCGTTCTCGTCCGCCATCGAGGCCACCACCACGACGTTCTTCTCCCACGCGTAGTCGAGCGCGCTCTGGGCGAAGGTGCTCATGTTGATGGTGCCGAGCGCCTCTTGAACGACGGACGCGCCGTTGTCCGCCGCGTAGATCACCGCCTTGCCAAAGTCTTGAGCGTCGGCGATGAAGCTGTCGGCGACGCGCATCGGGATGAAGCGGCAGAGCGGGCACACGCCGATGCTGCCCATGCCGTTGTTCCCAGCGGCGGTGGAGTCGCGGGCCTCCCCGGTGCCGTGCCCGTAGCGCGTGTCGTCGTACGGGTCGTTGTCGTTCTTCATGAAGTCCCAGCCGGAGATGTCGTCGACGTAGCCGTTGCCGTCGTCGTCGATGCCGTCTGAGAAGTTCAGGATCAGGTCGCCGGCGTCGCGCACGCAGTTGCGGTTGGAGTCGCCCTTGGGGCGGCCATCGACCGCCTCAGGCAGGAGCGCGGGATGATCGGCGTAGTCGGCGACGGACAGCACGCCGTCACCGTTGCAGTCGAAGCCGGTGAGCGGGCCGGTGCCGCCGCAGGCGCTGCCATCTGCGTGCAGAGGCCGGTGATTCGCGAGCTCACCGGCGTTCAGGTAGGCCTTCTCGATCAGATCGTCCTCGTCCCATTTGATGCCCGAGTCGAGCACCGCAATGAGCACGTCGTGGCGCCCGATGGTGTGACGCCAGGCAAGATCGACGCTCATGCCGCTGGCCGTCTCTTCGGGGCGGATGGGGGGCGCCCCGGGGGAGCGGTCAGGGATGAAGGAGTAGTACTGCCACAGCCCGCTTCGGCGTTGGCTGGGGCGGTCCGAGGTGGCGTAGCCATAGCCTGGGTCGTTGGGCCAGTTGGCTGGGTCCTTCATGTCCTGAGCCGTCGCGTTGAGCGGCGGCGGCCAGGCGGCGGTGGCCTCCTCCGTGCCTTGGATGAGGAGCAGGAGCGTGACGCCACCAATGAGCGCCCAAGGGTTGCGGAGCCGGCGCCGAGCGAAGGGAGTGCGCATGAGACCTCGTGAGGGTAAGGAGACTGCGTTGCCGAACCGTGGGCCGGCAGCGCAGGCAGGCCCCTCTATATCACGGGCCACCGCCTGGATTGGGGGAAACGGCGCAGCGGCCGGGCGGATTCGCTGCGACAGCTGAGCGCCTTGAGGGCTCAGTATTGCCCGAACAGATCTTGGATGCGGGTGTCGAGCGCGATCGCTATTTTATAGAGGCTCGAGATGGAGGGGCTCGACTCCGCGCGCTCGATTTGGCTAAGGAGCGAGATGCTGAGGCCGGTGCGGCGGCTCATCTGTTTCAGGGTGAGCGCCTTCTCCTTGCGCATCCCGCGGATAGAGTCCCCAATGATGCGGTGCAGGTGCTCCTCAGGGGTGCGCGCGAGGCCCTTC
>CAYQAC010000158.1:0-12255 GCA_964415255.1 uncultured Polyangiaceae bacterium | reverse complement strand
CAAATTTGGGGGACCAGGAACCCGGACAACTCCTCTGACACAGGGCGCCTGTGGCAGGCCTCGATCTTGAGGGAGTGGCAGCCAACGCTCGCCTACCTACCGGTCGAGACGGCGATCAAGCGCCACCAGCAAGCCTACTACGACGCCCTCGGCGCATCAGACAAGGAGGCTGACTGTACCGGGTTCATCGAGTTCATCTTGCAAGCCATCCTTGAGAGCCTGCAGGAAGCCATTCGCCCTCAAGCCGGCGCGTGAGGCGCGTCGCGCCTTAGAGCACCGACGCCAAAAATACAGGATCCCTGACTTACCTGGAAGTCAGGGCCCATGGGGGTTGGACGGCACCGCGCTTGGGAGGCGATGCGCGCTGCGCTGCTCAGCCCTTGCGTGCGGCGCGCGTCGCTTCGGCGGTGCGCGCTTCGCGCTCCTTCTTCTTCGCCTGAGCGCGCTTGCGACACATCTTCTGGGACTTACGGCTGTCGAACTTACCCATCTTTTCTCTCTTCAGTCTCTCGTGGCCACGAAAGGCGGCCGGGCCGAGGCTTCTACACCGCAGCCGGGGGCGGTGCCAGTCCATTGGTGCCGTTGAGGCGGGCGGGTTTGAAACCCGCCCCTACCAGCCTCCTCAGCGCCTCCCCCGCACCCCAGAGGCGCCAGGCGTACCCCGCGAGCGCCGCTCAGCGCGCGCAGCGTGAGCCAACCCCCAAAAACCCTTGAGGCACCCCGCGCTGACTCGCCCGGCGCGCAGGCCGTGCGTCGCGCTGAAGCGCCCTCTCTGGGCCACCGAGCGCGCTGACTCCCTGAGCGCACCAAGCGCCCACTCCTCCCCCGTCGTAACTGGTCAGCCGAGCGAACTAGCTTCAGCCGGACGACGCGTCTTCCAGCGCTTCCCCGGGCTGCTGCACCTCAAGACGGTAACGGCTGTTGACCGTCTCGATGTAGAAGACATCCTTCGGCGCGAGCCGCAGCACGCGCTTCACCGGGGTGGTGACGTACTCGTGCATCCCGTCGGAGAACTCGATCACCACGACGGAGCCCTTGCGCGGTGCGCGCACCAAGCGCCCCGTCACTGCGCGTGAGCCTCGACCGAGCTTCCTCAAGACGACCTGCACGGGCCTCACTCTAGCAACCTCCGGGGCCCCGTCCACCCTGTTGCTCGCTGGCGGCACCTCACCACTTGGTTCTAGCCTCGTGACGCCGTGCACCAGCGCGGCGAAGGCGCGCAGGGGTGGCGAAGGCGCGTGAACGGCCGCTCGAAGCGCCATGCGCGCGAGCTACAGCGCGCCACCTGACCGGCGTCGCTGCGGTGCGTCAAACGCCTCGTGTTTCAATGACGCGCCCTTGAGCGCGCGGCCGATGAGCGCGCTCCGATGCTCGGCGCCGCGCGAAGGACCAGGAAGCTCAGATCTTTCCAGTCTTGCGGAAATAGGCCTTCAGCACCTCTTGCGCGAGCATCGGGCCCTTGATGCGCCAAATCGGCGTGTTCACCACCAACACGCTCACCGCCACCTCCGGCTTGTCCGCCGGCGCGAAGCCGATGAACCAGGTGTAGTGCCGGTTGGCTTTGTGGTTGGTCAGCGTGCCTGTCTTCCCTGCGATGTGGATCTTGGGGATGAAGGGGCGGCCCTGCTTGTCGTGGAACTGGGTGTAGGCGGAGCCGTTGTGCACCGTCTGGAGCATCATCTTGGTGACCTCCTTCGCGGTCTCTGGCTTCACGGCGCGGCGGAGCACGCGCGGCTTGCCGTCAGACTCCCACAGCGTCTCGCGCTCCTTGGTGACCGACCGCACGATGCGCGGCTCCAAGGTGACCCCACCGTTGGCGATCGTCTGCGCGATGGACGCGCCGTGCAGCGGTGACAACGTGGTGTTCCAGAAGCCAGCCGAGGTGCGCGCGAACTCCAAGGGCTCGCTGGGGATCGCGATCTGAGAGGCCTCCGTCGGCACCACGAAGGGCACCGGCTGACCGAAGCCGAACGCGCCGCCGGTCGCGGTGAGCTCCTCTGGCGTGAGGTGCTTCTGCGACAAGCGCCCGAACACCACGTTCAAGGAGCGCCCCATCGCCGCCGCGAGCGTCGCGCACCACTTGTCGCGCGCCGGATCCTCTTGCAGCTCACCCACGGTGATGCTGCTGCGACCGCCATGGTAACACTGCTCGGTCTTGGCGTTTAGGTTCGCGTTCTCCACCAGGCTCGAGCCCGTGATCACCTTGAAGATGGACGCCGCGGGCGCCTCCGCCCTCAGGTTGACGTCGAATTTTTCGCCCTCATGGATCTGGCTCGCGTAAACGAGCAGCTCCCCTGTCTTGATGTCCATCAGCACCGCGCCGGCCTCAGGCACGCGGTACTTCTTCATCACCGAGCTGGCGGCGCGCTGCAGCTCCGGGTCGAGCGTGAGCTCTGCGGTGCGCCCGCCAGGCAGCGGCGTGGTGACGCGGCGCGGCTGGCTGCGGAGCCGCAATAGGTCGATGCCCTTGAGGTCAGGTCCCGCGTCCTTTTGGCGCGTGGGGCCGGCTTTGCTGAGGGCAGCCTCGAGCGGGATGTTGCCCTGCACCACGGGGACGAGCGCCGAGATGATCCCGGCGGCCGCACCCACGCCGACCCATTTTCTCCACGCGCTCATCGCTAGCGCACTAATCAGCTCAGGCTAGATCGGCCAAAAAACCGGGGTATGGCGCCAGCGGCGGCCCCGTTTGGGGCTCCGAGCGCTGGGTTTTTGGGGGGTTGGAGGGCACCGCGCTGCGCGGCGTTGCGTGCTCGCGGTGCGTGGCGCAAGCTCCTCTGGATGGTCAGCTGCGTGTCGTGCGCCGAGAAGAGTGTCGTGTCGCTTGTCTGAGCCTGAAGCCGGGCTGAGCCCGGAGTCCTCCGAGGCACCCCAGGGCGCTGCGGCTGCGAGCGGCGCGGCGACTTCAGGCAGTGCGGCTGCGAGCGGCGCTGCAGCTCCCAGCGGCGCTGCGAGCGCGGCGCCGAAGCTGGTCACGGAGGGGCTGGAGATTGACGACACCGCGCTCTTGCAGCGCCTGATGGGCCCTGGGTCCTTGCTCTTGCGCGAGGTGGCGCAGCACAGCGGGGCGGAGCTTGGGCTGCGCGGTAACGTGGTGCTCATCTCCGGGCAAGAGGAGCCGGTGCGCGCCGCCCATCGTTTCCTTATGGAAGCGCTTGAGCTGGTGCGCGCCGGGGTGGAGCTGGGCCCCGGGGACGTCGCGCGGTCGCTGCGCGCGCTGCGGGACCACCCCGAATCAGCGCTGACGGAGCTGCTCGACGAGACCATCCGCGTGGCCCCCAAGCGCCGCGCGGTGGTGCCCAAGACGCCCGCGCAGCGCGAGTACGTGGCCAACATTCGGTCACATGACCTGACGTTTGGCATCGGCCCCGCCGGCACCGGCAAGACCTACCTGGCGATGGCGATGGCGGTGAACGCGCTCATCAATCAGCGCGTGAAGCGCATCATCCTCACGCGCCCCGCGGTGGAGGCGGGGGAGAAGCTCGGCTTCCTCCCTGGGGATCTGGCGGAGAAGGTGAACCCGTACCTTCGCCCGCTGTACGACGCCTTGAACGACATGATGGAGTTCGAGAAGGTGGAGCTCTTGCGTGAGCGCGGGCAAATCGAGGTGGCGCCGCTCGCCTTCATGCGTGGGCGCACCCTGAACAACTCCTTCATCATCCTGGACGAGGCGCAGAACGCGACCAGCGAGCAGATGCGGATGTTCCTCACGCGCCTCGGCTACTCGTCGAAGGCGGTGGTCACCGGGGACATCACCCAGACCGATTTGCCGAATCGTGAGCGGAGCGGCTTGAAGGAGGCCTCCGAGCTGCTCCACGGCACGGACGGCATCGCGTTCTCACGCTTCAGCGACGCCGACGTGGTGCGCCACCCGCTGGTGCAGCGCATCGTGCTCGCTTATGAGGCGCTCGATCGCGACCGAGCGGCTCACAAAGCCGAGCGGCGCCGCGCGCGCGAGTCCCAGGTGAACGCGTCGGCCGCGCCGCTGGTCGCGCCTGATGCGCCGGGTGAGGCGGACAGTCGTAAGGGGGACTGACTGCGCTGGGTGCGGCTGCGTGCCGGACGATGCGTTCCGCGTGGCGCTGGGTGCGACATCAGGGTGGCTGACTGCGCTGGGTGCGACATCGCGGTGGGGTGATAACGGTTTTCATTTTCACTGAGCGCGCTAGAACCGGCTGTTTGGAGGTCGGCGTATGCGAGGTGTGTGGCTCGGTGTGGCGTGCGGCTTGGCTCTGTGGGGCGTCACGGAGCGGGCGCTGGCGTGTGACGCGGCGCGGCCCACGCAGCCCGCGACCAGCTTTTATCCATATGAAGAAGGCGTCACCGTCCAGAGCGCGAGCTCGCCGGGCGGGCACTTCCGGGTGTGGTACGCGGAGTCCGGGGTGCACGCGCCGCCAGGCGCCGGGGCGGGTGTGCCGCCGAACGTGGAGCTGGTGCTCGACATCGCGGAGGAGGCGCGGGAGCACTTCATCGGGCTCGGCCTGCTCACGCCGCCGTCCGATCAGCGCGCGCCCTGCGCGGCGCACGATGAGGCGTTCGACATCTACCTGCGGGATTTTGCCGGCAACGCCGATGGCCTGGTGGTGCGTGAGGACTGCAGCGCCGCCACGCCGACCGTGTGCAGCGGCTTCATGGTGGTGGAGAACGACTTCGCTGGCTACAGCTACCCCGACTCACTCACCGCGTACCGCACCGTGGTGCCGCACGAGTATTTCCACATGGTTCAGTCGGCGTACGACGCGCGCCTGGAGGTCTGGTACAGCGAGGGGACGGCGCAGTGGGGCGCCAACCACGTGTACCCTGAGCTGACGGATTTAGAGCGCTTCCTCCCCGCGTATTTCAGCCAAATCCACCGCTCCATCGACTCACCGCCGAGCGGCCCCGTGGTGAGCTTCAGCTACGCCACGGCCATCTTCCCGGTGTTCCTGGAGGAGCGCTTCGACGCGGCGCTGGTCGTCTCCACGCTGGGTGAGCTGGGCGCGGCGGGGGTGCCCGCCACCTCAGCGATTGACCGCGCCTTGCAGGCGCGGGGCGCTGATTTGGGGACCGTGTTCGGGGAGTTCGCGCGCTGGAACGCGGCGACGGGGTCACGCGCCGGTGAGCAAGGGTACCAAGATCGCGCGGTGTACCCTCAGGTGCCGATCACCCCGGTGACTGAGCTGGGTGAGCACAGCGGCACCATCATCGGCCTGAGCGCGCGCTACTATGACCTCGCTGTCGAGGCGCAGGTCTTGGTTGAGACGGACCCAGCGCGCAACAGCGCCTGGTACGTGCCCTACGCCGGCGCTGGGCTCGATCTGACGAGCGCGCAGGAATTACCAAATGGAAATTATAGCGCGCCGCTCGAGCGCGGCGTGATCGTGATCACAGGGCGCACGGTGCTGCGCAGCGACGCGCGCTACCGGCTCCTGGTCGCGGAGCCCACGTCGCCTGACGGCGGCGCCGCCGGAGCGGGGGGCGCGTCAGGCGCCGGGGGCGGAGCGGGCGCTTCCGGGGCGGCTGGCGCAGGGGGCGCGGCACTGGCTGGCTCAGGTGGAGCGGGCTCAGGGGCGGAGCCCAGCGGTGGTGGCTGCGCCATCAGCGCGGGTTCGTGGGGACGTTCGCGAGACTCGCGCGGCATTTCATGGGGTTTGAGCGCGCTGTTGGGGCTCGTCGGGCTGGGCCTCTGGGTTCGGCGTCCGAGGAAATCGACCGCCGCATATCGAAATTGATTTTCAATATCGATTAGCCGTGCCATACCTCCCCTCGGAGTCGAGAGACTCTGGTCCCCCACTTCGTGATCGGGCCGGTGCGCCCACGCCCAGCAAACTGTGGGCGCACCGGCAGGGGAGCTCCCCCCGGCGCGGTGCGCGTCGGCTCGACCTCGAGCGGGCTGTGTGAGCATCGTGATGAAGAAGCCAGTGCACAGGTGGTTGGGCTGCGTTGCCGTCGTGGCAGGGGTGTTCGCGCTTGGGTGCACCGAGGTCGCCATCGACGCTGAGGACGCAGGCGGCGCTGGGGGCTCGGGCGCTGGTGGTACCGGCGGCACGGGCAGCACCGGCGCTGGCGGTTCGCAGCGCGAGTGGGCCGGAGAGAGCTTGGAGCTCTCGCTAGACACAGGCCCCACCTACATCAAGCTGAGCCCGCTCTCCGCGAGCGACACGCAAACGGCCGATTGGGATCTGCTGCTCGACGGCCCCGAGATCTTCACCAACTCGGGCGCCTCAGGCGAAGGTGATGGTGGCGCCTTCGGCCCCCTGACGTTCGCTGACTACGACGCCGGCAAGATCCCAAACATCCCCTTCATCATGAAGGACCAGGCGGCGGGCGCCTTCGGCGAGTGGTACCTCTACGACGGCTCCTCCCACGTGCTCTACAGCCGCTTCCACACCTACGGGGTGCGGTCCGCGGGGCGCCTCTACAAGGTGCAGGTGATCTCCTACTATGGAGAAATCCAGTCGACGCCGCTCTCCTCGGTGTACTCCATCCGCTACGCGGAGGTGACGGAGGGTGGCTCCGGGCCGGTGCAGCGGATCGACGGCATCAACGCCACGGCGGGCGGCCCCTCCCTGACGCCAGACAGCCCTGCTGCCTGCCTCACCCTAGGCTCGGGTGAGCAGCGCTTGCTCACGCCCGCTCAGTACCTGAGCGACACCAGCTGGGACATCTGCTTTCGGCGCATGAGCATCAGCGTCAACGGTGAGCTGGGTGGCCCCGGCAGCGTCACCGCGGTCAACCTCGACGCCGACGACGAGACACCGCTCGAGGTGGTGAATCGCTACACCGCGGACCGCCGCCTGCCGGAGTTCGAGGCCGTCAGCTATCAAGACTTGACGCAGCCCACCCTCGAGTACCGAGGGGACCGCATCATCTCGGCGTTCGCTGGCTACTGGCTGACCGAACTCTCACCGCCGCGCGTCGCGAAGGCGAGCTGGGCGGTGCTCTCTTCGGGTCAGTGTGGGGAGAGCCCCTGTGATTCGCAGCGCTTCTTGGCGGGGTTCAGCCAGGACGTCGCTGAAGAGCCGAACCGAGTGACCTTACACGTGCGCCCAGCGCGCTGATCAACTGGAGTAAATAGTCATGCAGGCGAAGTATTGGGCTCCCTTGGCGCTGTGCGCCTTGGTGAGTGTCACCGGTTGCGGCGGTGACGACGATGACAACGGCAGCGGTGGTTCGAGCGGCAACGGTGGCTCAAGCGGCAGCGGCGCGCAGGGCGGCACCGCGGGTGACGGTGGCACCGCGGGTGTCGGCGGCAGCGGCGCAGCGGGCGGCACCGCGGGTGTGGGCGGCGTCGGCGCAGCAGGTGGCACCGCGGGTGTGGGCGGCGTCGGTGGCGCTGGCGGCTCGGGTGGGGAGTTCGCGTGTGAGGCAGCGCGCGATCAGATGCTCTCCGCGCAGGACAAGGTGAGCACGGGCGTCGTTGAGGTGGTCTCGACGGACAACGGTGTCTCCACCGTCTACATCGACGCGACGGCGGGCGGCTCGGGGCAGTCGTCCACCAACCCGGCCATCTACGTGAACCTCGCGGAGCTGACGCGCGCGGACATCACGGATCTAGCGTCCTACACCGACCCCGGCTGGGACATCGCGCTGAAGCGCTACATCATCCGCGTCAACGGCGGTGACAGCGGCGCGGGCTCCGCCCGCGTGGCGCATTTAGTCAGTAAGGCATTCGATGAAGTCACGGCAGCTGACGCTGCTTCCGCGACCTTCAGGGCCGACGACTACCTCGACTCGCTCTGCATGCCCATTGAGGACCCCGCGGGGCTCCCGGGTGATCCGAGCACCGCGTTCACGGGTTGGTACAGCTACGGTGGCACCGGCGCGGTGAGCCCCAACCCCATCACCTTCCTGGTGTATGGCTCGGACGGCAGCTCGCTCTACAAGCTCGAGATCGTCGACTACTTCTACACGCCGGTCGGCGGCGATCGAAACAGCGCGCAGTACCTGGTGCGCGTCGCCGCGCTGTGAGCCCAGGGCGGGCTCAACATCCGAGCCTGCCCATGGGTTTCGGTTGGTGCGGGTCTCCCGCCCGGCGCTCTAGGGCGGGTCTCGAACCCGCCCATTGGCTTCGTACGGGCGGGTCTTGAACCTGCCCATTGGATGGCTAGGGCGGGTTCCCAACCCGCCCATTGGTTTCGTCGGTGCGGGTCCTCAGGCCCGCCCGCTGGATTCGTAGGGGCGGGTTTCAAACCCGCCCATCCTGTCACCGCATAGCGGCGAATCGTCGCGCTGAAGCGATTGAATGGGTGTTCGCTGGACACCTGAGATAACCCCCTACAGACGAAGTGAGTGTGAGATGAAGAGCAGCTGGTTTGTGATGGGCGCGCTGTCGCTCTGTGTCGGCCTTGGCGGCGCGGTTGCTTGCGGCGGCACCACGCCGGAGCCCCAGGCGCCTGAGTCGGAAGGCGAAGCGGCGGCGCCCACTGAGCGCGTGGATCCCGGCGCTTATGTCCCAGTCACGGGGGACGCCCCCTCTGTCGAGAAGGACCAAGCCGCCATCCTCGCGATGGCCGGCACCTTCGATGTCGTGTTCGACTTCAAGGAGACGTTAGCGCTGCGCCCCGGCTACAAGCTCCACAAGGGGCATGAGTCTAAAGCCCTTGAGCTGGTGGAGGTGGTCACTAATGAGCCAGGCTACGTCGTACTACAGCACATCCTGATCACCGATGATGACGGCAAGAGCATGGTGATCAAGCACTGGCGGCAGGACTGGCGCTATGAGGACAATAAAATCCTCAGCTACCGCGGCAAGTGGGTGTGGGAGAATGAGGAGCTCCCGGCCGAGAAGGTGAAGGGCACCTGGAGTCAGGCGGTCTACCAAGTGGACGACAGCCCGCGCTACGAGAGCTACGGCCGCTGGTATCACCGCGGCAACGTCGCTTACTGGGAGAGCGAAGAGACGTGGCGGCCACTGCCGCGCCGGGAGCACACGGTGCGCCAGGACTACCACGTGATCGTCGGCAAGAACCGCCACGAGATCACGCCTCTAGGCTGGGTGCATCACCAGGACAACTACAAGCTTGATCTGGATGATAAGAGCGGCAGCCCCATGCTCGCCCGCGAGCTTGGCTTCAACCGCTACACCCGCAAGGAAGACGTCGGCTTCGGCGCGGGGCGTGCCTTCTGGCAGAAGCACCAAGCGTTCTTCGTGGACGTCCGCGCCGCTTGGGATAGGGTCCTGAACTCGCAGCAGTTCATTCAGCTGGAGACGAACCCCGGCGGCATCCCGCTGTGGATGAAGCTCTTGAAGATCGCAGAGAAGGCGCCCAGCCCCTACAGCCAGGGCGCCTCCGCCAAGGAGATTGACGCGATGGTCGAGGCGAGCCTGGTGAACAAAGACGCGGGGGCGGCGGGCGAGAAGAGCGCGAGCCGTTAACCCAGAGTTTTTTGAAGGTGTCGAATGTCAGAGCCCGTGCTGTGGATCTTGGGCGGCTCTGTGGCCGCTCTCGGTTCAGTCATCGCTTGCTCTGTGGTGCAGGGCTGGGGCTGGCGATCGCCGCTCCGTTGTCCCTGTTCGCCCCACAGGCCCAGGCCCAGGCTGGCGTCGATGTCGTAGTCACCGGGACTCGTACTCCGGAGAGCAGTCAGCGCTCGGTCATCCCCACCCGCGTGGTCACGCGGGAGGACGCCGAGCGCGAAGGCGCGACCAATGTCGCGGAGGCGCTGGCCAATCAGCTCGGGGTGCAGGTGAACGCCAGCGCCTACGACTACCTCGGCAACCCAGCGGGCATTCAGATCCAGGGCTTCGATGGGGAGCGCGTGCTCATCCTCATCGATGGGGAGCGCGTGATCGGCGACACCGGCGGCGTGCTCGATCTTGAGAGCTTGCCGCTCACAGACGTCGAGCGCATCGAGTTCGTCACGGGCCCCACGAGCTCGCTCTACGGCACCGGCGCCATCGGCGGCGTGGTGAACATCATCACTGGCGCTCCCAAGGTGGAGGGCGCGAGCGCGCGTGTGCGCGGTGAGGTGCGCTCCTTCGGCGCGCATACCCAGCAAGGCAGCGTCGCGCTGCGCGACGGCTCGCGGTGGATCATGCTGGACGGCTCGCACACCCACTCGCCGGCGCTCGAGCGGGAAGATGAGTCCACCTGGTTGCCCCGCGCCGGGCGCTATTTGGTGGGGCTGCGCGCCGGCATGCAGGTGACGCCGGAGTGGGAGACGCGGCTCAAGGCGCGCTTCATCCGCGATGACATCGATGGCCTGACGATCGTCGAGCGGCCGGGCCTCGGCCGCTACCGGATGGACGTCCCCGAGTTCGCCGATCGGATCTCGGTGAGCGCCCAGCAGGCGCTGCGCGTGACGAGCGACTCGGACTTGCGCCTGACGGTCGGCTCCCAGTGGTACATCAACCAGTCGCGGAAGGAGTACCGCGACTCACCGAACCTCGAGGTGCGCGATCGCGAGCACCAGCTTCACAGCGCGGAGGCCATCTCCACCACCCGTGCCGGGAAGAACCACTGGACGTTCGGGCTCCGGGTGGAGAACGAGCGCTTCGCGCAGTCGCTGTTCAAGCGCAGCGTGCTCGCAGGCGGTGGGGTGTCGGAGAGCAGCGCGTCCGAGGTGCCGACGGAGGCGTTCAGCGCTGGGGCCGCTTATGGCCAGTTCGACTGGCGTCTCGACCGCTTCGCCCTGCTCCCCGGGGTGCGGGTGGAGGGGCACAGCCGCTATGGCCTCGTGCTCGCGCCGCGCCTGGCGGGGAGCTACAAGCCGACTGACGATCTCATCTTCCGCGCGGCCATCGGCCGCGGCTACCGGGTCCCCTCCGCGAAGGAGTATGGCTTCGCCTTCGATCACTCCGCGCTCGGCTACATGGTCACGGGCAATACGGAGCTCGAGCCGGAGCGCTCCATCGGCGTCACCGCCGAGGCGCAGTACCGAGTCGCGAAGGAGGTGAGGATCCGCGCGGGCCAGTTCGTCAACTGGGTGGAGGGGATGATCGACACGGATTTCGCCGGGCGCGATCCCGCGACTCAAGTGGACACCTACCACTACGTGAACGTCGGGCGCGCGCGCACCTGGGGCGCCGAGGTCGACGTCGAGTGGCAGCAAGCGGAGCGGATCAAGAGCCGCGTGGGCTACTCTTACCTCGGCTCACGCGACCTCGATCGCGCGCGGCCGCTGGTCGGGCGCCCGGTTCACACCGTGAAGGCCTCTACGGCGCTCGAGCTGACCGCTCGCTGGAGCCTCGATCTGCGCTACCGCCTGGTGAGCGAGAGCTACATCGCGGACGGCGTCACGAGCCCCGCCTTCTTGAACCTGGGCGCGCGCACCGCCTACGCAGTGCTCGATGAGGCTGAGATCTACCTGGGGGTAGACAACGCGCTCGCCGTCGCGCGCGACTCAGGCCGCCCGGGGGACCAGCGCCCCATGCGCGGTGTGATTGCGTACGGTGGGCTGACCATCGGGCTCCCAGAGCTGTGAGCCGCGGTCTCGCCGCGCAGGTAGCGTGAGGCGGCGATCGTCTCCAGCTCCGCCGCGAGCCGCGCGGTGATCAGGCGCAGCGCGGGCTCTGCGCGCCGCTCCAAGGTCCAGATCAGCGCGCCGAGTACCGTCAGTGGAGCTGACTCTCGACCCAGGTAGAAGCGCTCCGTGACGTCGGCGGGGGTGAGCTCGAGCGTCTCGGCGAGCGCCTCTCCTAGCCGCTGGTCGAGCTCCAGCGTGCACGCGGCGAGCAGCGCCGGCTCACGCGCCGCGCGATCTGCGAGCAGGCGGTGGTGCTCGGTGAGCGAGCTGGCTCCAGTCGTCAGTATATCTGTCGAGTCGGGCTCTGCTGGCGCTTTGCGGGTCAGGTGCGCTTCGTCGGGGTCGTTCGCGGGGCCACTGAGCGCCAGGCACCCGGCGCCAGGTAGGTGCGCGGTGAGGTTCAGCAGCACCCGGAGCACGTTGGGGTCGCGCGTCGGGTGGAGGTGGAGGTCAGCACACATGACGGCGCTCCCGCGCTTCCGCGTGGTCTTCGTGGTGCTGGACCCAAGCCAGGGCGTAGCCGAGCGTGCCCACCAAATCCGTCAGCGCCTCCCGCGTGAGCCGCAGCGTCAACGGGCCGAGGTTCAGGTGCAGCGTGCCGCAGCTGCAGGCCTCCACGGTGGCCATGCCGCTCTCAGCGACGCGCGTGCGGTGGCAGGTGTGCTCGCGGTTCCAGGGGTCTCGAAGCGGCATCGCGGTGGCTCTCCTTGGGAACGGGACCCCAGGAGTATACGGCCTGTTATGAAAATGAAAATCAATTTCAAGATGGGCGCCGGTGAGAGGGGGCGCGGACAGTGGATTCGCAGGACC
>CAYQAC010000157.1:0-12258 GCA_964415255.1 uncultured Polyangiaceae bacterium | reverse complement strand
AAGCCGCGCACCTGGAGGCGGAGCTTAGCCTGGTCCCGAAGGCGACCGGGGAGGTCAAGATGCTGGTCAGCGAGATGGTGGTGGGTCCGCTCACGCCGCTCGGAGCCCTGCCGCGCGACACGGCGGCGGCGCTGTTCAGTCAGAGCACGGCGGCGGGTCGCGCCGAGAGCGCCAAGGCGAGCGAGGAGAGCTTCGCCAAGCTGCTCGGGGAGCGCCTCCCCGAGGCGGATCGCAAGCGCCTCAGCAGCGCGCTCAGCGCGCTCGCCACAGGCCGCGGTGACCACATCGCGCTCCTCCTGGCGCGCTCAGGGGTGCCGGAAGATCGCGAGCTGTCCGTGTTCCTGCGCGGCAGCGTGACTGACCAAGCTGAGCTAAGCCGGGGGATCCGCGAGGCGCGCGCGCTGCTCCAGGTGCCCGCCTTCGCCGACCCGATCAAGGAGTTCCTTGGGCCGGTGAAGACGCAGCTTGGCAAAGGCAAGGCGGAGGGCGTGAGCCCAGCGCCTGACCGCATCGCCATTGAGCTGTCACCTAAGCCGCCCGCCGCGGGTACGGCACCTCAGGCGAAGGTGGAGGCACGGCGTTTTGAGTTTCTGTGGCGGGCGACCGCTGAGCAAGGCTTTCAGGCGGTGCTGGCGCAGGAGGGTGGGCCCGCGCTGAGCCGCTTGGTTCAGCTCACGGAGCAAGACAGCTTGGCTGCTCAACCGAGCTTCGCGGCGCAGCTCCAGCGCGCGAACATCGAGGCGACGTTCGCCGCCGTGGTGCAGCCGAACCTCTTCATGTCAGCCCAGGGGAAGGAGTCTGCGGTGCTGCTGGTGTTTGGGCGCCGCGAAGGTCAGGCGACCTTACGGGTAGACATCGATCAGCTCGCGCTCCAGTCTGCGGCGCGGCTCCTGCTGCGTCGCTAGAACGCCACCAGCAGATCACTGAGGGAGCACAAGCGGAGGATCTCGCTGATGCCATACGACGAAGTCACGCTGGTCACGGGTTACCCCGCGTTCCGCGGCCGCAAGATGGTCGACCACCTGCTCAAGGTGCGGCCGCGGAGCCTCGTCTACGTGGTGGTGCACGAGAAGCTCGGGCGCGAGGCGGAGCTGCACCAGGCGGGGCTGAGTCACTCAGAGCGTGAGCGGCTGGTGGTGATGGAGGGCGACGCCGCCGCGATGGATCTTGGGCTCTCCGGCGCGGAGTACCGCGAGCTCGGCTCACGCGTGAACCGCATCCACCACCTGGCGCAGGTGACTTACCCAGGCGTGTCGCGCAGCATGGCGATGGAGGTCAACCTGGGCGCCACGCGGGAGATCTTGGAGCTTGGCCGGAGCTGCAGCGCGCTAGAGAGCATCGTCATCCACTCGAGCGCCAGCGTCGCGGGCGACAGGAGCGGCGTCGTCTACGAGCATGAGCTGAACGTCGGGCAGTCGTTCCGTTCGCCAGTGGAGCAGACCTTGGCGCGCGCGGAGCGCATCGCGCGCGCTAAAATGGCGGAGCTGCCGCTGTGCGTGGTGCGGCCGACGCACATCGTCGGTGACTCTCGGACCGGCGAGGTGGACCGCTTTGACGGTCCCTACATGATGATGCGTGTCATCTTGAGCACCCCAAGTGAGGTGCCGATCCCGCTGCCAGCGCGCGGCGATACGCGCCTCAACCTGGTGCCGATCGACTTCGTGGTGGCCGCCGCGGAGCACGTCAGCCGGCTGCCGGCGGCGCTGGGGCGCACGCTCCACCTGGCCGACCCGCACCCGCTCGATGTGCGCGAGGTGTTCGAGCTGGTCGCCGCGGCGGCGGGCCGCAAGCTCGCGGCGCGCTTCATCCCGAGCCCCATCGCCCAGGCGGTGCTCGGCGCGCCTGGCCTGAGCCACATCTCCAAGAGTCAGCGCGCCATGATCCACCTGCTCGCCACCCGCGTGCGCTACGACACCTCACACGCGGATGAGCTCTTGAGCGGCAGCGTGCGCTGCCCGCCGCTCACGAGCTACCTCGAGCGCCTGGTGGAGTTCGTGCGGCTCCGGCTGGAGAGCTCACGTAAGGGGGAGCCCGAGTGGTTGAGCGAAGACGAGACCAGCCTGGGCCCGACGTGAGCGCTCCAGCGCGGCGGATGCCTGTCAGTTCTTCTGACGGTCAGTCACCCTCCACGATGACGCCAGGGGCCGCGCCCAATGCGCCGGAGCGTCCGTCGCTCGCGGCTAAGCTGCGCGCGCCCTTCGCGGCGGCGCTGGTGCTCACGAGCTTGGGGGTGATGGTGACCTGCGGCCGGGCCACGCGCGGCGCCGAGGCGCCGCCGGGAGGCGCTCCACCAGGCGCCGCCGGGGTGGCGCCGAGTGGTCACGAAGCGCTCCCAGCGAGCGCAGGACCAGGGAGCTCGGTCGCGCCGCTCACGAGCGGCGCGACCTCCGGCTCCGCCGTCGCGGCGCCGGAGCCACCCGAACCGGAGGCGCTTGGCGCCGGGCCGCTCCAGCACTTCCACGCGGCGCTCGCGGCGCTCGCGAGCGGCGAGCGCGCGGACTCCGTGCGCGTGGTGTGGCTCGGCGACTCGCACACCGCCGCCGACTTCTGGACAGATGCTGTGCGGAAACAATTGGGCGCGCGCTACGGCGTCGGTGGGCCCGGCTTCGTGTACATAGGCCTCAATCGCTACCGCCACGCTTCGCTTGCCATTGAGGTGGACGGCAAGTGGTCGCAGCTGCCATCTCAGCCCGCCTCGTCGTCGCCCCTGAAGGATCCCACGCTAGGCCTCGGGGGGCTCCGCACGGCGCCGGTCAGCGCCGACGCGCGGGTGCGCCTGCGGTTGCGTGAGGGGGCGCTCAAAGGTCAGGCGCACTGGTCACTCTGGTATCGCATGCCGGACGCCGCGAGCCGCTTGGGGGTGTCTTTGGGCGGTGACGAGCGGCGGGTCGCTGCGCGGAGGGTGGGGGAGGTGGAGCAGCTGAAGCTGAGCGGGCCGGCGAGCGCGGCGCTCAGCATCGCTCGCCGTGGTGGGCAGCCTGAGCTCTTGGGGCTCACCGTGGAGGGCAGCGAGCCAGGCGTCGTGCTCGATACGCTGGGCATCAATGGCGCGCGCGCCGCGACGGCCTTGGCGTGGGGGCGCGAGTCATTCGTCACGGCGCTCAAAACGCGCGCGCCGAGCCTCGTGGTGCTGGCGTACGGAACCAATGAGGCAGGCGCGAACACCCCCGTCGAGCGCTACCGAGAGCACTTCAGCGCGCTCATGGGGCGGATCCGTGAGGCGGCGCCCGAGACCAGCTGCGCCTTGTTCGGGCCGACGGATTGGGTGCGCGGCGGCCGCACGCTGCCGCGTGTCGTGGAGATCGACGCCCTGCAGCGGGTGGTCGCTCAGGAGCTCGGCTGCGCCTACTTCAGCACCTTCGAGGCCATGGGGGGCGAAGAGAGCGCGCTCCGCTGGTCACGTGAGGTGCCGCCGCTCGCGGCTCAAGATCTCATCCACCTCACCCCCAAGGGCTATCAGCGCCTGGGGGAGCGCGCCTTTGAGCTGCTGGCGCCTGCCCCAAGGTAGTCAGTTGGCCTCATCAGCGCGCGCCAGCGCTTGAAGCGCCTGCCCCAAGGTAGTCAGTTAGGCTCATCAGCGCGCGCCAGAGCTTGAAGCGCCTGCCCCAAGGTAGTCAGGTGGGCGCCTCAGCGCGCGCCAGAGCATGAAGCGCCTGCTCCAAGGTAGTCAGTTGGCCTCATTAGCGCTCCTTCGCCAAGTACGCGTCGTAGCCTGCCATCAGCGCGCGGAACACCCAGCTCGCGAGCACCTCCGAGCCGCTGCCCGTCGGGTGCGTGAGATCGGCCTGGCCCAGGCCGCGCGTCACCCAGGCTGACATGGAGCCTGGCCCCCCCATCGCGGCGTAGGTGTCCCAGAAGGCGCAGCCCACCTCCGCCGCGGCGCGGCGCTGCTCCTTCACGATGGCTGGGATCACCGCCATGCTCTGGAGCGCCGCGCCGCGCTTCTCGGCGCGGTCCATGGCGCCGAGCACCAGGCAGCCCGCGTCGGGCACCGCGCGCCGCGCCTGCTCCAGCACCGCCTTCATCGTGCGGTGGTAGTCCACCATCGGGTAGGCGAAGCCATCCCCGCTCTCGTTGGCGCCAAACTGGAAGATGAGCAGCGCCGGCGCGCGCCACTTGAGCTGCTCGGCCCAGTGCGCGTCGTCTTGCTGATCCAAAAAGCGGATCCGCGCGCCCTGCACGCCGAGCGCGTCGAGCACCACCCCTGGCGTGTCGCGCTCCATCACCACCCCGAAGGCGCGTGAGGTGCCGCGCGTGGTCACCACCTCGAGCTCGTGGCTGCCGTCCGGCACCTCGATCTGCTCGTAGGCCACCTCCGTGCGCTCGCCTCGGGTGCTCAAGGTCTTGTGGAGCTGCCCGTTCAGGTTCAGGGTGAGCTCACCGCCGTTCGGCTCGCGCACGTACGCTATCTCGAAGCGCGACACGGCGCGCCCGAAGCGCCCGCTCTTGGCGGTGCCGAAGCGCGCGCGGGAGCCCGGCGGCGCTCGGAAGCTCACGCCGCCGAGGCCATACAGCCCGTCCGCCGTGAGCGGGCCGACGATGCGGCTCACCTTCCAGCCGCTCGAGGCGAAGCGAGAAATATCGTTATGGAAATAAGCCGGCCAGGCGTTGGCCATCAGCACGAAGCCGTGGCCGGCGTCCCCGAACTGCTCCTGGAGCTTGCGCCGCAGGGTGCCGCTCACATAGTCCGAGACCACGATCGAGTCGCCGTGGTGCAGCACCCGCGCGATCGCCCCGGGCTGTTTGCGCTGCACGGCCGCCAGCGCGCGGTAGAAGCCGTCGAGCGCTTCGCCGCTCGCGTCTTCGAGCGGCACCGGAGGCTTCTCCACCTCGATAGGTGGTAATGGAGCCTGACCACCTGCGGCGCCGGGGCGCACCCGGCTCGCGCGGTTCAGATCCACGGTCTCTGGCTGCGCCAGCTCCGGGCGCTCGGTGGTCTCGCTGGGGAGCGTCGCTTCGCCGAGTTCAAGCACCGGTGTGGGGATCGCTGTGGCGCTGGCCTCAGGCTCTGGGACGGGCTCGAACAGCGCCACGCGATCGAGCCCCGGCGTGCGCGCGAACAGCCAGCCGAGCGCCACCACCAGCGTCGCTGCGACCACCGGCGTTGACAGCAGCACGCGCGCTGGTCGCTTCAGGATGGGGCCTTGGACCCGGACCTCAGCCTGGTGATTTGCCACAGCTCACTTTGAAGCGAGCAGCGCCTCGGCGCGCGCGGCGCAGCCAGCGTCCCCCAGCTGACGACACAGCCCGCGCAGCGCGCGCAGCTCTTGGGCCGAGGCGGTGCCTGAGTTGGCCTTCGCGAGCAGGGCGTCCTTGGCTTGGGTCCGCTTCGTCCGATCGCCGCTCGCGGCGTCGTCGATGGCGTTCTTGGGCGTGGTCTTGGGCGCCGGGGCTGCCTCGGGGGCTGGCTTGGGCGCCGCCTTGGGTGTCGGTGAGTCGAAGGGGTTCTTGCGCACCAGCGCGCCGCCCGACGGGGCGGTGGGCGGCGCGGCTTGGCTCGCCTCAACCTTGGGGATCTGAGGCAACTCGCTGACGTCCACCCCAGCGCCGCTCAACTTTTCGAGCTCGCTGCTCGCCTGCTTCCGGCGCGTGGAGTCCACCCCGGTGGCCTTGGCGATGCGGTCGAGCAGCCGCTTCTTCTCGTCGAGATCGTCCGTCTCCCGCGCCTGCTTGAACAGGGAATCTGCCCACTTGGCCTCGATGTCGCGGAACTCCTCTGACTGACGCGCGTTGCTCGTCTCTGGGATCCCCTCGTTGATGCGACGGTGCGCACCCTCCACATCGCCTTGGTCGAGCAGCGCCTTCGCCGCGGCGAGCGCCTCTGCGGCAGGATCGGCGGCGGCGGTCACGGCGGCTAGCGTCGTTTCGCGCGAGCTGCTCCCGCCCAGCGTGACCATGCCGAGGAGCACCAGCGCACCCAGCCCCAGCACGCCCAGCGCGAGCTTCGCTACCGGGGGCAGCCCCTGCGGGCGTGGCTGCTCAGACGGAGGGTAGGCGAGGAAGCCGTCGAGCGACGCGGGCGCCATCTCGATCTGTTGGCTCTCGTCGGCGCCCGGCTTGTAGATCTGACCCGCTGGGATGAATTTTAGCACCACGTCGCCGAGCTCGACCAAGTCTCGGCTGTCCACCAGGCCTTGCTGCAGCTCCACCCCGTTGATGCGGATGCCGTTGGCGCTGCCCTTGTCGATCAGCTCATAGCGGCCGCCCGCCGCGGGTCGGATTTCAGCGTGCGCGCGGCTCACGGAGCTGTGGTTGATGGAGATGGGGCACTCCTCCCCACGCCCGATCACGAGCGGCTCCTGCGCCAGCTGGAACTCGGCACCAGGCGTGGGGCCCACCAGCATCACGAGCCGATCGGGCTGATCGAGCAGGGCGATCCCGCGGGGCATGGCGGGCAGGGTCGCGCCGGGCCCGCCGTCCACCCCAGCGACGGCGCTCTCGTCCAGCAGCTCCAGACGATAGTCACCGAGCTGTACTAAATCCCCATGCTCCAGGGGGTGCACCCCACCCACCCGAGTGCCGTTCACGTAGCAGCCGTTGTAGCTCTCCAGGTCTTCCAGGCCCCAGCCGTTGCCTTGACGGCGCAGGCGCGCGTGATGACGCGAGATGTTGCGCTCGGTCAAACGGACGGCGCTGTCCTCAGCCCGACCCACGGTGTACTCATCCCGGGTGAGGTTGACGACCGTCGTGTTGGCCTGATCATCGGCGATCGAGAGCTTCCACATGGGCGCGTCTAATCCTGCCTGCTAACGGGGCTCAAGCCAAGGAGAGTTGGGCCACACTTCGGCTGAAGTGCACCCCGCGGACGACCCGACGCTCGAACAGCGCCGCTCACCAGGCTCGGGCGCGCGCACTTAAGCCTAAAATCTCCGCCAGGTCGAGGTGCTTTCGTCGCTTCAGCCTGAGGCTGACCTCCACCTGGAGCTTCCTGGATGCTGCGCCACCGAGCGCCAGCTCGCCCTGTTGGCCCGCCGGCCGTCTCCTCAAGATTGGCGTTAGCCCATGAGCAGCTGGTGCGCGCGGTCGTGGAGCCGGGGGCGCGCGGCGCGCAGCCTTGGGTTGTCTCGCGTGGGGCACACGCGGTTACTCAGCACCACCACCACGACTTGAGCCTCTGGATCGCACCAGAGGCTGGTCCCGGTGAAACCCAGGTGCCCGAAGCTCGCGAGGCTGAACCGCTCCCCAGCTGAGGAGCCCTCTGGGGAGCGACTGTCAAAGCCGACCAAATAGCTGCCCAAAGCGCGCGGCTGAAGCGCACCCTGAAGTGCCCCAGCCGGCAAGTGACCCGCGTCCGGCGTCGTCAACGCTTCGAGCAGTGAGGTGCCAAACCCCAAAACCCCCTGAACATCCCCGAACAGCCCCGCGTGCCCGCACACGCCCAAACCCCCCAGCGCGAAGGCGTTCTCATCATGGACCACGCGCGACACGCGCCCTCCGCGCCAGGCGACGTCTTCCGTGGGCGCGACTTGGCGCTCACCATGGTGCTCGTTCGCTGTGAGCGCCGCCGCAGCGCACACGGTGCCGCCCAGCTCCCAAGGCGCGAACACCCGCTCCAGCAGCTCGGCCAGCGGACACTCGGCGTGTCGCTCCAAGGCCGCGCCGGCTAGCAGGTACCCAAGATCGCTGTAGAGGGCGGGTGGTGCGGCGCCGGCGTGGGTGCCGGTGGCGCTGGCGGCGATGCGTAGGGCCTCGCTGCGGTCCACGGGCTGGCCACGGGTGAGCGGCTCATACAACGGGCGATGGGCCTCCAGCCCTGCTCGGTGGCAGAGCAGCGCCTCGAGGGGGATGAACTCGCTGGGGGTGCCGAGGGCCTCTGGAAGCAGTGCGCCGAGCGGCGTTTGGAGCAGCTCTGGCGTACCCCGGGTGAGGCTGAGAGCGGCGCAGGCCACGAACGGCTTGGTGACGCTGGCGAGGTCATACAGGGTGTCGAGCTGGGTGGGGGTGGGGTCGTCGGGGGCGAGCTGACCCACCGCGGCGGCGCCGAGCTCCCAGGGCGCGCTCAGGTGAGCGCGACGCGCGGCGGCGACCACCCCGCCAGGGCTGGCCACGAGCAGCTCCTCCTCGGCGATGGCGCGCAAGGCCCGGCTGAGCGCTGGGTCGAGCGAGGCGCCCCAGCCAGGCTGCTCAGGGCTAGGGCGCCCTAAGGGCTGGGTGCTCTCGGCAGGGCGGGGAGGCTCGGCTCGCGTCACGATCTCGCTTTAGAGTAGCCGCGCTCAGTTGGGCAAGGGGGAGGCTCAGGCAGAGAAGCGGCGGGGTTTTGACCAGGCGCGCGTGAGCGCGGTACGCTCACAGGTGCTGTCTCTCATCGAAGGTGAGCTCAGCAGGATGAAAAATGGCTGAGTTTGCATGGGAAGCGCGCGCCAGGAGCGGTGAGGTTCGCAAGGGCGTGATGGAGGCGGAGACGGAGGACGCCGTCAACGCCAAGCTCCGTCAGCAGCAGCTCAACCCCGTCAAGGTCAAGAAGCGCAGCAAGGGGCTGAACATCCAGTTCGGCTCTGGGGTGAGCACCAAGGAGCTTGTCACCTTCACGCGCCTGTTCAGCACCATGGTGGACGCTGGCCTGCCCTTGGTGCAGTGCCTCGATATCCTCGCGAATCAACAGAGCAACAAGCTCTTCGCCGGCGTGCTGCGCGACGTCAAATCTTCGGTGGAGCAGGGCGCCACCTTCAGCGACTCCCTGCGCCGGCACCCCAAGGTGTTCGATGAGCTGTTCGTCAACCTGGTCCAAGCGGGCGAGGTGGGCGGCATCCTCGACTCCATCATGGCGCGTCTCTCTGTCTACCTGGAGAAGCGCGCCAAGCTGGTGAGCCAGGTGCGGGGCGCCTTGGTGTATCCGGCGATCGTGGTCATGGTCGCGGGCGGCGTGCTCACCATCTTGCTCACCTTCGTGATCCCCGCCTTCGAGGGCATGTTCAGGGACTTCGGTGGTGGCAAGGCGCAGCTCCCGAAGCTGACGCAGTTCATGATCTCGATGTCGAACGGCTTCATCACCTACCTGCCGCTCATCGCGATCGTGGTGTTTGGGACGGTCTTCGGCGTCGGCTACGCCAACCGCACCCCGAAGGGCAAGCGCTTCTTCCACCGCTTGATGCTGAATTTCCCGATCATCGGCGGGGTGCTCCGCAAGATCGCGGTCGCGCGCTTCACGCGCACGCTGGGCACCCTGCTCCAGTCCGGTGTGCCCATCTTGGACGCCCTGGAGATCTGCGCGAAGACGTCAGGCAACGTGCTGATTGAGGAGGGCATCATGCACGTGAGGCGCCGCATCAGCGAGGGTCAGAACATGGCCGACCCGCTGATGGAGGCCAAGGTCTTCCCGGACATGGTGGTGCAGATGATCGCCGTCGGTGAGCAGACCGGCGCGCTCGATCAGATGCTAAACAAGATAGCTGACTTCTACGAAGAGGAGACGGACATCGCCGTCGCCGCCATGACCAGCATGATCGAGCCCATCTTGATGGTGGGCGTCGGCGGCATGGTGGGCGTGGTGCTCGCCGCGATGTACCTGCCCATCTTCGACCTGGCTGGGAACATCAAGGGCGACTAGCGCGCCGCGCTTGGAGCGTTCGTTTCCGCGTGGCACGTTCGCAGCGTCCGTCTCGCGTGGCTCGTCCACGGCGCTGGTCTCCTCGCGAGGTTAGTCTGGTCACCTGACATGCGCCTCTCCCTCGGGATCCCTGACGCGTTGGTGGGCGCGGCGCTGCCGCGGCGCCTGGTGTGGCTCACGGGGGCGCGGGTGCTCTTGCTCGCCGTCTTGCTCGGCAGCCTCGGCGTGCGCACGAGCCTCGACGCGTTCACCCCCAAAGCGGCGCTGCTCACCTTAGCGAGCTCGTTCGTGCTCGCCGGCGTGTACGCGGCGATTTTACGCTCCGGGCGCTTCGTCGAGCGGCTGGCGGACGTGCAGCTGGCGTTCGATCAGCTGGCGTGGACGGTGCTCGCCTACCTCTCCGGCGGGGTCTCGAGCGGCGCCGTCTCACTGTATGGCCTGAGCTGCGCGGTGGGGGCGTTCCTCACCGGCTTTCGTGGCGCGAGCATCGCCGCGCTGTCAGCCGTTGCCTTCTACGCCGTGCTCGTCATTTCACTTGACCAAGGCTGGCTGCCGCCGCCGCCTGATCAGCCGGTCGAGGCCTACCGCTGGACGACCACGGAGCTGCGCTACCTCGCGATCGTGAACGTGCTCGTGATCGGCGTGGTGATGCTCTTGAGCGGCACGCTGGCTGAGCGCCTGATGAAGACAGGCGGGCAGCTGCAAGCGGCGGAGGAGCGGGCGGAGCAGGCTGAGCGCATGGCGGCGCTCGGTCGCCTGGCGGCGGGGCTAGCCCACGAGATCCGTAACCCCCTCGGCTCCATCTCAGGCTCCATCCAGCTCTTGCGCGACAGCCCGGCGCTCGCGGAGGAGGACAAGCAGCTCTGCGAGATCATCCAGCGTGAGTCGGCGCGCCTGAACGATCTAGTGACCGACATGATGGATCTGTCACGCCCGAAGCGCCCCGACCTCAGGCCGACCGATCTCGCCGTCACCGCGCGCGAGGTGGTTGAGCTGGCGTCCAGCTTCGGGCGCTCCGTGAGCGATGTTCGCGTGGTGTACCTTGGCTTACAGCACGCGGAGGTGGTGGCGGACGGCGCGCAGCTGCGGCAGCTGGTGTGGAACCTGGTGCGCAACGGCGTGCAGGCGAGCAGCGCGGGGGACGAGGTGCGCATGCGGCTCGAGGACGATCCGGCGGGGTTCTTGCTCAGCGTGGAGGATGACGGGCTCGGCATCGATGAGTCCGCCAAGGCGCAGCTGTTCGACGCCTTCTTCACGACGCGCTCGAAGGGCACCGGGGTAGGGCTCGCAGTGGTGAAGCGCATCGTCGATGAGCACGGCTTTGAGATCGCGGTGGACAGCGCTGAGGGGCGCGGCGCAAGCTTCCAGGTGCGCGCCGCGCGCGCGCCAGCATCAGCTGCGGGGTGATCTGCGTCGCCTTGGAGGTGTCGCGTCATGGCGCCCTCCTACTGACTTCATCCTTCCGTTCGGGGCGTCGGTGGACGACCAAGCGGCGGGTGTCGCGTCATGGCGTCCTCCTTCGGACTTCCTCGGTGCGCCACCCTAAGCTCCAAGTTTTGGGTTTGGGGGTTGGGCACCTCGCTGAGCGGCGCTGGCTTGGTGCCGCGCGGTCGCGCTTGAGCGTCGCCCGAACAGTGAGCCAGCGCGCTGCTCCCCTTCGCACCGGGAAGGTCGTCGGATTGAAGGAGTGTCAGCGCGTCGCGTGAACTCGCGGCGCCGCTCGCGCTGTGCCGTGGGGGCACAGGCTGCGCGCTGGGAGGCGGTGTGGGGCGCGCTGAGAGTCCGCCTGCGCTCAACGTTGAGCGGCCATGCGGCCGGCGTTGGCCGCGTAAGTCATGGGAATCATGATGGTTTTTGCGAATTAGCGGCGCACTAACGTCGCCTTGTGCGGTGGCGTTTGGATGGTTTGGCACCCCAGTTGCGTATCACCGCAAAGTCCCCATGATCCGCGAGCTCATTATGACCCGACATCGTCTACTCAGCCTCCTCTCCCTCGTCCTCGCGCTGGTGCTGCCTAGCGTCGCGCTCGCCGGCACCGCAGAGGATTTCGTCAAAGACCGTCAGGCAGAGCTGACTGGTCTCCTGAAGAAGCCGAAGACCGAGGCGAACACCAAGGCCATCCACGGCGTCTTCGAGCAGATCCTCGACTACGACGAGCTGGCCAAGCGCTCGCTCGGCTCCGCTGAGTGGAAGCGGCGGAGCGCTGACGAGCGCGCCGAGTTCACCTCGCTGCTCAAATCGCTGATCCAGAGCGCCTACGAGCGGAACCTGCGCAAGACGCTCGGCTACTCAGTGAGCTTCAAGGGCGAGACGAAGGATGACGGCGTCGCCCTGGTGCGCACCATCGCGAAGAACACCAAGGACGCGCGTGAGGAGCCAATCAGCATTGATTACCTGGTGAAGGGCTCGAAAGATCAGCGCATCGTTGACATCGTCACCGAGGGCTCAAGCCTCACCCGCGGCTACCGCAGCCAGTTTCGCCGCGTGCTGAAGAAGAAGGGCTGGTCTGGCTTGATCGACACCATGAAGAAGAAGCGGGACGAGGGCTGAGTCAGGCACCTCACCCAGCTGCGGTCGGCGCCCCCCGGGGCAGCCGGCCGCAGCGCGTTTTGGCGCTTCGCCTGAAGCCCTCGCAGCCCAAGCGGCTTGAAGCGCGCTTCCGTAAGCAGCTATCGAGGCGCGAAGGTAGGGGCGGGTTTGAAACCCGCCCC
>CAYQAC010000156.1:5401-12275 GCA_964415255.1 uncultured Polyangiaceae bacterium | reverse complement strand
TGGAAACGGCCGCGCTGGTAACTACCGAGCAGCTCGAGCGCCATGACGAAGCCGCGCTCCCCCGCGTGCGCTGACTCGTCGCCCAGCGGGAGCAGCACGGTGTTGCTAATAGCCGCGCGGAAAGCATCGACGTGGAGCAGCTGGAAGCGCGCCTCCAGGCGCGGATCGCCGAGCGCCTGAGCGGGCAGCGGGCTCGCATTGCGCGTGGTGACGGCGCTCGCCCCGGCGCCCTCTTGAAACAGCACGAGCGGCAGGCTGAGGCCCACATCAAGAGCCTGGCTGAGCCCGAGCCGCGCCCCCGCCGTGAGCGCGACGCGGTGCTGCACCACCGGGATCTCGCGACCCGCTGGGTCGGGTGACGCTGCCTCTAGGATGATGGGATTCAGCAGGTATTCGCCAGTGAGGCTGACGGAAACCCGCCCCGCCGCCTCAGGCTCAGGATCCGGCAGCAGCAGGAAGGGGGAGGCACCAGGCCTCACCCACAGCGTGCCCGCGGGGACGCAGGGAGACTGGCGCGCGGTGGGGGTGCAGTCGGTGGCGCGCGCCCCTTGGGCGCCGAGCAGCAGGGCGAGCGGCGCAGCCAGCATGAGCGCAGCGCGTCGGTGACGGGGCGTCGAGCGCAGCTGCGGCACATCTAGCGGCTTCATCGTCAGGCGCGGAGGATAGTCGGGGAGCGCCCCGGTGCACAGCGCGCGGCGGCGCTGCGCATCCTGCTAGAGCCGCGATCCGTTTGCCGCCAGACGGACCCGAGGGATCGTTCCCATGCGGGGCGAGGGCTCGATCCCCCGGGCCCTCCGCTCGACGCTGCTCCCCTTCGCGCCGCTCTAGCCTGTGATTTGAGGTCGACTCACGGTAAACCGTTGGTCGTCCTAGCGCCGATGGGCTCACTGCTGTAGGCGCGCTCAGTCATGCAGCCTCGCGTCACCGCCCAAACGCCGCTCATCCTGGGCTCTCAGTCACCGCGCCGGCGCGATCTGCTGGCGCAGCTTGGCTTGCCGCACTGGGTCGCGGTGGCGGAGGTGGATGAGGACGTCCTCACCGGTGAGGCGCCGGGCGCCTACCTCGAGCGCATCGCGGCGGCGAAGCTCGAGGCGGTGGGGGGCCTCGCAAAGGTGCGCGAGCGGACCCGAGAGGCGCCAGGCGCGCTCTTGGTGGCGGACACCACCGTGGTTTGCCAGGGGGAAATCCTGGGGAAGCCGCGCGACGCGGAGGAGGCCTTCGCCATGCTGACGCGCCTCGCGGGGCGCACCCACGAGGTGATGACGCGCTTCGCCCTGGGCGCCGCGCTTCAGGGCGACACCCAGCTCGTCACCGCGCACACCGAGCTCACGCGCGTCACCTTCCGCGCCTGCTCCTCGGCGTGGCTGCGCAGCTACGCGGAGTCGGGGGAGGGGCTCGACAAAGCGGGCGCCTACGCGGGTCAGGGGCTAGGCAGCTTCCTCATCAATCGCCTTGAGGGCTCGTACACCAACGTGGTGGGGCTCCCGGTGGCGCAGGTGGTCGAGGCGTTGGAGCGCCTCGGGTGGCTCGAGGTCTTCCCGCTGTGACGGCTCGCGGGCGCCTCGACCCGGGGTGGCTCGCGTTCGGCGTCGCCCTGGTGGTGCGTTCGGTCGTGGTGCTGCTCAGCGCGGAGCGTTTCCCCGCGGCAGCGGACGGCGCGTTCTATCAGGTGGTGGCCGAGCGCATCGCGCAGGGGGAGGGCTACACCTGGCTGTGGCCGGACGGCGCGGTGACCTACGCCGCGCACTACCCCATCGGCTACCCCGCGCTGCTCGGCGCGGCGTACGCGGTGTTCGGCGCGGCGCCCTGGGTGGCGATGATGGTGGCGGCGCTGCTCGGCGCGTTCTCGGCGCTCGCGGCGGCGCGCCTGGTGGGCTCGCTGGGGCGGGGCGCGGCGCTGGCCGCTGGTCTCGGCGTCGCGCTGCACCCGAGCTTGGTGCTCTACACGCCGGCCTTGATGACGGAGGGCGTCGTCGGTTCGGGGGTGCTCTTGCTCGGTTGGCTCGCGCTGGCCTGCGGACGCGGCGGGCGCTGGGGTTGGCTGCTAGCTGGGCTCGGCCTCGGGGTGCTGTGCTTGTTTCGACCGCAGATCATCCTGCTCGCGCCGGCGCTCGCGTGGCTCGCGGCGCCCGCGAAGCGAGGCATCCTGACTCAGAAGGCAGGGAAGCTGACGGATGAACTAAGCGGTGGAATACAGGCAGCCGAGCTGGCTGATGAGCGTGAGCTTAGGTCAGTTATCCTAACGGACGAGCCGAGCAGCACCATTCAGTCAGTGGAGCCGACGAACGCTCCCCAAGGCGATGAAGCAGCGACGGCAGCTCAGCGCTCCCTCCGCTGGCTGGCGCGCGCCGCCGCCATCACCCTGGTGGCGCTGCTCGTCACCGCGCCTTGGGCCGCACGCAACTGCGCGAAGATGGACCAGTGCGTGTGGGTGAGCGCCAACGGAGGCTGGAACCTCCTGATCGGCGCGGGCCCGGGCGCCACGGGGGCTTGGGTGCCCATCGAAGAGGTCGGCTTCCCTGATGAGTGCCGTGAGGTGTGGGGAGAGGCGGAGAAGGACGCCTGCTTCTCACGCGCTGGGCGCCGCTACCTGCTGAGCGATCTCCCCCGCTGGCTCGCGTTGATCCCGAACAAGCTCTCCTACACCTTCGACTACAGCGACGCCTCAGGGTGGTACCTGAGCCAATCGAACCCGGAGGTGTTCGGCGCGCGGGTCCGCACCGTGGCGTTCGTCGCCGAGCTGGTGGGGCTCCGGCTCACGGCGCTCGTGCTGTTCGTCGGCCTGAGCCGGCTGGCGCTTCGCCGGGCGCGGGGCGGCTCAGGGCGTCACCTGGTGGCCGTTTTGATCGCCCTGGGGGCCCCATGGTTGTTCCTGAAGTGGCTGTGGCCGGCCACGATCGTGACGCTGCTCCTGGCGGCTTGGGTGCGGCCTCGGGAGCCGGCGCTCGCGCTGGGCCTCTGGGCGCTCGCCACCACGGCCCTGGTTCACGCGGTGTTCTTCGGCGCCTCCCGTTATGCTTTGGTAGCCGCGCCCGCGCTGGTCACGGCGGCGGTCGCCGCCTGGGTTTTGACAGGTCGCCGCGACAAGGGGGATACTCCGGAGCACCAGGGCGCGGCGCCCAGAGGAGAAGCTGATGTCGCAGAGGATCATGGTTGAGGAAGCTGCTCGTCGCCTGGCGCGAGCCATCGTCAGTGACGTGCTCCTCTACAACGAACAGAAGGTCGTGCAGGGGATCGAGACCGACAACCTGTTCAACATGCTGAGCGAGGACATCGAGGAGGGGCGCGCCCTGTACAAGAGCCGCGTCGCTGAAGAGCTCTATGGCCGCAACTTCTACGAACGAGCGCTCGTCGACATCATCATTAAGTCCAAGGGGCACATCAAGAGCAAGCTCTGGTAGGGCGCGCGCTGACGCGGGCTTGTTGTCGCTGAGCGAGTTGTCGCTGTGCGCCTTGTCGCTGTGCGAGTTATCGCTGAGCGAGTTGTCGCCGGGCGGCGTGTTGAGTGAGCGCGCTGACGCCGGGGCGCTGGGCGCACCGGCCCCGGGTCACTGAGCGGCGTTGTGACTGAGCGCGTTGTCGTTGAGCGCCCTGTTGTGGGCGGCGTCGTGGATGAGCGCGTGGTCGCTGAGGGCCGCGTTGTTGGGGCGCCTGGCAGTGACGCGGAGCGCCTTGAGCGCCGCGCGGTGGACGAGGGCGCAGACCAACCCCCAAAAAACCATCGCCCTGACCTCACCTGGCTCGCGACCCGGTCATCCCTGGCGCGGGCTCCCTCCGGCGTGGCTGTTAGTCAGTTAGGCAGACAGGATGAGTGAGCGCTTCTTGTTGACGGAGGAGGAGGTGGTGCGTGGCTACGACGCGCGTGGGCGGGCGCGCGCCGAGCGGCTCGATCGCGTGCTCGCGCGGCGCTTCCCTGAGGTCTCGCGCGCCGAGCTGACGCGCTGGATCAAGGAGGGCCTGGTCACGAAAAACGGCGCGCCGGTGAAGCCCTCGGACAGCGCGCGCGCTGGTGATGAGCTGTGCGTGCAGCGTGGCGCTCCGCAGCTCAGCGCCGCGGTGCCCGATCCGAGCGTGGTGCTCGACGTGGTGTATGAGGACGAGCACCTGGTGGTGGTCGACAAGCCAGCGGGCCTCGTCGTTCACCCCGCCGCCGGGCACCCGACTGGCACCCTGGTGAACGGCCTGCTCGCGCGGCCAGGCTTCGAGGCGGCGCCGATCGATCCACGTGACCCCGCGGGGTACCTCAGGCCGGGCATCGTGCACCGCTTAGACCGCGACACCAGCGGCCTCTTGGTGGTCGCCAAGCACGCGGAGGCGCGCGAGGGGCTGAAGCGGCAATTCACTGAGCGCAGCGTGGCGCGAGAGTACGAGGCCCTGACCATCGGGGTCCCTACCCAGGGCGTCATTGAGACGATGCACGCGCGGAGCCCGGTGCACCGGCGTCGGTTCACGTCGCTGACGGAGTCAGGGCGCCAGGCGGTGACCACGGTGACCTTGCTGATGAGCTTTGGCCACTCGGCGAAGGTGTGTTGTCGCCTCCAAACGGGGCGCACGCATCAGATCCGGGTGCACCTGCTCGAGCAGCGTCGCACGCCGATCTTGGGGGACGTGACCTACTGCCTTCCGGTGGGCGACGAGCGGCTGCTCGCGATTGGGCGTGAGCTGGGACGCCAGGCGCTGCACGCGACGACGCTCGGCTTCACGCACCCCATCACGGGGGAGGCGGTGTCGCTCCGGCGCGAGCCGCCCGCTGATTTTCAACGCGCGCAGCAGGCGCTCGCGGCGCTGTGAAGGTGTCCTGAGGGGCCGCTTCACGGACTCGTAGGGGCTTTTATTTTGGGGGTTGGTGTGCGCTTCAGCGCCCCACGCGTCGCTCACTAGCCCTCGCCAGGCAGCGGCTCCCGCAGCAGCTGTGGGAAGCGCCGCTTGAGCAAGGCGAGCGCGACGAAGCCGACCAGCACCGCCCACCACAGCGTCGCGAACCGGATCAGCAGCATCGCGGCGGTGGCGCTGCCCGCGTCCACGCCACCGAGCTGCACCAGCTGCTCTTGGATCAGGGTGTCGGCCACACCGAGCCCGCCCGGCACTGGGATCACCGCGCCCGCTAGGGTGGCGACGGAGAAGAAGAACAGGCTGAGCGTCACGCTGACATCCACCCCGAATCCTTGGAGCAGGAGCCACAGCGCGAACCCTTCACCGCCCCAACCCACGATGGAGAGCGCCGTCGGGAGCAGCAGCGCGCCGGGGCTGGCGACGATGCGGAGCGAGTCCATGGCCTCCCGCAGGCGCGGGGCGAGCGCCTCAAGGCGACCGCCGCGCGCTTCAAATTGAGCGATGAGCCAGGCGACGGGCGCGCGCCACAAGATGAGCACCAAGAGCACGCTGACCAGCCCGAGCCCGATCAGCGCCCACTTCAGACCCCCCGCGAAGCCGACGCTCCCAAGCAAGATGATCACGATCACCCCGAGCACGTCGGTCAGGCGCTCAGCGACCACGATGGGCGCGGTGCGTGCCACCGGCACTTGGTGCGTCTCTGAGAGCACCGCGCTCTTGAACACCTCACCCACCTTGCCTGGCGTCACCGTCAGCACGAAGCCTGAGAGGTACACGAGCAGGCTCTCGAGCTTCGGCACCCCGCGCACGTCGAGCCGCGCGAGGTAGTACTCCCACTTGGCGAAGCGGAGTCCATAGTTGAGGCTCGCGAGGCCCAGCGCGGCCGCGAACATGCGCCAGTCGAAGCGCTTCAGGCTGGCGCCCACCTGGGCGAGGCCAGAGTAAATGACCAGCGCGCCGTACACGACCACGCCGAGCAGGAGCGCGATCAGCACGCGCCGAAGGAAGCGGTTCACGAGCGCCTTGACCCCGGCGATGCTCGCCGCGTGGCGCGGCGGCGGAGCCGGTACCAGACAGCGCCGGAGATCGCGAGGGAGACCAAGCCGAGCGCGCCAATTTGCCAAGGCGCGGCCGCGAAGCGACCCGAGGCGAGCCCCACCGGGCGCTCTTCAATCACCTCTGCGTCGTCGGCGCCAGGCGCGGCGCTCGCCAGCGCGCCGAGCAGCGACAGCGTGCCGAGCAGCGTCAGCGCACGCGTGATGCTGCGGGTGCGCCCACGGCCTCGCGTGGATGCTGGCCACGAGGGCTGTGTGATGCGGGCAGCTCGCGACCCCATGGCGGCCGTTCGCTTACACGCCGTCAGGAGCCGCGGCAACTCTCATCACCAGCGCTCACGATCGCTCGGACATACGGCGGCGAGCAGCCCTGCTCACCAGCGCATGGTGTCCGGCTCAAGCTCTTGGGGACCTTGCCGGGTTTGTCAGGCTAGGAGGCGAGCGCGCTCGGTCCGGGCGGAGGAAACGCCCGCTCACGGAGGAGGAAGGTGGTCTCCTCTGCCGGTTCGGTGGCAACATGGGCCGCGGCTTGAGGGCCAGTTCGAGGAGTCTTTGTGTCTGTTGCGCCGATTGAAGAGTCTCAAGATGTCATCCTGCTCGAGCGCTGCGCCGCGGCCTGCGGCGCGCTGCGTGAGCAGGTGTCGCGCGCGGTGGTGGGTCAAGAAGAGGTGGTCGACGCCCTCCTGATCACCCTGCTCGCTCGTGGGCACGCGCTGCTCGTCGGGGTGCCCGGTCTCGCCAAGACCCTGCTCGTCGCCTCCGTGGCGCGCGCGCTCGACCTCAGCTTCGGGCGCGTGCAGTTCACGCCGGACCTGCTCCCCGCCGACATCACCGGCACCGACGTGCTGAACGAGGTGGAGGTGGGCTCGGTGGTCCGGCGGGAGCTGAGCTTCATGCCAGGGCCCATCTTCCACAACCTGGTGCTCGCCGACGAGATCAACCGCACCCCACCGAAGACGCAGGCCGCGCTGCTGCAGGCGATGCAG
>CAYQAC010000156.1:0-5391 GCA_964415255.1 uncultured Polyangiaceae bacterium | reverse complement strand
CGGTGACGCGGCGCTCCTGCATCGCCTGCAGCAGCGCGGCCTGCGTCACCGTGGGCGGCAACACCCACCGCTTGCCGGATCCGTTCCAGGTATTCGCCACCCAGAACCCGATCGAGCAAGAGGGCACCTACCCGCTGCCTGAGGCGCAGCTCGATCGTTTCCTTATGGAAATTCACGTGGGCTACCCCACGGCCGCGGAGGAGGAGGACATCGCGCGGCGCACCACGAGCGGCGTGGAGCCGGAGATCCAGCCTGTCGTCACTCGAGAAGAGGTGCGAGGGATGGGCGCCTTGGTGCCGCGGGTCCCGATCACGGATGAGGCGGTGTCGCTCGCGGTGCGCGCCGCCCGCGCCAGCCGCCCGGAGGCCAGCACGGCGCCGCCTGAGGTGCAGCAGTACGTGCGCTTCGGGGCTGGGCCGCGCGGTAGTCAGGCGCTGGTGCTGGCCGCTAAGGCGCGCGCCGCCAGCCGCGGCGAGGCGGTGGCCGACGTGGAGGACGTGAGCGCGCTGCTGCTCTCCGCGCTGCGGCATCGCTTGGTGCTGAGCTACCGCGCTGAGGCGGACGGGGTGAAGGACGCTGACGTGGTCGCGGCGGTGCGCCGCAAGCTGGGGGTGTGACCGATGGCGCCGCCCGCGCTCATCCTGGAGCTCAAGCAGCTGATGATCCGCGAGCTCGATCTACAAGGCATCGAGCCGTCGGACATCGAGGATGAGGCGCCGCTATTCGGCGCTGGCCTCGGGCTCGACTCGCTGGACGCGCTGCAGCTGGCGATGGCCATCGAGGAGGCTTACCAAGTGACGATCCCTGAGGGGGAGGCGGCAAAACCCATCTTCGCGTCGCCTCACGCGCTGGCGGCGTACGTTGAACAGCACCGCCCATGAACAGCCAGGTGGCGGTGACTGGGCTCGGGCTGATCACCGCCTTGGGCCAGGCGGAGCAGACCTTCTCCCGCCTCGTGAAGGGGGAGCGTGGCCTCACGGGCCGCGAGGGCGGGCCGCCCGTCGCGCGCGCGGCGCTGCCGGCTGAGCTCACGGCGCTGCCGCGCGTCGAGGCGCTCAGCCTCATGGCCCTGATCTCCGCCCTGACTGACGCGGGGCTTGAGCAGTACGTCAGACTAGCTGACGAAAACCCGGGTGAAGACGGGGGAGACACCAAACCGTCATCAAAACTGACGGAGTGCGAGCTGGGGCTGGTGTGGGGGACCACCACGGGCGGCCTCCACGAGCTTGAGCCGCTGCTCGGCCGGGTGTCACCCGAGACGCCTGAGCATGAGCTGAGCGCGCTGCTCGGCTTCCCCATCTCGCGGGTGGTGACGCGCGCGCGCGAGCGCCTCCAGGGCCTAGGGCCCGCGCGGACGGTGTGCTCGGCTTGCTCGAGCGGAGCGCTGGCCGTGGCGATCGGCGCCGAGTGGATCCGGAGCGGCCGCGTGTCCCGCGTGCTGGTAGGCGGCGCTGACGCACTTTGTCAGGTGACCTCATTAGGCTTCGGCGCGCTCGGCTTGCTTGATGAAGCGGGCAGTCGGCCGTTCGCTCAAGCTCGCGCGGGGCTCAGCCTGGGGGAGGGGGCAGGGGCCTTGGTGCTTGAGTCCCTCACAAGCGCCGCGCGGCGGGGCGCCCGCGTGCGCGGGCACCTGCGTGGCTTCGCCGTGGGTTCGGAGGCTCACCACATGACGCAGCCGGATCCTGCGGGGCGCCGCGCGGCGGCGCTGATCCGAAGCGCGCTCAGCGACGCTTGCCTCACGCCGGACGCGGTGGGGTACGTGAACGCGCATGGCACCGGGACGCCCCACAACGACGCCGCAGAGCGCGTGGCGCTCGAGGCGGTTTTTGGTGGCTCAGAGGCGGCTGCAGGCGCCGCGCGGCTCCCGCGGGTGGCCTCGAGCAAGGGGCAGCTGGGGCACCTGCTCGGCGGCTCAGGCGCGGCTCAGGCGGTGCTCACGGTGCAGGCGCTTGAGGCCGGGCTGCTGCCGCCCAACGTGGACGCCGAGCTCGAGCCGTGGGGCGCGCTGATCGGGGCGGAGGCGGAGCCGGCGCGCTGTGAGGTGGCGCTCAGTAACTCCTTCGGCTTCGGTGGGATGGGCGCGGTGCTGTGCTTCGCGCGCTCAGCGGGCCCAAGCGCCCTTCAGCCGCGGGTGCCGGTTTATCTCGCGAACAGCGTGCTCACGCGTCCAGGGGAGGGCGCGCTCGGCGCGCTGGAGCCGAGCGCGCCACCCACGCGCGCGAAGCTGCTAGACGCCGCGCGCTCCAGGCGGTTCGATATACTGTCTATTTGGATCGCTTGGCTCGCCGCTCAGCTGCTCCCTGAAGGCGGCGACGAAGAGACAGCGCTGGCCCATGGCACCGCGTTTGGCCTGATCGAGCCGGCCGCGCGCTTCCTCCAGCGCGCTCAGGCGGCGCGGCCAGCGCCCGCGGACTTCCCCAGCCTGCTCCCGAGCGCGGCGTCAGGCAACGCCGCGCTCTACACGACGATCCGCGGCCCCGTGGCGGCGGTGAGCGCAGGTGCCGCGTCAGCCCACGCGGCGGCGCACCAGGCCATCGAGTGGATCGCCAGCGGGCGCGCAGCGCGCGCGCTCTCCTGCGCCGCTGAGCCGCTCGATCCCATCGCGCTGCGCGTGGTCGCTGCGAGCTTGGGTACCGCGCCGAGCGAGTGGGCCGCGGCTGGGCAGCTGTGGAGCAGCGCGCCGCAGCCGATCCGGGTGGTGGCTGTCGGTGATGGGCGCAGGCTGCCTCAAGCTCCAGGCGGCGCCGTCTTGGGGTTGCTCGGCTCCGACGACGGCAGCCTGGCTTGGTCGGCGGAGGGTTGGGGTGAGTTTGAGCGGCCACGCCTGAGCTCGGTGGAGGGGCTGGGTAACGGCGCGCTGGCGCGCGCTGCCGAGCGGCTGGTGGCGGGCGAGGTCAGCCAGGCGCTGGTGCTCGACGTCCGCGAGGGGCGCCTGCTCTACACTCAGCTCGCGCGCGCTGAGGCCGAGGAGGCGCGGTGAGCGTGGGCGTGTTGCGCGTGCGCGCCGGATCACAGGAGCTGCGGTGACGGCCGCTCGGATCGTCGCGCGGGCCGCGGTGAGCGCCTTGGGGCGTGGGCGCGCGGCGCTTGAGCCAGGTGGGGTGAGCGCGGTGCAGCTGGATCCAGAGCTTGCGGCGCTTGGGCTTCGCTCGGCGCGCGCGGCGCGCGCGCCGCTTCATCACCACGGCGCGCTGGATCCCGCGCGCGCCTTGCTCACCTGCGCGGCGGAGGACCTCGCCGCGGAGCTAGATGGGCGCGCGCCAGGGTGGCGCGCGCGGCGGCTGTGCGTCGTGCTCGGCACCTCGTCTGGCGGCATGGTGAGTCAGGAGGCGGCGTTTGACGCCTTGATGCGGGGAGCTGACTTACCGCTCGAGCTGGCGGCGCAGGCGAGCTACTTCGCGCCGCTGCGCGGCCTCGTCGGCGTCTTCCCCAGCGCGCCGGTGGTGCAGGTTTACGCGGCTTGTGCCAGCAGCGCGATGGCGCTCGGCGTTGGGCTCCGGGTGCTCCAGAGCGGCGCGGCGGATCTGGTGATCGCCGGAGGCTACGACGTGATCGCCAATCTGGTCGCGGCGGGGTTCGAGGCGCTCGGCGTGGTCACGGCGAGCGAGCCGCGCCCCTTCTCCCTGGCGCGCGACGGGCTCGCCCTGGGTGAGGGCGCGGCGCTGCTCGCGCTCAGCGCCGAGTCCCATGTCAGGTCACCTCACGAATGCGCCGCGCCTGAGCGAGTCCCAGGCGCGGTGGCTCCCTCGGGCAGCCCCACGCGCGGCTTCGCCAAACAAGCTCTGCGCCTGCTCGGCTTCGCCGCTAGCTCAGACGCCGCCCACCCCACCGCGCCCACGGAGGGCGCGCCTGGCCTTGTCAGCGCGGCGCGGCGCGCCCTCAGCCAGGCGGGGGTGACCTGCGCCGCGCCCGGCACCGCTGAGGGTCGAATGGCTGACGCAGGGCGCCCAGCGGATGAAGGCAGCGCTGCCCACCCAGGGCGTGAGGCTGACTACTCGCCCGGTGAAGCGCTGGGCTCCAGCTTGGATGAAGGCTGGCTGATCAGCGCGCACGGCACCGCCACCTTGGTAAACGATCGTGAGGAGGCGCTCGCGATCGCGGAGCTCAGCGCGCGCGCGCCGGTGCACGCGTTCAAGGCGCGGGTGGGGCACACCCTGGGTGCTGGCTCAGCGCTCGAGCTGCTGGCGGCGCTCGAGTGCCTTGAGCAGGGAGCGCCCGAGCTGCCGAGCCCCCCTCATGAGGCTGCGCTCAGGACCCCGCGCGCGGCGAGCGGTCCGCATAACGGGGTGCTCAAGCTCGCGATGGCGTTCGGCGGCTGCAACGTGGCCCTGACGGCTGCGCGCGGCGACCGACCTGTTGCTACGCAGAAACGCTATGGCGCGCGGATCGCTCAGGTGGGCGAGCCGGCGCGCGGCCCAGCCTGGGAGCGGCTCGGGCGCCTCGCGCGCTCAGGGCCGCTCACCGCGCGGCGCCTCGACGCGTTGAGCGCGCTCAGCGCCAGCGCCGCCTTGAGCTTGGTCTCAACCGAGGAGCTTGAGGCGCTCGCGGTGCCGGGCGCGGCGGTGCGGCCGCGCGTCGGCGTGGTGCTCGGCACCATCGCCGCCACGTTGGAGCACAATCAGGGCTACCATCAAGAGCTCGCGCGGCGTGGCTACGGACGCGCGCCGGCGCGCGGCTTCCCGGCGACGAGCCCAAACCTGGCGCCAGGGATGGTCTCCAGCCTGTTCGGGCTCGGCGGCCCGGCGTTCAGCGTTGGCGCGGGGCCAGGGGCGCCGTTCGAGGCGCTGTTCGTGGGCGCGCAGCTGGTCGAGGCGGGTGACGCGGAGGAGGTATGGGTGATCGCGGCGGACGTCGCCTCGGGGGATGTGCCGCGGCTGCTGGCGGCGTCAGGCCTTGAGGTGGAGCCCGGCGCGCTCGCGCTGCGGGTGGTCAGGGCTGCAGCTGACGAGGCGCTCGACGCCGCTGCCATTTTGGCGCAGCTCACCCACCTGGAGGAGGTGTCTTCGTCATCTCGTCAGCACGCTCGTGACTCAGCGCGACGCGCAGGCTGGCCGCGCCTTCATGAGTGGCTCCAAGGCGACAGAAGCGGTTGCGCGCGGGGCCCAAGTAAGTAGTCTGCCGCGGAATGGACGGGAGTGAGGTCGTGTTGGCAGCCCGCATGAAGGCTACGTTGAGCACAGGAGCGCGCGCGAGCAGCGTCGGCGCCCCGCGCTGTGGCGGCGCTCTGTTCGGCCGCGGCGCGTCGAGGCGCGGCCTCCGGGCGTTGACGCGCGGGCTCATGCTGGCCTGTGCGCTGCTGTTCGTGCTCGGCTGCAAGACCCACTACATCCCGAACACCGACGTCGAGGACACTGATTTCAACCAGCGGGTGATCGAGTTCTGCGAGCAGTA
>CAYQAC010000155.1:5153-12400 GCA_964415255.1 uncultured Polyangiaceae bacterium | reverse complement strand
CCGACGTGCTGCTCCAGAGCTACCTGGATGCGTCGAACCAATACTCCCGCGCCATCTCGCTCACGACGGACGCCATGCGCGCGGCGGCGCAGGTGCAGATCGATGGGGGCAACGCCGCCCCGGATGAGGCGGCGACTGCTTGGAATGGTCAGGTCAACTCAGCGGTAGCCGTCGCTCGCCTGCTGACGATGGCGCCTTCCCAGAGCACGGTCATCCAACCCGGGCCGGGGGTGCACACCCTCGGGCTCGCCGGCTGCGGCGCCCAGGAGGAGGGCGGCGGTCGACTGGGGCCGACTGGGGTGCCAGTGTGTCCACCCATTTCCGGCAACGATAGGATTCAGATCAGCATCGACCTCATTCGGGGTATGCAGGTTGCGCCGAACGCCAACGCGGCAGACGGCATCGCCCAGATCCTGCGCTTTTACCAGGGGCTCTCGTACCAGGGGACCGACGAGGTGCTCCAAGAGCAGGGCGTCAGCCGCGCTGACATCAGCCTAGCGGTGGACTACCTGTGCGCCGAAGCGGCGCTCGAGGGGCGCGCGGTGACGGTTCGCCCGCACCCAGAGATCCCCGGAGTGGAGGTCGCTTCGGGCCTTCATCGCAGCGTTCAGGGGCTCCCAGCGGCGGCGGTCTCCGCGCATTTCCTCGGGGATATTTCCGCCACGGGCGCGATGAACACCGCGAGCGTCACGAGCTACTCGTACTCCTTGGCGGGCTCCATCCGCGGCCTCGACGCGGTGCAGCAAACGGGGCATCTGCTGGTGCAGACCGCTTACGGCGTGCCGGATGGCGGCAGCGTCTCGCTGGTCGATCCCTACCTCTACGATGCGGCGGAGCGCTTTCAGCAGGCCTTGAAGGAAGACGTGGGCGGGCGGCGCCTCGAGTTCTGGATCGGCCTGGGGGATGGCCTCACGGTCGACCAGCTGAAGGTGGAGGTGCACGGGGTCCCTGGTGAGGGCAGTACACCTCAGGAGGAGTATTGGGTCGTTCAGTCGCTGCAAGGCCTGACCTGCGTGTTGGAGGGGAAGGTCGACGACAAGCCCTGCGACGCTGACGACTACATCCATCGCCTGAACCCCGGCGCGAGCTACGCGGCGAACAGCGTGCACGCGGACTTGGGCGGCGGCACGCTCTCCAAGGTGATCACTCGGCTGCCCAAGCCGGACCAGCCGGACTCCCCCATCCGCGTGGACGAGGTGGTGTACGTGCTTCGGCTGCACTCCAAGCTCCCCGTTCCGTCTGCCTTTGGTGGCGTGGTGCCGACCCCGACGTCACTGGAGATCGAGCCAGGCTGGACGCGCCGGGTGATCTCGCCCGCAGGCGGCACCTATGAGCAGGTGCTGCAGAACGCGCTCACGCCGCGGACGGACGACTGCTCTCAGCTGCGCGACACCTGCGCCGGATTGCCGGCGGACCTGTGGCCGCCGCTCGAATCCGAGGTGAACGGTCAGCCGGAGGCGGGCCGCGGCTACGAGCGCTCCTGGGCCCAGTACCTGGACAAGGCCAAGGCCGCGGCCCAGGAGGCGGACCGCCTGGGCGACGAGCTGTTGCTGTTTGGGCTCTCGATGGACGAGAAGGCCGAGGCCGCTCAAGCGGCGCTCGACGAGGAGTGCGGCGCAGATTCCCATGCGGGAAATGACTGTGTCAGCAGCGCGGGGAACGACACGGAGGTGGCTGGCGCCGCGCTCGGCGACCAGCAGATGTGTCTCTGGAGTTACAACGGCAAGCTGTGCGGGTGCCCGACGGATGGTTGTCCTCCAGGGCTCGGCACTTGCCCGGTGGCCTATCGGCCCAATGATCTAGTTCGCGACGAGAGCGCACTGGGCGCGAACAAGGTGAAGTGCGCAGACTACCTCAGCTTACCCTCTGGGTATGAGGCGGTACCGGTGCCGTACACCCTGCGCCTGGCGGCGGTGGAGTCGCGAGCCGCAGCGACTTGCGCCCCGCTCACGCGGCTCCGCTACTACGACGATCCCACGATTGACGAGCCGCCAAGTTCAGATCCTACGGTTATTGCCAGGCGGCGAGAGAACTACATCTTGAATGAAATCGTGCCAGCTCTCGATCAGAGGGTGGTGCAGGGGATCGCTGGGTCGCTGTTCTATAAGGAAGAGTTTGGCGACAACTACGTGCTCCAGTATGGCGGCTCGACGGTGTTCCAGACGCGTCGCGAGCATCGTGACAACCAGCAGAACCTCCCGCCGTGCGTTCAGTCCGAAGCGGGACTGCAAACGGGCTCAGTGTTCTGGTCGAATCGGCTCAACTGTTTCCGTTCGGGAGAGCCTAGCGCTACGGTTCCTCGGCATCAGCCAGGGTATCAAGACTTCGCGGCAGGGTGTGAAAGTGATGAGGTTGGTCGGGATGGTTGCGATTCCCAGGATCGCACCAAGATGACCTGGGACACTGAGCCTGAAGCGCTCACGGAGCGCTGGGCCTGGGGGTTTGGTCACCTGCGCCGCTCCACGGCGACGTTGCTAGTGATGACGGGTCAGCTCGATAAGCGGATGTCGCTGGCGCGCCCGACATGGACTCACTTCGACCCCAACCTCGCACCTCCCAACGACCACTTGCTCTACTCTTCCCCTGACCGTGGGCGCTGTAGCTCAGACCATGAAGCCAGTGAGCCACAGTGGCTGTCGCATTGTAGTCAAAATGGCAATCAGAGCCGACGTTCTCAGAGCTTCTGTGTGAACCTGGTCAAGCGCAATGAAGGGCCGAAGCTCGGTGGGGCGCCGCAGCAGTTCAACGCGTTTCTGCCCGACGTGGCTCCGCACGTCAGGTGGTTCTGGGGGCCAAACGGCGAGCCGGGGCCTGATTGGGCGCCTTCAGCAACCCGGAGCTGGGGCGGAGGGGTCGATCCACAGCTCATCTACTGTGAACCTCCGATCAGTGCGCAGCAGGACGACAGGGAAGATGACTATGTCACACAGACCCACTCCTCTTGGTTTTTCGATGCATGGAGCCCGTTTACTGGAGGGTTCATGTCTCACCCGGCGCCATTCCCCAAGCCCAACGTTGCCTACCAGGATGCCCTTGCCAAGATGTGGGAGATCCCACCGAGGGGTGAGCACTTCTGCACCGAGAGCTACGATCCTCCGCACCGCTACCTGGTGTGGAGGAGCTTGTGCAAGCGAACGAACGGGGCCGATTTCGTAAGAGAATGGGACCAACTCAAGCTCAGTCGGAACTTCATGACGAAGGGCAAGCTGCCTAGCGACGAAGTCTATGCCGATGGGGATCAGGTCACGAAGTGGCTCGGGAGGTCGAGTGGGCATCATCTCGAGTTCAGTCAGATGTTGTTTGACTTGACGCAAGGGAACTACGCTGACGTGTTCGGTGGCGCGCCGCCTCCGTTTCAATACCCCCTCAGCCAGCGGAACGTATTCGACGCGCTGGAGCTCGCCTGTTACGCAAGCTCATCTGGAGGGTCTGAGGTCAGCTGTGACAATTTGACTACCGAAGATGCTCTGGCTCTTTTGGAGACGACAGAGAAAGTCGAGACGATTGGCGGAATCGTGCGCTGCTATGGGCACGCGGTCAACCGGGTGGTGGACCAGCTGGTGATGGCGCCGGCGCCCCAAGCGTTGGTCGAGAACTTCAGCGCTGGCAAGCCCCTTCCGGGCCTCAGCCTGGGAGGGAACTACCTCACCCAGCTGAACGCACAGTATGACAGCCTGGTGGAGATTCGGGCCGGCCTGCGGGCAGTGGCGAACGCCTACCTGGATTTCTCCGCGGCGGTCCTGAAGATCGCGCAGATCGAACGCTCCCGCGATGCGCGGCTTCACGCCAACTCGCGGCGCCAACTGGCAACGATGGTTTCCGCGATGGCGAGCGCGGCAGGGGCCCTGAGTGTTGAACCGAAGCAGATGTTTGCTGGCGGAGCTGCTGCCATAGCGTCGCTCATCGCGGGCAATTTGGAGGTCGTCGCACTGAAGGCTGATGGTGAGGCGCTCAAGGGAGAGGCAGAGTCGCAGCTGCTCGATCAGCGTCAGGCTATCCTGCACTCGATGGAATCCGCCAAGACCAGCGCGGATAAGGTCGTGATGGCGGCCAACAACCTGAATCAAGCCACCCAAGCGCTGCGCCTGTCACAGAAGCGCGCCTCCCGCGCGAAAGGCCGCCTCACCTGGGAGAGCTACGCGGGTGAGGATGGTCAAGATCCGCAGTACGTCAACACGGCGATGCGGCGGATCTACAACACGCGCCTGCGGCGCTATGAGCTGGCGCTGGGGAGGGCCAAGCGGCTCGCCTTCATCGCGCGCCGGGCGATCGAGCTTCGCTTCGGGGTGGATCTGCAGCGTCAGGTAGGTGATCTGACCTTGGTGGAGGCGCCGGCTCGCTGGGCCAACGAGATCTGCGAGATGCAGGGGATCGACTACGCGTCGATCCGCGATCCTGGAGCGGTGATCGGCACCGGCGAGAGTGAGTCGTTCGGCTTCACGAAGGATGGTGAAAACTTCGCCACCGCGTACGTGGGAGAGTACGTGGCCAAGCTGGAAGACTTCGTCAACAGCTACCCCTTCGACTACCCGCTCAAGGAGGGTGACGACCTGGCGGTGATCTCCCTGGCGGACGACATCTTCGGTGTCACCCCCATGTGCCACGTCGCCGGGCCCAACCTGCTCCACTTCTCGACGGCGTTCGATCGCAACGAGGCCGACGGGATCAGCCCAGGCTGGGCAACCGGCGGGTGCGAAGGTGAGGTGGAAAGCGAGGAGGGCGACCCCGAGCCTTGGGAAGGCTGCGTCATCGCGGACAAGGTCGCCACCTGGCCTCCGGTGGTGCCTGGGGACTTGACTCCCCCGGGCGGCGCCGAGCTCTATCGTCTGAAAAACGCAGGCTGCCTGACGGACAACTGCCCGCTCGAGCCAGAGGCCTCGTACCCGGCAATAGGCTACCGCGGGCAGCGCCTCCAGCTCGGAGTGGGTCATCACTTGGCCACCCTCTACGTGCGCGAGGAGGCAGGCCGCTATAGCGCCGACGCCGCGTGGCGGATCACGAGCGCCGCAGGCGAGGTGCTGGCGGAGGCGCCGCTCGCCGTGGGGACACAATGGAAGCGTGAAGAGCTCCCATTCTACGTGGAGTCTCCCGGGGACTACTGGCTCGAGATCTACCCCAACGCGCCCGCCACGACCCCACGCCTGCTGCCCCCTGGGGTGGAGCAGGAGGATGGTCTTCAAGAGAGCTGGGACGGCTTCTACCTGGCGGCCGCTCAGGTGGAGGTGTTGCCGCCCGCGGTGACCGGCACTCCAAGCGCGGCGAGCTGGGCGAAGACGGACGTGAGTCGCGAGACGAGCATCGGCTCGTGCCGCGAGCTGCGCGGCGCGGAGCTTCGCAAGCGCTTCGAGCGCCGGTGTGAGTTCGTGTGCGCCGACGGGATCCGCGTGGGGTGCCCCGCGCAGAGCCCCGACTCCATCCCGACCGAGGTCTGCTTCTATGAAGCCGACTTCGGCATCACCCTCGAGCAAGTGGAGCGCGGGGATTTGATCCGCAGCGGTCAGCTGGCGATCGGCAACTTCAACCTCCGTCACAACACCCTGGGCGTCAACCTGGTGGGCTCAGGGGTGACGGACTGCTCGACTGGTTCGCCGTCCTGCTATTACAGCGGCTTCGCCGAATACTCACTGCGTCACGACGGCACCACGCGGATCCGCGCGCATGATGGCAGCTCGCTCGCGGTCACGATGCAGACGGGGGTGGTGGAGCACGGCAAGGCGCTGGCGGCGGAGCGGGTGCTCACCAACCCACCGAGCACCACGGACACCAGCCTGATGGAGCCGTACTTGAAGGGCGAGTTCAAGGGCCGGCCCATCCAAGGGTCCTACACCATCCGCATCTGGGACGATCCTGCGCTCCGTTGGGAGCGCGTGGAGGACCTCCAACTGCACTGGCGTTACCACTACTGGACTCGCTTCCGGAACTGAGGCGCTCAGATGGCGACTCCCCGGAGCACAGCTCAGGCGCCGCTTTGGTGGCGCCTTCGGGCGCCCACCACGGTGCTGACGCTCGTCGCTTTCTGCGCGAGCCTCCTCTCACCGCTGTCGGTCGCGGCGCAGGCAGCCGCCGAGCGCTCGTTGCAAGACGTCAGCCAGACGTACGATGCACCTCGTCAGCCAAACGTCCATTCGCCGAGCGACTCCTCGGGCGACTCCCTGAGCGCCCAGCCGCTCGACAGGCCGGGAGCTGACCAGCTCCAACGAGCCCCGGTCTCGTCCGTCGACACCGACCGCATCCAAGCCGCAGTAGGCGCCACCCCACCAGAGCCTGACGACACCGTCCAGCCCGCCGCGCTGCCGACAGGTGACGACAAGAGCGGGGTCACCAGTAAGAGCATCAGCGTGCCTCAGGGCAGCGGCACGGTGCAGGGGATGGGTGAGTCGTTCTCGGCGCAGCTGTCGACAGGCATCATGACTTATGCGGTGCCCTTCACGCTGCCGACGGCGCGCGGCAACGTGGACCCGTCGCTTGGGCTCAGCTACTCCTCCTCGGGGGGCCACGGCAACGCGGGAGTGGGCTGGAATGTAGGGACGGCCTTCATCGCACGCCAGACTGACCGCGGCGTCCCGAGCTACGACGACCGCCCGAGCTGGCACCCGAATCAGGACCGCTTCGTCTTCAACGGTGGTCAGGAGCTGGTACCGGTATGCGACGTGGGCCCCGGGCTCAGCTGCCCGGGCGCGCTGCCTGGTGAGGTGATGCCGAGCTGGTCGGTTGGCTGGCAGCTTCAGCGGCCGCGGGTGGAGGGCAGCTTCATGCGCTTCTTCTGGTCGCCCAATCGCCGCACCTGGCGGGTGCAGTCGAAGAGTGGTCAGGTTTTAGAGCTAGGTGTGCCGCTCGACGGCAGCGGCTACACGGGCGCGCTGGAGACCAATCCCGAGCGCCCGAGCGAGGTGTACCGCTGGCATGTCAGCCGCGAGTACGACACGCAGACGGCGACGGGGACAGAGGCTGGAGCGCCGGTCAACACGGTGCTCTACCGTTACCAGCTGGATGGTGAGTCACGGTACCTGACGGACATCTACGACACCACGCCGACTACGGCCCCCACCACGACGGACCTCCAGCGCTATGCCCACCACACGCGCCTCACCTGGGCTCCCCGCAGCGACATCACTCACAGCTACCGCAGCGGCTGGCGCATGGAGCAAGCGCTACGGCTCAGCCGGGTGGACGTCACGAGCGCCCGCTACGGCTCGGAGGGCCGGGTCGTACTCGAGCTGGTAGCGCCGCACGTACTCCCGGCCCTC
>CAYQAC010000155.1:0-5143 GCA_964415255.1 uncultured Polyangiaceae bacterium | reverse complement strand
GAGGGCCGGGAGTACGTGCGGCGCTACCAGCTCGAGTACGACCCGGCCTACCATGTTTCCTTGTTGAAAAGCGTGCAGCTCAAGGGCCGCTGTCGCCCGGTGGGCGGCGCCGCTCGCTCGGTATTCGAGGGGCCAGGCGGCGCGCTGCCGGAGCCGCTCGGCTGCGTTACGGAGGACCTGCCCAAGCTGAGCTTTGGCTACAGCCACGTCGGGCCGCCCACCGCGGACGGCTTCGAGCCCTTCGACACGGAGGTGCGCCGCATCCAAGGCAGTCCGCTGCACTCACTGGATGAGTCACTGACGGACCTCTTCGACGTCAACCGGGACGGCCTCCCGGACGTGGTGGTGACGGCGCCCGGGCTCTACGGCGGCGGCTACGGGTGGTTTGAAAACGGCGCGGGGGGGCAGCTCGACACCTTCTCTCAGGTGCAGGCCATGGCGCTGCGCGGGGTGCTGGGCGCGGGCGCAGCGACACTTCAGCTGACCAACCCTAATCTCGTCGCGCTCGACCTCGACGGCGACGGCGCGGCCAACCTCCTGCACATGCCGGTGGCGCGCAGCTACGGCCTCTACGACTTCGTGCAGCTCTCGAGCGGCGCTTACGAGCTGCAGGGTCGCGAGGTGACGACGGCGAGCGGCCTCGACGTGAAGATTGATTTCGGCCGCGACGCGCTCGAGACACAGCTGATGGACGTCAACTCGGACGGCCTGGTGGACGTCGTGGTGACGACCGGCACCCAGCTCGAGACCTTCTTCAACCTCGGCCGCCTCCCGGGCGGCGATGGTCAGTTTGGTACCGGCGCCTACCTCAGCGCGAGCACAGCCAGCTTGAGCCGCGAGCCTGCCCGTGGCTGCGTGCCGCACAGCGGCCTGCCGCTTCGCTTCAGCGACGCGGAGACGACGGTCGCCGACATGAATGGCGACGGCCTGCCGGACCTGGTGCGCATCCGGTCAGGGGATGTGCGCTACTGGCCCGGGCGCGGTAACGGCTTCTGGGGCACGGGCGTCCGCGACGACTGCCCCGGAGGCACGTTTGGCTCGGGTCGCCACGTGGTGATGAGCAGCGCGCCTCACTACTTCGGGGATGCGCTTCGCATCGACGACGTCAACGGCGACGGTCTGCCGGACCTCGTCAACGTGCGCACGCACGAGGTGGACGTCTGGCTCAACGTCAATGGTCAGGGCTTCACGCAGCGCAAAATCATCACCGGCACGCCGCCCCTGCCCGCCTACCAGCGGCGGGTGCGGCTGGTGGACGTGGACGGCAGCGGCACGCGGGACATTCTGTGGGGAAACGCGGGCGACTACCGCTACATCGACCTGCAGGGCGGCACCCGGCCCTGGGTGCTCACCCAGGTGGACAGCAGCCTCGGGAAGACGACGACGCTCGAGTACGCCTCGAGCATCGACGAGATGCTGGAGGCGGAGCGCACCGGGGAGGCCTGGTCGAGCCGCGCGCCGATGGCGCTCTACGTGGTGAAGCGGGTCACCGAGACGGACAACCTCAACCTCTACGGCCGCGGCGAGCGGCGGTCGGTGACGGAGTACACCTACCGCGACCCGGTGTACGACGGTCGTCAGCGTGAGTTTCGAGGCTTCCGTGAGGTGACGAGCCGCCAGCAGGGCGACGCTAACAGCCCCACCAGCCTCGCGCGCACCGCGTTTCTGCTCGGGGAGTGCGTCTACCCGGACGGCGGCGACTGCCCCACCTCCGACCAACACTACGACAACCCCCACGAGGCCTTGAAAGGCCTGCCTATCGTCAGCGAGGCCTACGACGAGCAAGGCGTTTACCTCTCCACCAGCCACAGCCACTACACGCTGCGCCCGCTGTATGAGGGCCTGGACGGCCGCCGGGTGGTGCAGGTTTTCCCCGGGGAAACGACCGAGTGGCGCTACGACACGGCTCAGCCGAGCTCCTTTGGGAGTAAATCCGAGCTGCTGATGCCCACAGTGACGGTAGAGGGGGTGGGGGTTGGTCCCTCCTTGGACTTCCGGGTGACGCTGCAGGCAGGGAGCGGCGCAGCGAGGCTCGAGACAGCCCAAGAGGTCGACGTCTTCGGAAACCCAGTGAAGAGCGTCTCCCGCGGCTGCGTCTCTGGCTGCCCCGCCGGCGGCCCCGACGACGTCATCGAGCAGCGCGCGGAGGCCTTGCTCTTGCCGCACGGAAGCGGGTGGCTCTGGCGTCCCGGCCGCAGCTACACCGTGAGCGCCGCGCACCCGGAGCCCCGTGGCGACACCACCCCGAGCTACTCGCCGCTCGGCGACCTCACACAGGTCACTGCCGTGCTGAGCGGGACGGAGCCGCTCTGGCGCAGCCACGCAGGGGGCGGCGCCATCGCCCCGCCGCCGAGCGACGCCGCGGCGGACACTCCGGCCCTGGTGGTGAGCGAGGTGGACTACGACCTCTTCGGCAGCCCCATCAGAAACCACGGCCCTGAGGGCCGCTGCGCCGACGTCTTCCTCGACCCGCTCTACGGGCAGCTCGCGATGACCGAGATGCTCTACCCCGGCGGGTGCCCGGAGACTCGCTCGCTGACCGACCCACCGCCTGGCACCCTCTACTCCGCGGGGGGCTATGACCGCGGCCTCGAGCTCATCACTCACGTGACCGACGTCACAGGGCAAGTCACCGAGCTCGAGTACGACGGCCTCGGGCGCGTGGCGCGGCTCTTCCGCTCGGACCCAGGCAGTGGTCAGCTGTCCGCCGTCCCGTCGCTCATCGTCGAGTACGACCTGGCGAGCCCATCCCGCCCTTACTCCATCGTCCACACCCGGACCCAAGACGCCGAGCTGACGGCGACGCCCAACTACTTGAGCTCGTACAGCTTCGTGGACGGCCTGGGGCGGTCGCTGGCCGAGCTGTCGGAGGCTGACCCGAGCGCGGGGGACGGCGGCAGTTGGCTGCTCGGTGAGCAGCACGACCTCGACGCCAAGGGCGCCGTCGCGAAGAAGTGCCTGCCCCGCTTCTGGTCAGGCAGCCCGCCTCAGTTTCCGTTGACCTCCCCGCTCGCCACTCCCTGCGGCCGCGTGGAGTACGACGCCTTCGGGCGCTCGCGGCGCTTGATCGATTTGGACGGCACGGTGACGCTGGTGACAGCGCACCACGCCCTATCGAGCGACGCTTGGGATGCGGCGGACCTGGAGCCCGGCGGCCCGCACGAGGGCACGTACGCAACCGAGGTGAGCGATGGCCATGGGCGCACGGCGCTCACGCTGGAGCGCTTCAAGGCAGGCGGCAGCCTCATGACGCGGCAGACGCGCACGAGCTACCTGCCGACGGGTGAGCCGCTCAGCATCACCCGCTCGTCCAGCGCCGGCTCGACCACGCGCTGGATGAGGTACGACACGCTCGGGCGCCTGGTGCTCAATGTGGAGCCGCACACGAGCGCGCCGTTTACGCCCGACCCCACCGCCGACGCGAGCGGCATCCGCGCCTGGCGCTACGCCTACAACGAGGCGGGTGAGCTGGTGGGGACGAGCGATGCGCGCGGCTGCGGCGTCAACTTCCACTACGACGGCGTGGGGCGCCTCTTGGGAGAGGACTACTCCCCCTGCGAGGCGGGGCACACGGCTTACAGCGCGCCGACCCTCGGCCCTGTCCCAATTGGCCTCGAGGTGTACTACCACTACGACACCGAGCCCCCGGCGGCGCTCACCGGCGCCCAGGTCGACCACGGCAACTACCAGCTCTTCTACAGCCCCACCGACTCCGGCGCGTTTCTGCGCGGCAAACTGGCCGGCGTCTTCGACCGCTCGAAGACCACCCTCTTCAACTACGACGGCCGCGGCCGCCCCTACGAGACCTGGGTGCGCCTGGCGCGCCCAGGTGAGCCGGCAGACGCTCTGACGGAGCGCTACGGCGGCCGCTGGTACCACAAGGCGCTGCACCTCGATCGCGTCAAGACGGCCTCCACCGGCGCCCAGAGCCCGGAGTTTCTGGTGGGGGGTGAGAGCAAGGTCACGCTGCACTACTCGGAGCGCGGCACCGTGAAGCAGGTGACCAGCAGCTACGGCGCGCTGGTGAGTGAGGTGCGTAGAGCCGCCGATGGCCTCCACGAGCACATCACCTACGGCGACCTGGCCGCGACGACGACCCAATTCAACTACGACACCAGGCGGCGGCTTAGCACGGTGCAGACCTACCGCGGCCCCCCCGCGCTGTGGACGACCCCGAGCGGCTCCTACACCCCGCCCGCCGGGTCCCCGAGCACGCTCCAGCTCGTCCTCCAAAATGACCATTTTAGTTATGATGTGGTCGGTAATCCGACCCAGATTGCAGACCTAAGGAATCCTGATGAGTGGCCGGCTGGCGCGAAGCCGGTGACGCGTCAGATGCAGTACGATGATTTGTATCGGCTGACGCGGCAGGACATCGGTTACACGGCGGTCGATGGGCAGCCGGCGGACCAAGATGACGCTTGGATAGACCCTCATGAGGGCTTGCCGGACCCAAGGCGAGCAGAAGCTGCTCCGCGGCAGTCCTTTCCGGAGAGGGCCCGCTATCAAACCTGGGCCTACGACTGGCTCGGCAACCTGACCGACAGCGGCGACGACGCCGATGGCTTCTACGACCGCAGCCTGGGAGTCGCCGAGCACGGCCCCGTCAGCGGGCGAGCCTACCAGCTCCAGCGCGCCGACAACCGCGCGACGGGGAGCCCTCGGCAGGGCGCGCTGCGGACGAGCTACGACCTGACAGGCAACCTAACCGAGCTGCGCGTCGACCGCGATGGCCCCTGCATCCCCGCCGGGCACTGCGCCCAAGTCTATCGCTACGCCTGGGACGAGGTGGGTCGCCTGGTCACTGCGCGCCGCTGGGACGCGGCGAGTCTCGACGTCGAGGACACGGCTGCTCCCACCGGGCCCGCGGCGGTGGAGCTGCACTACGGCTACGACGCCAACGACCAAAGGGTCAGCAAACGCGCCGTAGACCCCGCGGGAGAGCAGAGCTTTACGCTCTACGTCTTCGATAGCCTGGAGCTGAGGCGCACGGCGTACCTGCCGCTGGAGGAAGACTACGCGCTGAACGCGGAGACGGAGGTGGTCTACCTCCTGGCTGGCTCTGCGCGGCTGGCGAGGCTCGCCTATGAGGCTCCCGGCAGCGTGCCGTCTTCGGGCGGCGAGACGGTGCACGTCTTTCTTG
>CAYQAC010000154.1:9596-12540 GCA_964415255.1 uncultured Polyangiaceae bacterium | reverse complement strand
CTACGGCATCGCTGAGGATCTGCGCCCCGAGCTTCAGCGCTACGGGCGCCCGCTGCACCTGACCGAGCGCCCCGCGGAGCCGATCCACGCGCCGCGCGGCAGCGCCAAGACGGCGCGCACCTGGGACACCGAGGCCGCCAAGCGGATGCTGATGAACAACCTCGACCCAGCGAACGCCATCGATTGGGAGACGCTGGTCGTGTACGGCGGCAGCGGGCGTGCGGCGCGCAACTGGCGTGAGTACCACAAGATAGTCAGCACACTTGACTCACTCGCGCCCGACGAGACGCTGTGCATCCAGTCGGGCGCCGCGGTGTACGTCGCCAGGACGCACCCCGGCGCGCCGCGCGTGTTGATCGCCAACAGCAATCTTGTGCCGCGCTGGGCCACGCAGGGCGAGTTCGACCGGCTCGATCGTCAGGGGCTCACCATGTTCGGTCAAATGACGGCCGGCTCCTGGATCTACATCGGCACCCAGGGGATTTTACAGGGCACTTATCAGTCGCTGCTGGCGCTGGCGGAGAAGCACTACGGCGTGCCGAGCCTCGCGGGCAAGCTGGTGGTCACGGCGGGCCTCGGCGGCATGAGCGGCGCTCAACCGCTGGCGGTGACCATGAACGAGGGCGTGGTCATCAACGTGGAGGTGCGCGCCGACCGCGTGAAGCGCAAGGTGGAGGAGGGCTACTGCGATAAAATGACAGAGAGCCTGACGGAGGCGCTCACCTGGGCGGAGGCGGCGCGCGCGGCGAAGCAGCCGCTCAGCATTGGCCTCGTGGGCAACGCCGCCAGCGTGCTACCCGAGATGGTGCGGCGCGGGGCGATCCCAGACATTGTCACGGACCAAACCTCGGCGCACGATCTCGGCGCCTACGTGCCGGAGGGCGATCTCACGGAGCTGGATGAGCTGCGCGGCCGCGACCTCGCCGAGTACCACAGGCGCTCGCTCGCTAGCATCGCGCGCCACGTGGAGGCCATCTTGGCGATGCAGCAGGCTGGCGCCATCGCGTTTGATTATGGAAACAACCTGCGCGCCCAGGCGGAGCTAGCCGGCGTCACGGTGCGAGGCGAAGATGGGGAGTACCTGTACCCGGGCTTCGTGCCGGCTTACATCCGTGAGCTGTTCTGCCAAGGCATGGGCCCCTTCCGCTGGGCCGCGCTGAGCGGCGACCCGGCGGACATCCACCGCCTCGATCAGGAGCTCATCAAGCTGTTCCCGGACAACGTTGGGCTCCGGCGCTGGGTGGAGCTCGCCTCCGCGCGGATCCCGTTCCTCGGCTTGCCCACCCGCATCTGCTGGCTCGGCTACGGGGAGCGCGCGCGCTTCGGCGAGGCGATGAACCAGCTCGTCCATAGCGGCGCGCTGAAGGCCCCCATCGTGATCGGTCGCGATCACCTCGACTGCGGCTCGGTCGCCTCGCCCGATCGCGAGACGGAGGCCATGCGCGACGGCTCCGACGCCATCGCCGACTGGCCGCTCTTGAACTTCGCGCTCAACACCGCGGCCGGCGCCTCCTGGGTGAGCTTTCACCATGGCGGCGGGGTCGGCATCGGCAACTCGCTGCACGCGGGCATGGTCATTGTAGCTGACGGCACCCCGGAGCGCGCTGAGCGGCTGAACCGGGTGCTCACGGTGGACCCTGGGATCGGCGTCGTGCGCCACGCCATCGCAGGCTACGAGACGGCCCAGCGCACCGCCGAGGAGCGCGGGGTGAAGCTGCCGTGAGCGCGCCCTCCGTACCCAGGGAGATCGGGCTCGGGGGGTTTGGCGAGGCGGTGCGGCGGGAGACGCTCGGGTCGTTGCCAGCGCCGGAGCTCATCATCCACGGCGCCCGGGAGATCCTCACCTGCGCCCCGGAGGCTGCGCTGGGTGCGCTGGGAGCGCTGGGAGCGGCACCGTCAGGTGCGCTGACGGGTACGCTGGGTACGCTGGGAGCGGCACCGTCAGGTGCGCTGACAACTCAAGACCCTGGCCCGGCGCGCGGCTCGGCCCAGGGCGCGCTGGGGAGCCTCCAGGGGCACGGCGTGGCGATCGGCGGCGGGCGCGTGCTCGCGGTGCTGCCGGAGGCGGAGCTGTTCGAGCGCTTCCCCACGGTACCGCGGCTGGACGCCGAGGGGCAGCTCATGATGCCGGGCTTCGTGGATCCGCACACCCACCTCTTGTTCGGCGGTGACCGCGCCGATGAGTGGGAGCGGCGCATGGCCGGCGAGAGCTACCTCGAGATCTTGAAGGCGGGCGGCGGGATCTTGCGCACGGTGGAGGCGACGCGCGCCGCCACGCGGGCGGAGCTGCTCCGCCACGCGCGGCGCTGGCTCTCGCGGATGCGCGCCCTCGGTACCACCCACGTGGAGGCCAAGACGGGCTACCGGCTCACCCTCGAAGGTGAGCTTGAGCTGCTTGAGCTGCAGCGCGAGCTGGGGCTCACCAGCACCTACCTAGGGGCGCACGTGGTGGCGCCAGAGCACCGCGGCGCGCGCGAAGGGTACCTTGAGGAGGTGCGGCGCACCCTTACGCTCGCTGTCTCAGGCGGTGTGGTCGACTTCTTCGATGTGTTCCTGGAGCATGAGGCCTTCAGCCTGAGCGAGGCGCGCGCGCTGGGAGAGCACGCGCGGGGCCTCAGCGTGGGGCTCAAGCTCCACACCGATCAGTTCACTCGTCAGGGCGGTGTACCGCTCGCGCTGGAGCTCGGCGCGACCAGCATCGACCACCTGGAGGTGCTCGAACCGGAGGACATCCAGCGCCTCGCCGAGGCGAAGGAGCCGCCCGTGTGCGTGCTCTTGCCCGGCTGTGTCTTCCACCTGGGGCTCAACACCCATGCGCCGGGCCGCGCGCTGATCGACCATGGTGTCCCCGTGGCGCTCGCGACCGATTTTAACCCAGGCACCAGCCCCACGCCCTCGATGCAGCTGATGATCGCTCAGGCCTTGGGTGCGGACGGCCAGCGCG
>CAYQAC010000154.1:0-9586 GCA_964415255.1 uncultured Polyangiaceae bacterium | reverse complement strand
CGTCCGCACCCAAGGCCTGAGCGTCGCCGAGGCGATCGTCGCGGCCACCCGCAACGCCGCCTGCGCCATCTCACGCGGCCATGACCTCGGCCGCATCGCGCCCGGGTACCGCGCGGATCTGCTGCTGGTGGACGCGCCCGATCACCGCGCCCTCGGCTACAGCTTCGGCGGCAACCTAGTGACGCGAGTGATTGGTGGCCTCGCCACCTGAGCCCGAGCCGGCGAGCGCCGAACAGCGCTCGCCTGAGGGCGCCGCGCTCGGCGCGGGCGCGCGCGCTATTGCGTGAATGCCCGCGCCTGCTGCCGCGAGCGTCAACCCACGAAGGCCTCGGCGCGCGCTGCCTGCCAGTCTGCCGCGAACACCGCCGGGACCTCACCCCGGAGGAAGCAGCCTGGAGTGACCTCCGGGTAGATCGCCGCGAGCGGCACCACCAGCCCCTCCGCTGTGCGCCGGCGCATGTGGTGCGGCTCGATTTCGTCAGGGTGCTTGACCCCCGCGGCGTTCATCAAAGCGAGGAAGCTCTGGAGCGTCTTCTGGTGGTAGCGCTGGACGCGCACCGCCTTGTCCACTGGGTCGAGCGCGCTCGCGAGGCTCGGATCTTGGGTGGCGACGCCCACGGGGCAGTCGTTCATGTGACAGCGCAGGGCCTGGATGCAGCCGAGCGCGAGCATCATGCCACGCCCGGAGAAGCAGCCGTCAGCGCCGAGCGCGATCATGCGAAACATGTCGTACCCCGTGACGATGCGCCCGGCCACGAACACCTTGATCTGGTCGCGCAGCCCCACCCCCGTGAGCCCGGCGTGGACGGCGAAGAGCCCATCATCTAGCGGCATCCCCACGTAGTTGGTGAACTCAAGCGGCGCCGCCCCGGTGCCGGCCTCCGCGCCGTCGATGCTGATATAGTCTGGCCGACTGCCGGTCTCCAACATCGCCTTGAACAGGCAGAATAGATCGCTCACCTTACCGACGCACATCTTGAGGCCGACGGGCTTGCCGCCCGAGAGCTCCCGCAGCCGATCCACGAATGCGAGCAGCTCAACCGGGTTATGAAACTCAGCGTGTCCGGGTGGCGAGTTGACCGCCTTCCCGACCGGGACCTGCCTGAGCTTGGCAATTTCCGGCGTCACCTTCTTCGCCGGCAAGATCCCCCCGTAGCCGGGCTTGGCCCCCTGGGAGAGCTTGATCTCCACCATCTTGATCGACGGGTGCGTCGCCATCTCAGCGAAGCGCCCGGGGTGAAACGCGCCGTCTAAGGTGCGGCAGCCGAAGTAGGCGGTGCCGATCTGCCAGATCAGATCGCCCCCCGCCTCCAGGTGGTAGCTGCTCACGCCGCCCTCACCTGTGTTCTGAGCGAAGCCGCCGCGCATCGCGCCGCGGTTGAGCGCCATGATGGCGGTGTGGCTCAGCGCCCCGTAGCTCATGGCGGCGACGTTGAAGCGCGAGATGGAGTACGGCTTTTTGCAGTGCCCCTCACCCACCGTCACGCGTGGCGCCTCTTGCAGCGGCTCCTCGGGCGCCATCGAGTGGGGGATCCACTCGGCGCCCACCACCATCAGGTTGCGCTTCGAGCCGAAGGGGATGCTGTCCACCTCCCCCTTCGCGCGTTGATAGACGACGGAGCGCGTCTCGCGATCGAACGGGCGCCCGTCCAGCTCGCTCTCCCCAAAGTACTGGCGGATCTCCGGGCGGATCTTCTCGAGCGCGTAACGGGCGTGCCCGAGCACTGGGTAGTTTCGTAACAGGGAGTGCTTGCGCTGCAGGGCATCGACCAGCCCCAGCGTCAGCAGAGGTAGCGTGAGCAGCCAAATCCAGAGCGGCGGATCTCCCGCCAGCGTGAAGCCGCTCAAGAGCGACACGGTCGCGATCGAAAACCCCCAAAACACTCTACGAGCCATGGGACACCTGAGCGAGCTCCTGGCGCGGCGCGCGGGCGACCGCGCGTCGTGCTCAATTGGGTAAAACTAGCGCCGCGGCGAGAAGCAGGACGTCTTTCTAGGGCGGGAAGAGACGCTCCTTCGCCCCGCGCTGCTGTGGCGCTAAGCGCTGCTGCGGCGTTGGACGGAGGGGCGGATTTTCCGCCCGCTTGGCGGCGACTTGCAGCGTCCTCTAGTCCCCGTGAGCGACCTGGTCAATAGCGCTTGGAGGCCTGCGTTGAAGGGCACAAGGACCTGCACTTAAGTGCATCTTTGCCCGTTACGCCTCCTCGCGGAAAAGCCCAATGAATGACCGTCAGTCCATCGTAACTTGCACTTAACTTCAGTGCCCGTGTGGCGCCCGAAGCGCTACCAAGCGCCGTGACTCAAGGCGTCAAGCGAACCCCTGCTCCCGACTTCGTGCGTCATCTGGGTGACCGCGGCGTCATGCAGCGCGCTGCAGCTCGCGACGCTGCGAGCGACGCTCACTGCCAAGGTCAGTAAAGCGAACCATTGGCTGCATCCAGGCCACTAGCGAGCGGCCGAGCGGCGTGAGCTCCGCGCGCCAACTCCACGCTCGAGGAGCCGGTGTGGCCAGGCCTGAGTCACCCAAGCAAGAAGCCCTTGAGCCCGTCGCCACAAATCCTCTACCGTGGCGCCATGCGCGCCGTCGCCACCTTCATCATGAGCCTGCTCGCCGCGTGCACCCCCGAGACGCCGCCACCGGCGGCCCCCGCGGCCCCTACCTCGGCGCCAGCGCCTGCGGCGAAGCCCGCCCCGAGCGCCGCCGCCTTCGCCGCGGCGCCGCTCGCGCCACTCAAGGGCGGCGAGGCGCTCGGCTGTGAGGCGCGGCGCTTAGATGGCTGGGTGCAGGTGAGCTGTGAGGGGCTCAGCTATTTCGCCGCCTTGCCTTTCCGTGTGGATTTGAGCCCAGGCAGCGCGGGTCAGGTGACGGAGGAGCGCCTCGGGCGGGTGGCGCTGCGCTACCAGGAGCAGCCGGGCGCGCAGGTGACTGGGCTTATCAGCTGGTTCCCTCACCTGGTGGCGCTGCGCGCCGGTTGGCCGGAGGGGCAGCCGCGCCCCGCGGAGGTGGGTGAGCTGGTGGGCGCGCCCGAGAACGATCGCGACACCTGGATTCAGGCGATGTGCGCCTGCACACCGCGAAATGGCCCTGGCGCGCTCTTGCGCAGCTTCGCCTGTGAGTCACCGACCCTCGACGCCGACGAGACCGTGCCGTGGAACCCCGCGTGCATCCGGCTGCTCCAGGGGGAGGACGCGTGTCAGCGCACCAACGAGTGCCTCACCTCGGAGCCCTCACACATCAAGCTGTGCGGCCCGGGGGAGGTGAAGACCGGCGGACACCCGATCACGAGCTGCCTCCGCGCTTGCTCGGCGGAGGAGCCATGTCCGCGCGGATTCAGCTGCGCCGCCGCTGAGGTCATGAAGGGCGGCGAGCTGGTCCCCGGCCCCACTGTGTGCTCCCCCACGGACGCCGCCTACACCGAGCACACCGCCGCGCTCGCAGCGCACCTAGCGGCGACGCTCGGGCCTGAGTAGGCGGACCAGCGGGCCGCTGCTCAGGTCCAGTAGGCCCCCAGCGTCGCGTGGGTCTCGCCATCGCCCCCGCCCTCAAGCACCCGCACGCGGATGTTGCGGCCCCCGCTCAATTCGAGCACGGCCTCGCAGGCGCCGAACACGGCGAGCCAGAGGTTGGCGTCGAAGCCGTCGCAGCCCTGGAACCGGAGCTCCGCGTGGCCGCGCGAGCGGAGCGTGCTCTCCGCGTGGCCAATCTCGTAGTACTTGCCGAAGGCGACGGCCGTTTTGCTGATGACGAAGCTCGGGTTCATCAGCCCGATGAACACCTGGTACACCCCGCTGAAGCTCTCCTTTGCTCCCAGGTAGCCGAAGCGCCGGGATAGCTCACCACCGCTCCCCGTCACCACCTGAGCCTCCCGATGCATCGCTGAGAGCCAGCTGAGCGGGTACCACCCGCTCGCCACGATGCGTCCGTAGCTCAAGGCCTCGCGCAGCTCACTTGGGACCTGCTCCAGCAAGGCCCGCTGCGCCTTCTCCCCGAACAGGCGCCCTGTGTTGGCATGGATGGCCTTGAGCGGGATCCCCTTGCAGCGGCCGCGCCCCACCCGCATCGGGCCGAGCCGCCCCTCGGCCCGTGTGGTCTCTTCAGCTGTTCGTGTCATGAGCTTCACCCCCTGAGCGCCGACCGCGAGGCGCCACCTTGACTGACGGCGCCTGGCTGATCTCTCGATACCGCGACGCGGTGACGCCTGCAAGCGGTGACCCTTGCTCTCCCTCCAGAGCCTGAAGTACACGCCTGGAGGTGGGTCTCTTGCCGTTCGAGAAGCGCTGGCTCATCGCCGTGCTCACCTGCTTGATCCCCTCAGGCGCGAGCGAGCGGCTGCCCCAGGGCGTGGCGGATCTGCCACTAGACAGCTTCATTGACGATCTACTCGCGCACGCGCCGCTCAAGTTCTTACTCGGGCTCCGCGCCTGCCTGTGGGTGGTCAGCTTGGCGCCCTGCGTCGTGCTAGGGCGCCCCCGGCTGTTTCATCAGCTGGCCGCCGCTGAGCAGCTCCAGCTGCTCACCCGCTTCAAAGACAGTGACGCTTACTTGGTGCGGGAGATGCCGCTGTTATTCAAGATGGTCGGCTGCCTCGCCTACGCGGGGCACCCCAGCGTGCAGGCGCGGCTCGCGATCGAGCCGCGCGACGACACGCCACCAGACTGGGCACGCACGGCTTCACAGCGGGCGCCCGAAGCGCCGGGAGGTGACTCGTGAGCGTACCTGACTTGGACGGCCAGCGCGCGGCGGGAGTGCCTGACTTGGACGCGGCGGCCAGCCCCGCGGGCATGCTCGGGCTGCGCGACGTCGCTGGGCGCTCCCTGGTGGAGGACAGCGCCGACGTGATCGTGATCGGCAGCGGCGCCTCTGGCGCGAGCGCGGCGCGCGTCTTGAGCGCCGCTGGGCTCGAGGTGATAGTCCTGGAGGAGGGCTCGGTGCTCTCGGCGCCGCGCTCGGACATGTACACGAGCTTCAAGCACCACTGGCGTGACATGGGGCTCCAGGCAGCGGAGGGGCGCGCCTTCACGCCGCTGCTCCAAGGCCGCGTGGTGGGCGGCACCACGGTGATGAACGGCGCCATCATCCACCGCCTGCCAGAGCCCATCTACGACGTGTGGGCCGCAGAGCACGCGGTCAACAAGAGCTTCAGCTACGCCGAGCTTGAGCGGGTGTTCAACACGCTGGATCGCGAGCTGATGGTGGGCCCCGCGCCGGACGCCGTGTTCGGCGAGAACAATCGCCTGATGCAGCTCGGCGTGGAGGGGATCGGTGCCACTGGTAACCGCATCCAGCGGAATGTGAGCGGCTGCCGCGGCGCCGCCCACTGCAACCAGGGCTGCCCCACGCGGCAGAAGCAGAGCATGGACGTGAGCTTCATCCCTCGCGCCTTGGAGGCGGGGGCGCGGCTCTACTACCAGTGTCGCGCCGAGCGCGTGCGCGCCAAGCGCTCCCGCGCGAGCGCCGTGGAGGGGCGCTTCGTGGATCCGGTCACGTGCGCGCCGGGGCCCCGCTTCCGCTTCCACGCGCGGCGCGCCATCGTGGTGTGCGCCAGCGCGATTCAGACGCCCGGCTTGCTCGCGGCGAGCGGCGTGGGACGCCAGAGCCGGCTGCTCGGCGAGCGGCTCCAGGCGCACCCAGGGACCGGCGTGGTGGGGGTGTTCGACGCGCCAGTGAAGATGAGCTTCGGCGCGACCCAAGGCTATGAGAGCAAGCACTTCTGGCACGAGCGGATGAAGTTCGAGGCGGTGGGGATGCCGCCCGAGTTCGCCGCGGCCAGGCTCCCTGGGATCGGCCCAGCGCTGATGCAGGAGCTGGCCGGCCTGGACCACCTGGCGATCTGGGGCGTCCAAATCCGCGCGGAAGCGCAGGGCCAGGTGCGGCGCGGCTTGTTCGGCGGCACCAGCGTCCACTACGACATGACGGACGCCGACGTGGAGCGCCTGAAGCTCGGGGTCAGCCGCCTGATCCAGATGATGTTCGCCGCGGGCGCGCGCGAGGTGCTGCCCGGCGTCCACGGGCTGCCGGAGCGCATCAGCTCACCTGACGAGGCCGCGCCGCTCGCCAGCTTACCGAACGACCCACGCCGCTTCCACTGCATCGCCGCCCACCTGTTCGGCACCGCCAAGCTCGGGCTCTCACCCCAGAGCAGCGTGGTGGATCTTGAGGGTCAGGTGCACGATTTACCAGGCCTCTACGTGATGGACTCCTCCATTTTCCCGACCAACCTTGGGGTGAATCCGCAGCACAGCATCTGTGCCCTGGCCTGGCTGCTCTCTGAGCGGCTAGCGGAGCGCCCGGCGCCACGAGCCTGAGCTGAAGTGGTGACGGCTTGCTCCGGGTGGGTGAAGCTGGCAGCTTGAAGTGGCCGCCCGGCGCAGCTCCGAGCGACTGCTACGGCTCGCGCAGCGCGGTGCCCAACCCCCATCCCCCCTTCAGTCATATTCCATGACTAAAACAGCTTCAGCCAGCTCAGCTTCATTGGGCTCAGCTCGGCGCGCCCTGCTTGGCGCCCTCAGCCTGTGCACCACGCTCGGCCTGAGCGGCGTCGCGAGCGCGCACGGCGCCTTCCCCCAGAGCGCCTACGTGCACGGCGACCCGAGCGCCGCCGAGCGGCTGTGGGTCGGCACCAGCTTCGGGCTGCTCCGCTCGGACGACGGCGGCGAGAGCTTCCGCTGGCTGTGCGAGGAGGCGCCCGACTATGAGGGCGTGAAGCCGCGCATGGCGGTGACGGCGGACGGCACGCTCTTGATCGGCAGCTTCGACGGGGTGGCCGTCAGCCGCGACCTCGGCTGCGACTGGGGCGCGCCCGAGGGCCCTAAGGATCGCTTCGTCTCCTCGCTGTTCACCACCCCGCATCAGCCGAGCAGGGCGCTGGTGATGGTGTCCACCGGGCTGCCCGGCGGGGTGTTCCTGAACCAGGTGTGGGCGACAGAGGACAACGGCCAGAGCTTCACCCAGCGCGGCGCCGATCTGGAGCCTGGGATGCTCGCGTTCAGCCTGATGAGCGCGACGAGCGATCCTTCGCGGCTGTACCTCACCGGCAACCTGCGCGGTGAGGCGGGCGTCGCGACCGGTCAGCTGGGCGTCTCAAATGACGGCGGGCTCAGCTGGAGCTACCTCCCCATCCCCGGCGCCGACTCCACCCACCCGCCTCACCTGCTCGCGATCCACCCGGCAGAAGCGGACCAGCTCTTCGTGCGGGTCGACGGCGAGGAGGAGGACGTGTTGCTCTGGTCACAGGACGCCGGGCTGACCTTCACGGAGCTCTTGCGCAAGCCGAGCGAGCTGTTCGGGTTCGTCATTGATCCTGACCTTAGCCGGGTGCGGGTGGGGTTCGGCAACGCGACGGATCGGCGCCGTAACGTCGAGGTCGGCATCTACTCGGCGGAGCTCAAGGACCTCGGCACCGTGAGCTTCGCGCAGGACCTGGAGGGCCCCATCGGCTGCCTCACGTGGCTGAACGGGCAGCTCTACGCGTGCACCAGCCAGTTCTTCCACGGCTATGAGCTGGGGCGCTCAAGGGACGGGCGTCAGTTCGAGGGGGTGATGACGCTCTCGGGGGTGGAGGGCGTGCTCAGCTGTGGTGAGGGCACGCGGGCGGCGCAGGTGTGCCCCGCGAAGTGGCCGGAGAACTGCAACCTGATCGGGCGCTGCGGCCAGGTGGAGCCGCCCGACGCGGGGCCCGACGCCGGCCCGATGCCAAACGCCCCGCCCGTCGAGCGCTCGGGCTGTCAGCTGACGCAGGGCGGCAGCGCCGGGGCCGGCTGGCTCTTGCTCGCCCTGCTGCTGGGCCGCCGCCGCCGCCGCTGAGCGCCCTCCCAGCGCCGCCTACCCGGACCGCGCGATAGCCGCTGCCCTCGCACCGCATGAGGTGCTATGAGCGCCGCCGTGTCTGACACGCTGACCTTAGTGTTCCGGGGCGTGCGCGCCATCGACCCGGCGCTCGGGCTCGACGCCAGCTGCGACGTCGTGGTGGAAGACGGCGTGGTTCAGGCCGTGGGCGCCGGCGCTGGAGACGCCCTGGTGGGCTCTGAGCGCGTGCGCGTCATCGACGGCGCGGGGCGCTGGCTGGTGCCTGCCTTCGTCGATCTGCACGCGCACCTGCGGGAGCCCGGCCAAGAGTACAAAGAGGACATCGCCTCTGGCCTCGCGGCCGCCGCCGCGGGTGGTTACGCCCACGTGTGCGTGATGCCCAACACGCGCCCCGTCAACGACACCCGCGCCGTCACCGAGCTGATGCTCGCGCGCGCGCGCGAGGTAGGCGGGCCCACGCTGCACCCGATCGGCGCCATCACGGTGGGCCAAAAGGGCGCCCAGCTGACAGAAATGGGGGATCTGCGCGACGCGGGCGCCGTCGCTGTGAGCGACGACGGGGTGTGCGTGATGAACGCCCAAGTGATGCGGCGCGCGCTCGAGTACGCGAGCCACTTCGGGATGCCGGTGATCCAGCACGCGGAAGATCACGATCTGACGAGCGGCGCGGTGATGCACGAGGGCGCCGTCTCCGCGCGGCTCGGCCTCCGCGGCTGGCCGCGGGTGGCGGAGGACATCATCATCGCCCGCGACATCCTGCTCGCGGAGTACACGAAGAGCCGCTACCACGCGGCCCACATCTCCACCCTGGGCGCGGTGCGGCTGATGCGTGAGGCCAAGGCGCGCGGGTTAGAGGTGACGTGCGAGGTGACGCCGCACCACCTCTTGCTGACGGACGCCAGCGTCATCGGCTACGACACCTACTGCAAGGTGAACCCACCGCTCCGCGAGGAGCAAGACGTGGAGGCGCTGGTCACGGCGCTCGCCGACGGCACCCTCGATGCCATCGCGACGGATCACGCGCCGCACAGCCCGCTCGAGAAGGAGTGTGAGTTCGACGCCGCGGCGCCGGGGCTGATGGGCCTCGAACTGTGCTTCGGGCTGCTGCTCGAGCTGGTGCACGCTGGGCGGGTGCCGCTCACCCGGCTGCTCCACGCGCTGAGCACCGGCCCCGCGCGCATCATCGGGCTCGCCCCGCCGAGCCTGCGGCTGGGCGCCCGCGCGGAGCTCTCCTTGGTCGACCCGGAGCTCGCCTGGAACCCTGGTCAGGTGACCTTACACACCAAGCACAAGAACACCCCGTTCATGGATCGCACAATCCGCGGCAAGGTGCTGCTCACGCTGGCGCGCGGCGAGGTGGTGTTCGATGCCGTCTCGCCAGGAGGTTCGGAGTCATGACCACTCACCCCCCACGCCGCATCAGCGGCGCCGAAGCGCGCCCGAACGGCGCCCGCCGCGCGCACCTGGCGCTGGCGGATGGCGCCGTGTTCGAGGGCTTCGCCTGGGGCGCGGAGGGCACCGCCACGGGTGAGGTGGTGTTCACCACCGGCATGACCGGCTACCAGGAGATCCTCACGGATCCTTCCTACACCGGCCAGCTGGTGACGATGACCGCCCCGCAGATCGGCAACACCGGGGTGAACCTGGACGACACGGAGAGCTCGAGCGGGGCGCCGCAGGTCTCGGGCTTCATCGTGCGTGATCCGAGCCCGGTCGCCTCGCATCACCGCTCAGAGAGCAGCCTGGCGGAGCACCTGACGCAACACGGGGTGGTGGCGA
>CAYQAC010000153.1:0-12581 GCA_964415255.1 uncultured Polyangiaceae bacterium | reverse complement strand
GCCTCCCTTAGCCAGTTGCGCGCTCTTCGTCCAAATTCGAGTGTCCATCCGTCTCCTTTAGCTGCGTCCCAATGGGATCAGCGCCTGGCCGAAGGATATCACCCCCTGGCGTGACGTCACCTCGAAGCGCACCAAACGGATCGCGGCGCTAGCGTGGCGAGGGCGCCATCGGCGCTAACGCAGAGCACACCGCGTGCGGCGGGCTGCAACTGAGCGCGGCGCCCAGGATGGCGGGCTGACGTTCGGCGCCGCTGGCCGCGCTGTCGCCGCGCCCAGTCAGCGGCTGAAGCACAGGGAGGCTGTCTACCTGGACAGGCGCAAGCGGGAGCGCGTTCAGGCGCTGAGCCCAGCCCGCGGGGATCAGCTTCCGCACCTCCCTCAGGTGGTTCACGAGCAGGTAGCGCAGCGTCACTGGGAGGGTGCCGGTGCTGACGAGGCGCAGCGCCCAGGTCGTGTACTCACCCTCCGCCTGAGCCAAGTCGCGTCCTGAGCGGAGCAGCTCCTCAGCGGCGATCACCATCACCTCCTCAGCGAACAGCTGCCGCATCCGCCGCAGGCGCTCCTCCTCCGGCACCTCCGGGAAGCCCTGCCACGCCGCGCTGTCCTCTGCCCAGGGGCCCAGCTCAGGGCGCAGCGCGAGGTGCTGATGGAGCAGCTGATGGTTGCTCGGGCCATACGCCACGCCACAGCTCGGGTGGCACACCCGGTGCTCCAGCTTCTCGTGGAAGTCTTGGTACATCACCCGCGCGTGCTCAAGGGTGGGAGCCGCTAGCGCCGCGACGTGCGCCGGCATCGCCGGGATCCTATCCTTAAGGAAATAGAAGTCCTCGACGGCCTTGTGCCAAAAGTAAAGTGGGTAGGCGAGCGTGCAGTGTTTGGTCAGCAGCACGTACGCTGGGTGAGCAACACACACCTCACCGAGGGCTGAGTCGTTGATGCGCGGGCCCCCGGCGAGCGCCTGGGTCACCTCTTCCCAGTACGGATCGTGATCGCTGATGATCGCCTCCACGAAGCTCCCCGCGTACTTGAACACGCGCTTGTGGTGGACATCAGCCGCCGCCTTGGGCGCGCTCGGCAGCTCCTCGAGCGCGCCCGCGAGGCGGTCGATCTCCTCAGCCGTGCCGACCAAGTCCCAGTCGAGCGGCGGACGAAACTCGGGGAAGTGGTACCGCACGGCGCGGCTGCCGATGACCAACACGAGCCGCTCTCAGCCGAGGCCGAGCGCCAGGCTCAAGACGTCAGCCGTGGGGATCAGCTCAGCGTACTCGCTGGGCGCCGCCGAAGGCGCCTGGGCGGGCGCCTCCGGGATCACCAGGTCTCTATCGCGCGGGATCAGCATGCCGGTGCAGGCCCCGGTGGTGCTGTTGCAGCACCTGCCCACCGTTGAGCTGCACGCCCACCCCGACGCCCCGAAGCAAGACACCGTCCAGGACGAGTACCACGTGCCGTTGGTGAGGCAGGGCACCACCCCCGTGTCGCCGTTCCCGAAATCGATGCATTGGTAGGTCCCTGGGCTGCACTGCACGCAGTTGCCGTTCAGACAAGCCGGCGAGCTGCCGGAGCACTGCGTCGCGTGGTTCGCCCAGTTACCACCCGCTGAGCACAGCTGACGCGTGGTGCCACTGCAGCGCAGCGGTGCTGGGCTCGGCGGGTTGCACACCACCGCCTCCTGCCCCGAGCACGCCCAAGCGCCGCATTGTCCACAAGCCTGACCAGGTGTGCCGGCCAGCGTCCGGCCGCAGCCCCCGCAGGCGTTCTGCTGGAAGGTGTCGTCGTTGTCGTCGCAGTCCGTGCCCGGAGTCGCCAAGCAAGCCCGGCTCCGGGCCCCATCGCCGTCGGCGTCGCGACCGACGATCCTGGTACCTGCGCACTCGCAGTTGGGGTCGACGGTGCCACAGGGGTTGCCTCCGCCCGTGCCACCGACGCCGCCCGTGTTGCCACCCGTGCCACCCACGGAGCCACCCACGCCACCCGTGGTACCCCCGGTACCACCCGCCGCGCCGCCGGTACCACCGACGCCTCCTGTGGTGCCTCCGATGCCGCCCACCCCGGCAGTGCCACCCGACGCGCCCGTCGCGCCCACACCACCTGAGCCCGCCGCGGTCCCAGCGGTGCCGCCGTTGCCCCCGTTACCCGCCGCACCCGCGCTGCCGCTCGTACCGCCCTCACCTGTGTTGCGTGGGCGCTCCTCGGCGCTGCACGCAGCGACCAGCGCGACCAAAGCGCACACCCCGGAGCCCGCGAGTGCTCTACCGCTCAGCCCCTTGGTGGGGAGTGAGTTCGTCATCCAAAGTCGAGTGTCCATAAGTCTCCTCACCCTCTCTAAGTGGGACCAAGCCCTGCTCCGAAGGGTACCACCCCCGCCCTCACCTTGCGCGACAACCAACCCGCCCTGCGCGATTCGCGCCCTGCTCGCGCCTCAGTAGCCAAAATCAGGCTTCTTGCCTGGCGATGGCGTGGGCGCAGGCGCAGGCCGCGGGCCTGGCGCGGGGCCGGGGGCTGGGCGTGGGCCCGGCGCGGGCCGCGGCCCCTGCGCCGCTGGGCTCGGTTTCGGCGCGGGCGCGCTGGGCTCGGCTCCCTGAGGCTCCGCGCCCTGGGGCTCATCACCCTGCGGCTCCACGGGATCACCCGCTGCCTGAACGTCCGTCAAATCGTCAGCGCCGCTGTCTAGTCCCAGAACCACCCCGGCGTCTATCCCAGGCTCCGCGAGGGCTGCGTCAGGCGCGGTCTCCGCCAGCGCTCCGGCGTCTGCTTCAGCCTGACCGGCAGTGTTCCCTGACGATCGGCTCACCAGGTACCAGCCCCCGAGCGCCGCCACGCTGAGCAACAAGAAGGCGCTCGCGGCGGCGCCGATGAGCAGGCCCAGGTTCGAGCGCTTGGGGGTGTCGACGGGCTGCGATTGGGTCCAGTTCGCGCGCGTCTCGGTGGGGAGGTTCGGCGCTTGAGCGGGCACAGCAGGGTTCAGCTGCGCGGGCACCTGGCCCGTGGCGTCGGGCGCCTGGGGCATGGCCAGGGTGCCACCTGGTTGGGCGGCTGGCTCTGCTGCTCCCGGTGCGGTACCGACCGAACCCCCAACAAAACCGAGCCCTTGAGACCAGCCGAGCAGCGCCTCACGGAACTCCTTGGCTGACTGGAAGCGATCATGGAGCTCGCGCGCCATGGCCTTATCAATAACCGCGCGGAAATGTGGATCCAGGTGCGGCGCCACCTCGGCGATGGGCCGCGGTTGGCTCAAAACGATGGCAAAAAGCAGCTCGTTCAGCGTCTCCGCGTCGAACGGCACCATCCCCGTGACGCACTGATACAGGATGACGCCGCAGGAGTAGACGTCACTGCGCGGATCGGACCGCGCCGCGCCCCGCGCCTGCTCCGGCGAGAGGTAATAGGGGGTGCCCATCAGCATCCCTGTCTTCGTCTTCTCGTGATCTGGATCGTTTAGCTGATTAAACTTCGAGATCCCGAAATCGATGATCTTCACGAAGTCCTGGCGGCCCGCCTTCTCCCGGACGATGAAGATGTTGTCTGGCTTCAGATCGCGGTGGACGATGCCAGCGGCGTGCGCCGCCTCGAGCCCCTCCAGCAGCTGGAGGAAAAGCGGCACGCACTCTTCTGGCCTCAGCACCCCGCGCTTGATGCGGCTCGAGAGCTCCTCACCCCCGAGGAACTCCATGACCATGAAGCGGTCGCCGTTCGGCAGGTTCCCGAAATCCAAGATCTCGAGGATGTGGTCGGAGCCAATGCGGCCCGCCGCCTGCGCCTCCCGCTCGAAGCGCTGCACCACGTCTGGCCGCCCCGCTGCGTCGCCGAGCAGCACCTTGATCGCCACCTTCCGAGCGATTCGCGTGTTCTCGGCCTCATAGACGGCGCCCATCCCGCCCTCGCCGAGGAGGCCCAGGATGCGGTACTTCCCGTCGATGATCTCGCCCGGCTGTAGTCCCATGGTGACGCGTATGATCGCGCTTTTGCCCAGTGAAGCAAACCCACATGAGCTGAAATGTCGCTAACCACGTCATCCGGCACGGTTTTTGGGCTGTGACTCTTGAGCTACCCAAGCGAAGCTGGAGCGACAACCCGACGACCCACCTGGGTTGCTTCTCTAGGCAAACCCTAAGCCCCGGCGTTAGCATCCGCCCCATCATGATCCGCCGCCGTTCCCTATTCGCTCCGCTTAGCTCCCTCACGCCCGCCAACTCACGGCGCGGCCGGGCCTCCGCGCGGATCGCGCTCCCCTTGATCGCCGCGCTCACGCTCAGCGCGTGGCCGGTCGTCGCGCAGACTGACGAGGAGCGCGCCGCTGCGCGGTCCCTCGCGGAGCAAGGCTTCAACGCCTTCAAGGTGGAGAACTGGCGAGAGGCCCTCGACCGCTTCGAGCGCGCGGAGTCGCTGATGCACGCGCCCCCTCACCTGCTCTACGCCGCGCGCGCGAGCGCCAAGCTCGGGGGCTACGTCAAGGCGCGCGAGCTCTACAACAAGATCCTCCGTGAAGAGCTGGTGGCCACCGCGCCCGCGGCCTTCAGGGACGCCAAGCGGGACGCCGCCGCTGAGCTGCCTGAAGTTGAGAAAAAGATCGCCTACCTGACGATTCAAATCACGGGCGCGCCGGCAGGCAGCGCTGAGGTCAAGCTGGATGGCGCCGTCGTCCCGAGCGCCCTGATCGGCGTCGAGCGCCCGGTGGATCCTGGCACCCGACAGATCACCGTGAGCGCCGCTGGCTTCGAGCCCATCACCCGAGAGGTCACCCTGGAGGAGGCCGGCCGAGAGTCAGTTGAGCTGACTTTGACGTCCGCGGCGGGCGGCGAGGTCACGCCCCCAGCTGGTGAGGAGCCGGGCGAGGGCTTCAGCGGCAGCACCGATGACATTGACACCTCGGGCATGTCCCCGATGCGCCTCGGCGCCTTCATTTCGCTCGGGGTGGGCGTGGTGGGGCTCGGCCTCGGCACGCTATTCATGATTCAAGCCGGCGCCACCCAGAGCGACTCCGACCAGCTCTTCGACGACCCCGCGAACGGCTGCAACCGCCGCGATCCGCTCAACCCCGCCAAGTGCAACGAGTCCGACGGCTTGAACGATGACGCCGCAGGCCAGCGCACGCTGGGCGCGGTGGGCCTCATCGTCGGCGGCGCGGCGGTCGCCACCGGCGTGGTGCTCTTCATCCTCTCCGGCAAAGAGAAGCAAGCGGCGAGCGGCCCAAGCGTCACCCCCTGGGTGGGCCTCAACTCCCTCGGGGTGAGCGGCACCTTCTGAGGCGCTCGCCCAGCTAGGCGCCCAGCACGACACCCAGCGCTCGGTGTTTCCTTGAGGGAAATATTGAGCCCGGGCGAGGCTGGGCGTTTTTTTGGGGGGGGGGTTGGCCCCCGCTCTACGGGCCGTCCGTCGATCCGAGCCAGGCGGGGCGGCTCTTCAGCACCGGCTCCCGCTCAAGCTCACCGCGCGCAATCTCAAGCGCCTCGGCCACGGTGTCGCTGAAATAGACGCCCGGCTGCTCCTCAAGGTGCGCCTTCTTCAGCACCAAGAGCGGCTGCGGGCACACCCCAGTGAGCACCACCTTGCAGCGCTGCTCTCGTAGGTGACGGAGCACGCTCTCAAGCGCCACCTCCCCTGTGGCGTCCATCGCGTGCACCTCGTTTAAGATCAAGATCACGACGCGCGCCTGCTTCCCGATCGACTCGAGCGTCGCCATCGCCTTCTGCGCGGCGCCGAAGAAGAGCGGCCCCGAGATTTGATAGAAGAGCACGCCCTCGGGCGCCGGCTCCGGCGCCTCCGGCACGCGCTGACTGAGCCTCGTGTGCACCACCTCCGCCATGCGGCGCATGAACAGCAGCGCCGCGAGCACCATCCCCACAGAGACGCCCACCACCATGTCAAAACTGACGGTGAGCGCGTAGCAGGTGAGCAGCACCGTCACGTCGCTCTTCGGGGCGACCCGGAGCGTGTGCACGAAGTGGCGCGCCTCCGACATGTTCCACGCCACCACCAAGAGCAGCGCCGCGAGCCCCGCCATCGGCAGGTACCCGAGCAGCGGCGCCAGCGCCAACACCGCGGCGAGCACCACCAGCGCGTGCAGCGCCGCGGCGATCGGGGAGACAGCGCCAGCCCTCACGTTGGCGGCCGTGCGCGCGATGGCGCCCGTCGCTGGGATGCCGCCGAAGAACGGGAGCAGCAGGTTCCCGACCCCCTGAGCGAGCAGCTCAGAGTCTGGGTCGTGCTTGGTGTGCGCCATGCCGTCGGCGACCACCGCCGAGAGCAGCGACTCGATGGCGCCGAGGATCGCGATGGCGAAGCCGCCCGCCGCGAGCGCCCGCAGTGTTTCAAAGTTGAAGCTCCAGGTCTCGCTGGCTGGAGCAGCCCAGGGCGCCATGGGGAGCGGCGGCAGCTGCGGGATCCCCATCACCGTCTTGCCACCTATTTCTATTTGGAAACGATTGGCGATGGTGGCGAGCTCCACGCCGGGGACAAAGCGGCTGAGCAAGAAGGCGAGCAGCGCGGCGAGCGGCAGCGCGATGAGCGGCGCGGGCACGCGGCGCGTGATGCGCGGCGTCAGCAACAGCGCGGCGAGCGTGAAGGCGGCGACCAAGGCCTCCCAAGGCGACGCGGTGCCGAGCGAGCCCGCGAGGATGCCCACCTTCTCCAGAAAATGCGGTGAATCGCGCGGCACGCTCAGGCCGAGCACGTCCTTCAGCTGGAGCGTCGCGATCACGGTGGCGATCCCGGCGGTGAAGCCGGTGGTGACGGGGTGCGGGATGAACTGGATCAAGCGCCCGAAGCGGAGCACCCCCATCGCGATCAGCATAGCGCCCCCCATGAGGCCCGACAGCAGCAAGCCGCGGAGCCCGAAGCGGCTGTAGATCGGCGCCAGCACCACGATGAACGCCGCGGTGGGCCCGCTCACCTGCATCCGCGAGCCGCCGAGCAGCGCGATCACGAGGCCCGCGATGATGGCGGTGTAGAGGCCATGCTGAGGCGGCACCCCGACGCCGATGGCGAGCGCCATCGCGAGCGGGAGCGCGATCACCCCCACGACCAAGCCGGCCATCAGATCTTGTTTGAACTTCTCGCGACCGTAGCCGTCTCTCAAGACGGCGCGCAGGGCGGAGGCCGGGAGGCTACGGAGCGGAGCCAGGTGTGCGTCCTGGTGCTGCTTCCGGTTCATGACGGGGGCCGCCTACCCCCCGGCTCACGCCTGTCAAGTCGCCGCCGCCGAGCCCCCCCAGTAGCCGCGCCTTGCCCTAGCTTGATCCGCGCCGCACGCGCCACCGCGCTCCCCTGGGCGGTCCGCAGCGCCCGTGGAGGACGCGCCGCGCGCGCTACGCAGGCCGGTCCCAGCGCCCGTCGACGTGGCGCGCAAAGCGGCCATCCCCGGCGCCATGCACCAGGTCGTCGCGTGACCAGGGCCAACCCCCGAAGCGCGTTGTCTGGTAGTCGAGCACCGCCTGCCGCAGCTCACGGTCAGTGTTCATGACGAACGGCCCGCGCTGCGCCACCGGCTCCCCGATCGGTCGCCCTTGCAGCATGAGCACCTCCGCCACCGAGTCGCCCGCGACCAGCTGCACCTGCTCGGTGGCGATCACGCGCGCGCCGGTGCGCGGGCCGAGCGCACGCGCGCCGACCTCAAGCCGCGAGCCCTTGAAGAAGTAGAGCGTCCGGTTCGAGCCAGGCTGCGCCGGCGGGATCGTGAAGTGTGCCCCGGGAGCGAGCCGCAGGGTCCAGATCGCGACGTCAGAGTCAGCACGCGCGGCCCATGAGTGAGGCGGCGGCTTCTGGGCCCGCACGTCGCCGAGCTGACCGGCTATCAACGTGACCTCCGTCTGCCGCCCGTCGGCGTCCACCGCCACCACGCGCGGCACCGCCTCCGACCACATCATGTGGAAGCTCGGCTCACACAGCTTGTCCGACGCTGGCAGGTTCAGCCACACCTGGAACATCTCGAGGGGGTTGGGCGTGTCGGAGGACGTGAGCGGGAACATCTCTGAGTGCACGATGCCGCGCCCCGCCGTCATCCATTGGACGTCACCCTGACCATAGCGCGCCGTCGCGCCCAGCGAGTCCGCGTGGTCGATGTAGCCGCGCCGCGCGAGGCTCACCGTCTCGAAGCCGCGGTGAGGGTGCTGCGGGAAGCCAGGCACCTCGCGCCCGTGGTACATCCGGAAGCCGTCCTTCAGCGCAAAATCGCTCCCCAGCTGTCGCCCAGCGAGATCAGCGACGGGGCCCAGGCGCTCGTTTCCTCTCGGGAATGTATCGTCGTGGTAGGCGCAGAACAGGAATGGATCCGCCGCGCTGAAGTGGAGCCCGAGCGGCTCGGTGCTGAGCACCACGTCGCGCGGCGGCGCCTTCACCGGAGCGCTCGGCTGAGCCTCACACCCAAGCAGCACCCCACCCGCCGCCGCGCCGCTCGCTGACAGCAGCGCGCGGCGTGACCAGCCCGGCCCTTCACCTCGATTGGACATGAAGCCAAAGCTAACACCCTCCGCACGCTGCGGCAGGCGGAGGGGCACGGCACGCTGTGTCCTACCCTGGTGGACAATCGCGCAGCGCCGTGTGGCGCATCGCTGTCCAACCCCCCAAATAATAAAACGTGAGGCCGCTCACGGCGCCTGGCCCAGCGCGCCGCGTGGACGCGCCCACTAGTTCTCGATGATGAAGGCCAGCTCCTCCGCGAGCTGTGGGTCGAGCTCCTTCAGCGCCTCAAGCTGCTTCTGGGCGGCCACCTCGTGCCCCAGGTTCGCGTAGCCAACCCCCAGGCCATAGCGCAGCTGAGCGTCGTTCGAGGCGAGCAGCAGCGCCTCCTGATACGCCTCCACCGCGCCCTGATGATCGCCCAGCTCGGTCAATGCGGCGCCTAGCTGACGATGCGCCTCCAGCTGGTCAGGATCGAGCTCCACCACGCGCCGATAGGCCACCACCGCGTCCTCCGGGCGCTTCAGCCGCTCGAACAGCCGCGCCAGCTGGAGCAGCGCGCTCACGTCCTTCAGCCCCAGCTCCACCGCGCGCAGGCAAGCCTTGGCGGCGTCTTCGCTGCGCCCCACCTTCAGGTAGCCAAAGCCGAGCGCAGCGAACAGCGTCGGATCCTCCGGCGAGAACTCGGTGGAGCGCTCCCAGGCCGTGAGCGCCTCCTCCGTGCGCCCGGTGTGCATCAGCGAGGCGCCCAACGCGTACTGCGCGTGGGCATGGTCAGGATCCATGCGTAAACAGCGCTTGAACGCGGCGGCGCTCTCGTCGTGACGCCCCAGCCGCTGATAGGCCACGCCCAGGCGGTGGTAGTCCTCTGCCTCTGGCACAAGGCGCACGAGCGCGGTGAGCGCACGCGCCGCCGCTTCGTGGTCCCCCGCCTTCTCGCTCACGTCACGCTGAGCGCGCAGGAGCTCCACGTCATCCGGCGCGAGCTCAAGCGCGCGGCCGAGCGCGTGCAGCGCCGCCGCGGCGTGTCCGAGCGCGGCGCGACACAGACCCTCACCACGGTGCGCCGCGACCAGCGCCGGGTCTAGCTCAGCCGCCACAGCGAAGGCTTCAATGGCCTCGATGTGCTCACCCAGCTGAGCCCGGGCTTGGCCCAGCTCAAGGTGCGCCGTGGCGCTCTTCGGGGTGAGCAGGGTGAGGCGGTGGAAGGCCTCCGCCGCGTGACGGTGCTCACCCAACGAGACCAAGCGCTGTCCGACGGTGAGCCGCAGCGCGGCGTCGTCGGGCGCGGTCGCCAGCGCGCGCTGAAACGCGGCGAGCGCCTCACGCGCGCGTCCATCCGCTTGATAGCGCCGCGCGAGCTCAAGGCTCGCCTCGGCAGAAGCGCCGCCGAGCGCCGCGATCTGCTCCAGCGCGCGCGTCTCGTCCTGAGCGCGCCCAGCGCTCGCGTAGAGCGCGCTCAGCTTGCGCCAGGCGGTCAGGTCATCTGCCTTCAGCTGGGTCCAGGCTTCGTAGGCTTGGAGGGCGCGGGGCGCGTCTGAAGCGGCGTCAGCGCTGTGCGCGAGGAGCTGCCACGGCTCGAGCTGGCTCCCCAGGGCGGCGCTCGGCTGAGCCGCTCCGCCGCCCTCTGCGGCGGCGCTGAGCGGACCCAGCGCCTCGCGGTGACGCCCCGCCTGAGCGAGCCAGCGCCCGAGCGCGAGCTGGGCGCCGCGATCGCTGGGCTCAAGTTCGCACACCTGACGAAGCGCTGCCTCCGCGTCGCCCTGGAGCTCGACCTCCAGCGCCGCGCGGCGCCGCCACCCGGTGAGATCGCTCGGCGCCGCCTCAGTGAGCCGCACCAGCGCCTCCAAGAGCCGCGCGCGATCGCCCTCGGCCTCAAGCGCAGCAACAAGCTGGCGCCAGAGCTCGGCGTCTTGAGGGTTCGCGGCGCTGAGCTTAGTCAGCTCAGCTGCCTTAGCAGCGTGATCCTGAAGGTGCCCCAGCACGTCCACGTAGAGCCGCCGCAGCCCCTCATCGTCGCTCTGGGCGAGCGCCGCCGAGAGCGCCGGCCGCGCGCGCTCATGCTGCCCTAGCGCCGCCGCCAGCCGCCCGATGATGGCGTGCGCCTCGGTCAAGCTGGGATCGAGCGCCAGGGCCTCAGTGTAAGCGGCCAGCGCTAGCTCCGCCTCGCCTAGCTGCTCGAGCGCGGCGGCGAGCAGCGCCTGCCCGCGTGGGTCCGGCGCCGCTGCCAGGGCCGGCGTGAGCACCCGACGCACCTCAGCGGCGCGCCCGCTCACGCTGAGCGCCGCGCCGAGCTTGAGCACCAGCTCGCGATCTCGAGCGCCGAGCTCATGCGCACGTGACAGCGCCTCGAGCGCCCGAGGGTCGCCGGGGTCATTGGCCTCCGCAGCGAGGATGAGGGCATACTGGGTGGAGAGCTCGATGTCGTCAGGGGTGATGACGAGCGCCGCCTCGAAGGCGCGCGCGGCCTCCGCGGCGCGGCCCAAGCGGCTCAGCGCCTCACCCAAGCTCACCTGGAGCGGCGCCTGCTCGGGCCGGGCGCGGGCCGCCGCCGCGAGGTGGGCGATGGCCTCCTCATCGTGACCTGTCCTCACCAGTAGGCGCCCGAGCACCACGTGACCTCGCAGGTACTCCGGCTCGAGCGCCACGGCGCGGCGGAGCGCCGAGAGGGTGAGGTCGATGTCCTTCAGCTTGACGCCCACCTCCCCCAAGAGCTTGAGCGGCTCGGCCTGATCGGGGTGGCGCTCGGCGAAGGCCGTGAGCGGCTCACGCGCCGCCTCGAAGCGACCCAAGCCGACCAGCACTCGCCCGTAGCCGAGCTGGGCCTCGGGCTGCCCCGGCTCAATCGTCAGGGCCTCTGCATAATGCGCCGCCGCGGCCTCCAGCTGCGAAGCCTGCTCCTCTCGCTGCGCTGCGCTGAGCGCCCCGGAGGTCAGCGCCAGCTGGGCGCGCGCGAGCAAGGCTTGGCCAGGCTCCGAGCCTGGGGCGAGCGCGCACAGCGCCTCAGCCGTCCTTCGTGCGGCGAGGTGCTCACCTCGCACAAGCTCCAGCTCCCCCAGCTGCAGCAAGCTGGCCTCGCTGGGCGCCAGCGCCACGAGCTGCCGCAGCACTGGCGCCAACTCCGCGCTGTTCAGCTGAGCGAGCAGCTCCACTCGGCGCGTGAGGAGCGAGGCGTCCTCGGGTGCGCGCTGTGACGCCTCCGCGAGCACCTGCTCCGCCTCCGTCAGGCGCCCGAGCTGCACTAGCGACTCCACGATCTTGAGCCCTAGCTGGCGCTGCGCTGCCTCCACCGGCGAGGCGCCTTCAAGCGCGCGCTGATAGGCGGCGAGCGACTCCTGGTGGCTCCCGAGGCTGCCCTCCACGTCCCCGAGCAGCTCATGGCTCGAAGCCAAGGGGGCGATCCGAATCGCCTGCCGCAAGGCCTGCCGTGCGGCCTGCGCGGCGCCGCCTGCTTGCTCCGCGCGCGCCAAGCCGACGAACAATGCGGCGTCATCCGGCGCCAACTCGAGCGCGCGCGTGAAGCGCTCACGCGCCTTCGCCGAGCGCCCCAAGCGAAGCTCCACCTCACCCAGGCTCTGAAGCAGCGACGCGCTGCTCGGCAGCGCCGCGAGCGCGCCCTCGAGCACCTGCGCCGCCTCTTCATCACGCTCGGTCGCCGCGTACAAGCGCCCCAGCGCGAGCTGAGCGTCGAGGTGCGAAGGCTCACGCTCAATCACCGCCTGATAGGCTTGGATCGCCGCGCCGAGCAGGCTCAGCGCCTCGCGAGCGCGCCCTAGGCCAGCGTGCGCCAAGACGTCCTCCGGCGCCTCGGCGAGCGCCGCCTCATAGGCGTCGCGCGCCCCGCTCGCGTCACCCAAGCGGTGCTTCGCTTCACCCAGGGTGCGCTGGATCTCAGCGCGCGGCGCCGCGAGTGGAGCGCTGGTTGGCGGGAGGCGGAGCGCCGCCTCAAGCTCACGCGCCGCCTCCTCTGCTTGGTCCAGCTCGAGCAAGCAGCGGCCCAACGCGAGCTGCCGCGCGCTCGTCGCCTCACGCTCGAGCAAGCGCCTCCAGGTTGCGGCGCCGATCTCATACTCGCGAAGCTCCATCGCGAGCGCCGCCACGCGCTCCTCAGCCTCACTGCATCGCTCAGCGGCACTGCGGCTCTCTCCTACACTGCGGCTCTCTCCTACACTGCGGCTCTCTCCTAC
>CAYQAC010000152.1:0-12849 GCA_964415255.1 uncultured Polyangiaceae bacterium | reverse complement strand
CCACGAACTAGCTAAATTTCCCGTGCCTCAGCTCGCCGCAATGGAGCCGCACCCGACTGCCTTCCTATGAGCGTCTCCGTGACCATTGATCTCCCCGAAGACATCGCCCAGCTCCTCAAGGAGCGATGCGCGCGCACCCGACACACCCAATCGCAGGTGGTCGCAGAGCTCCTACGGCCAGCGTTGCTCGCGAAGGAAACCGCCCCCCCCTCGCTCTTGAAGTACGCCGGAGCGATCAGCCTCGGAGACAGTCGCTCGGAGCGCAAGGGCTTTTCAAGCTAGACCGTCAAGTGGGATGTCGTCTTCATCAGACAGTATATCTAGCGCTAGTGAGCGCCGCGGGGCGCGCTCATCACAAACCAACCCCCTGCCCTCCTCGCTCTTTCCTTAGTAAGGCTCACTCACCGGGTGACTCTGGCTTGCTCTGCGCGAGCTACGCGACGCCGTGACGCCCGTGCTCGGTGGTGTGTTACTAAGCAGCATGCCCATCCCTGAGCTCCCACTTGAAGGCGGCTGTCGCTGTGGCGAGGTGCGCTTTCGGCTGACCGCGCCGCCGCTCATCGAGTGCGCTTGCCACTGCCCCGGCTGCCAGCGGATGTCCTCCAGCGCCTACTCCCTCACCGCCATCTGCCCCGCGCCTGGCTTTGAGATCACGCAAGGGAGCCCTGTTTTAGGTGGCCTACGCGACCCAGAGCTCCCGCATTTCTTTTGCGGAAACTGCATGACCTGGATGTTCACCAGGCCCGCGGCGCTACCTGTGGCCGTGAACCTGCGCCCCACCCTGCTGGACAACGCCACCTGGTTCGCACCCTTCATGGAGACGTTCACGAAGACACGCCTCCCCTGGGTCAGCACCGGCGCCGTGCGCTCCTTCGACGCCTTCCCACCCATGGATGGCTTCGAGCAAATCTTGGAAGAGTACCGCGCCTGGCGCGGGAGCAGGTGAGCCTCGTCGCACGGATTTTTTGGGGGGTTGGTAGCCTCGCGCGTCACCCCTCGGCGCCGCAGTCGCTTGGTGGCTCGTGACTCAACCGCAGCTAACCCAATCACCTCGCCCCCGGCAGCCCCCGCGAAGCCATGGCTCCGAGCAGCGCCCAAGAGGCGGAGAGCCCAAACGCGATCATCAGCGCCTTCGAGACATCGAAGCTCGCTCGGTCTCCGTAGGCGACGATGGCGCCGGTCACGCCGGTGCCGAGCGCGATGCCTAGCACCTCGGTGAGCTGGAGCGCAGCCGTCGCGCGGCCCTCTGCGCCGGGCTCGGCGAGGCTCAGGGTGGTCACCGAGAGGGCAGCGTAGGCGGGGCCGATCGTGATGCCGGCGAGCCCGAACACCACGGCCACGATGGGGAAGGGCAAGCCCGCTCCCATCGCGACCGAGGCGATCACCCACAGCCCACTCATCCCGACGAAGCCCCAGCGCACCAGGCGCCGCGGCCCGACGCGATCAATCAAGCGCTCTTGAACCCAAGCGCCAACGACCCACAACAGCGTCGTCACCGAGAGCGTCACTCCAACGACCCATGGTGGAGCCGAGAGCCCGTCGAGCAACGCGAGCGCCATGAACGCGTCGACCGAGAAGAAGGACGCGGTGAGCAGGCCCCTGCACGCAATCGCCGCTGCGAGCCCTGGTGCACCCATCAGGATTCCTGACGGAGTGAGACGCAGGAACGGAGGCAGCGCAACAGCCAGGCCCACGGCGCTCGCGATGAGCCCAGTCCACTCTGCCGACGTGACGCCCGAGAGCAGCGCCGCGACCCCAACAGCGAGGAGCAGCGCGTCTCGCGTGACGGCGCGCTCGGCAGGCTGCGGCGCGCTCAGCGGGACGCGCTGAGACACAGCGCGCGCAGCGAGCGCTCCACACACCGACACGAGCGGGAGCAAGCCAAGGAAGACCCAGCGCCAACCAAGGTACCGACCCACCACCACCGCGATCGAAGGGCCCAGCACACCCGGCACGAGCCACGCCGTGGCGAGCAGCGCGAACATGCGAGAGCGAAACGCCGCGGGGTAAGCCCTGGCGATGCACACGTAGGCAGTCGCCGGCAGCGCACCCGCACCGAGGCCCTGAAGCGCCCTCGCCACCACCAACACGCTCATCGACGGCGCGAGCCCGCCCGCGAGCAGTCCAATGCAGAACAGCCCGAGGCCAACGACGAAGGGCTTGGCGGGGTGCGTTCGATCGGCGAAGTAGCCCGCGAACGTGATCCCTACGAGGCTACCCAGCGCAAAGGCCGAGAACACCCACCCATACAGCCAGCGGTCTCTAAGCTCCGCGGTCACCTCGGGCATCACCGCGCTGATGGCCAAGGACTCAGCGCCAACCAAGGTGACGGTCAGGAGTAGGCCCATGGTGAGCCCACGCAGGCGCTGCCCCCACACGCCTTCCCCTGGCGCTCTTTCAGCGTCGGAACAGTCACCTAGCGGCGCGTGCATGCTTCTTCTTTTGGGGGTTGGTAGCCTCGCGCGTCACCCCTCGGCGCCGCAGTCGCTTGGCGCCTCACCCCCACGCGCGCTGTAGTGCGCGCTGGAACACCTCGAGCGGCTGTGCACCTGAGATGGCTAGCTGACCACCCAAGAGGAAGAACGGCACCCCGGAGATCCCAAGCTCCGCTGCGCGGCGCTGGTCGGCGCTCACGGCGTGGTCAAAAGCGTCGGACACCACGACCTCCGTGGCGGCCGCGCCATCGAGCCCGGCCTCCTCCGCGAGCTGCGCGAGCACCGCCGGCGACCCCAGGTTCAGGCCCTCGGTGAAGTAACCCTCGAACAGGCGTCGCATGAGCGCGCCACCAGCGCCCTGCTGCGCGGCGAAGTGGCTCAGGCGGTGCGCGCGGCGCGTGTTCACCGCCTTCACGCGGTCGAAGTGGAAGCTGAGGCCAAACTCCGCGCCGCGCGCCTCGAGCCCGGCGTTCATGGCCAGCGCCCGCTCCCGCGGGATCCCCTTCTCACGCACCAAGAGGTCGATGAGGTCCACCGCGCGCTCCTCTGGCAGCTGCGGCATCAGCTGATAGCTCCGATACCTGACTATTGTTCGCTCCCCGCGTGGGTCCGACGCGAGCGCCCGTGTGAGCAGCTCATCGCCCAAGAAGCAAAACGGGCACATGATGTCGCTCCACACCTCGATCGTGAGCGGCTCTGCTTCCTTCGTCATCTCTTCACTCCTACGCCCGCCACGGGCAGAGCAGCGCGCGTCTCGAGGAGCAACCTCATAGCGTCATGCCGAGCGCGCTAGCCATGTCCGCGGGGAGCTCATCGAAGTCCTCATGGATCCGCACCTGGCCGGCGAAGAGCCCAAGGCGCCGCTTTCGCACGGGAGGCTGGTACGAAGTGAGCACGGCGACCGGCTTCCCTGCGCGCGCAATGATCACGCGACCGCCGGCCTCCACCTCCGCGAGCAGCCGCGACCTCGCCTCATGGACGTTCACCCAGCGCATGACCCAGGTTAGCTAACCCACGCACACCACGCGAGGGAGATTGCGTTGGTACAGCCACGGCGCGGTGCCGTCCAACCCCCGATCCCCGAGCGAGCCTCTGCGGGTGGAAGGGTGATCCCCGGAGCTATTCGTCAGAGTCGCTGTCTTCTTCATCGTCAGATTCACTGTCTTCGTCGTCCTCATCGGAGTCGTCAGAGTCCTCGCGTGGGTCGTCGACCCCTGCGGCGTCCAGCAGCTCCCAGGTGGGGAAGCCCAGCGCGTCCGCCTGCTCGAGCCGCTCGACGGCCTGTTCCCGGGTGCCCGCGAGCTCCTCCGTCAAGATCATCACGGCGATCATCGCCGCGGCGCGTCCGTTACCTGCCGCGGCGGCGCGATCATAATACTCAGCTGCGCGATCCATGTCGGGCTCGCCGCGCGAGCCGCTCGCCCACGCAGCGCCCACGTTGTAGAGCGCACGCGGGTGGCCCCCCTCAGCGGCCCGCTCGAGCCACTCGCGCGCCTTCGCTTCATCTGCGTCTGTCCCGAGGCCTTGGGCGTAAAACAGGGAGAGTTCAAACTGCGCGTCCCCATCCCCCGCCTCCGCTGCCCGCAGATGACACGCCAGGGCCTCCTCCAGCTCAGCGACCCAGTGGTGGACGAGACCCGTTTGGTAAGTCTCCGCCGGCGTGGGGTTGGGCAAGGCCTTCAGCGCCTTGAGCGCGATCTCTTGATTGTCCCAACCCGAGTGGCGGCTCACTCGCGCAAACTGTAAGGTCCCCTCACGATCTCCAAGGCGCCCTGCTTCGAAGTAGCAGCGGAGCGCCGCCTGCAGCTCTTCGTTTGAGTCCTCCTCGATGGCCGCCGCCTCCGCCGGCCACTCGTGATCCTCAGCCCAGAACCGCTCCTTGGAAAGCCGCGCGCCAGCCCAGTCGCGATCTCGAAAGGCACGCAAACTATCCGGGTCGAACGGGCCAGCCATGGGCAGCGCTGAGTGTAGCACCCGCACGCGGACGCAGCGGGCACTTCGCCTCACGGACCTTCACCTTGCGCTAGGCAACCCACGCGCTCCACGCGAGGGGGGATGGGGGTTGGTACCGCCGGCGCGCGCCGCGCGGCGCTGCAGTCACTCAGAGGCGCGCGAGCGACTGTGGTGACGCGCGGCACCTACTCACCTGACGCAGCGCGCCCGACCGGTCTCCGATATGCCGCGCGTCGAAAGGACCCCGGACGTGAAGTCGACCGACCAAGCGTCGGTCGGATTCGGGACCAACGAGGCACTCCAGTGCGACTCAGGCGGTGTATCTGGGAAAACGCTCTGTTCGATGCGAGGCGAGGTCTCCGTGAGCAGCGGCACCAGGCTCACCAGCTCCAGCCGAGTGGGCAGGCGCCAGCCCATCTTTCCGTCCACTTCGAGACTAGTACAGTAGGTGACGCTATCCGCGTGGCTCTGTGTGCCAGGTGAGGTGCCACCTTGCCACTCGAGCCCCGTCGCGTGGTCGAAGACCGTCGCGCCGATGACCTCGAAGTAGTGCCCACCCTCGGGGATGGGTGGCGGCGCCACGCTATGGGCCACGCAGCGTACCTTAAACGTTGAAGTCAGGCTATGCGAAGAGGTGCGACCATCTTCGAAGTCTACATACCACCTCATACTCACACCTAAGCCACGATCTGACGACGTCCAAAAATCATCGCTCGTGGTATTGGGGAATACGGTGATATCCACCATGGGCGCTTGGTACCTGGTGTCTACAAGGGTCAGGAGCTCCATGCGCGTGGGCAGGCGCCAGTCACTCCGGCCGCCCTGCTCTAGCGCGTCGCAGTAGGCGTGCGCGGCCGCCCAACCATACAAGCCCGGCGCCGGCTCGCGCTGCCAAAGCAGCCGCGTCACCTTATCGAGCACCGTCCCCTGAGCTGCGTTGGTGGTGTAATCGTACCAGCGCCCGACGGCGCCTGGCAGCGGGGAGCGGGCGTACCCCTTGTAGTCTGCCTGGCGCACACCATGGCAGGCGCCGAACTCGCAATACGGTGTGCCTCCGCCGCATGACGCACCCAGCTCGCTCTTGCTCAAACCGTCATCTGCGCAGCGCGTCGGCTGGTTGCCATCGCAGTAGTCCACGCCCGCCTCGCACACCAGCGTCTCACAGCTGCCGGCGACGCAGATGTCCCCGGCGCCACACACGGCGCCCGCGGTGAAGGTGAGTCCGTCGTCTGAGCAAACCCTCGGCTCAGCGCCCTCGCAATACGCCGCCCCCGGCTCACAGACCCAGTCTGCGCACTGATCACCGTTCCGACAGCTCTGACTTGACCCGCACGCCACCTCCACCTCCGCCGTGCCGTTGGGTGAACAACGCATGCGCTTGCCGGCCTTGCATGATGCAGCGTTCGGCTCGCAGATCACCGGACGACACGCCCCCAGTTCGCAGGACTCCCCCCCATCACAGGTCCGCACCTCGATGGAGGTGAAGCCATCTGCAGAGCACACCTCGACCTGGCCCTGCGCGTTGCAGTGGGTGCCAGGGACACACACCCAATCTTCGCACCGGCCGTCGAAGCACCGCTTGTTCGCACCGCACGACACGCGGCTGGTGACCGAGAGGCCATCTGCCGCGCACGTGACGACCGCGTTCTCATCGCAGGTCACGCTGGCAGCCGCGCAGACCGGGACGCGGCAGCGCCCCCCGCTGCACACCTGCTCCAGGGCGGCGCAGTCCCGCACCACCACGTCCTCAGCCGAGTCCAAACAGCGACCATACACCGTACTCCCACTGCAGTACTCGGACCCGGTCTCGCACGCTACACAGGCACCAGCCGCGCAAAATGGTGTATCCCCGGTGCACGTCGCTTGAGCCTCGAAGCCGCTGCCATCCCCCTGACACGCGACCACCGTCGCGTCCTCACAGCGCAGCTCACCTGGCTGACATGCCGGCGCTCCAGCGTTAACCGTGTTCTCCTTGCTGCAGCCCCCAGCCGTGGCCCCGGCGAGCGCCAAGAGCACCACGGCAGCCAGCAAGGCGGATCGACCCGCACGGGCACCACGCGGCGCAAGGCACGCCCTCACGCTCCGACCAACCCCGCCCCTCTGCTCCCTCGATCCCATGTGCACCCTCCGGTTGCGACGTCATCGCCAAGCCAAGCTATTCACGCGCCATGGGACCAGGAGCCAGCCATTCTTTCAAGGGAAATTGGCCCTCGTTCTCACTATCTTTCGAGCACCGCAGCCAGCTACTTGGGCTCGCTCGGCGCCGGGCGCGCGCTGAGGACCCGCAACCGGAGTCACCACGCCAGGATAGATGGGGGGTTGGTACAGCCGGCGCACGCCGCGCGGCGCTGCAGTCACTCAGCGACTGTGGTGACGCGCGGCGACGCGCAAGGCTACCAACCCCCCAATCCAACCTCACTGCGCGAGGCGCCGCCTAACGGCGCTGACGAATGCCAGCAGGTGGTCTGTTCCACGCCCTAACACGTCGCGGACGATCGCGAGGTCGACCGACGCGTAGCCATGGACCAGCACGTTGCGAAACCCGACCGCCCGGCGAAGCTCCGCGGCGAGCGCAGCGTCGATCCAACCGGGCGCTACCAGCAGATCGAAGAGCTCTTGGTTCGTGCGCGGCTCTCCCAGCCGATCGTCGCTCACGATGTGCGACGCCACGTCTTGGCACGCCTGAATCGCGAGCTGAAGGGTGTGCTCCACGAAGCGCCTTTCGCGCACGTCTGACTCCAGCTCGCCTACGCGAGCGAGCTCCCTCAGCTCGCGCACGTAGGTCTCGATCAGCGCGAGCTTCTTCTCGATCAGATCCTGATCTGTCATCAGATCCGACCTTCGCGGTAACGCTGCCAGATCGGCTGCATGTCGAAGTAGCGGCTCCGCGAGGCGACCTCGAAGCGGACGCGAGCTGCGCGATCGGTCTCCAGCAAGAGCTCGCCATCGCGCAGGACGCGGTGGACCAGATCGTCAGGAGCACGATCCATCACCACCAAGTCGACCGGGCGCCCCACACTCTTCGTCAGCTCATCTGCCAAATCCAGCCATAGGTCAGCCAGCGTGCCCGTCGGCTTGGCGTGGGTGAGGATGGCCACGTCCACGTCAGAGGAGCCCCGCGCCTCCCCGCGTGCGACGCTCCCAAAGAGCCACGCCGCGTCGATGTCACGCTCGCGCGAGAGCCGCTCCCGCAGGCGCTCGATCAGCTCGCTTTGCAGCACGACGCCAAACATAGCACAGGCGCTCAGGGGATCGTGGTAGCGACGAAGCTCCTCGTGGGCCTTGGGCGAGGACTCCTGCGCCTTGCGCAGCTTCGGATCGTGCTCGGCTCGCACGCAGATCGCGAACGCGGCCTCCGCGGCCAGGAGTCGCTCGATGAGCCCCGTTTTACCGACTCCCGCCGGGCCGGCGACGTGAACGAGCGCGCGCTCCCTCATAGACCGAGCTCCCGTCCGAGCACCTGGCGAACGAAACCTCCCTGAGCATCCGCCGCCACGAGCTGGCGAACGCGCTCCTTCACCTCGATGAGGGTCCCGGACCGATCCGCGGCGGCGAGCGTCGCGCGGTAGGCGCCCATGACGTCAGCGCTCGTGATCTCGTAGCCGTACCCGAGCGTCAGCCAGTACAGCGCGAGCAGCCCCGCGCTGACCGCGAAGGCGGGCTGCTTCTCCCCGAAGTCACGCGCCGCGCGCGCGAGCGTGCGAGGATCGCACGGTGTGCGGCTCGCGAGGGCGAGCGCGTCATCGTAGAGCCCCGCGTCCTTCGCGGCGGCGAACCACTTGCCTTCGTCCCCGGGCGTCGTATCGACGAGATCGGCGAGGATCTGGCTGGGCGTCTGGTGTGGGTACTTCTTCAGGACCGCGCGGAACGTCGCGAGGTAGGTGCCCGCCTGGTTCGCGCGCAGCCCGTAGCGCTGGTACGCCTCGTCGGCCATGCCCGACGAGAGCAAGATCTCCTCGCACACGCAATCGATCCAGGCATCGCTCGCCCACGGGCTCCGGCACGCCTCCGCGTAGCGCAGCGCCTCCGCCTTCTTGCCCTGGGCGGAGAGCGCCTTCACCGCCCAGACCTTGTAGTGCCAGAGCAGGTGATCGGCGCGCAGCAAATCGATCAGCTCGTCGTACCGTTCGGCGCGATAGAGGGCGCTGAGGCACGCTGTGGTCCCGTGGTACGTGCCGCGGAGCTCGGGGTCGGGGCTCAGCGCCATGCCCGTGATCCCGATCAGCTCGTCCGCCCACGAAGACGCGACCTCTTGGGACGCGCACAGCTCTCCCCAGGAGTCGGTGAGCCGCTCAATGTAAGGGATGCGGTCGGCCTCGTGCGCCGCGAACAGACGCTCCAGCCACTTGGCACGTGTCTTCGCGTCGGCCGGTGCGCTCGCGATGATCGGCACAAGCTCCGTGATCGCATAGCTGACCGCCGTGCTGATCGAGCCTGACGATCCGTCGACCTGCTCGATCGCGGGCGAGACGCGCTCAAGGAAGACCACGGCCCCCTCGGCGGCGGTGACGGGGTGCTTCTTGGCGACCTTCTTGATCTCGGTGACGGCCTGCTTGATGCGCGTGATGGCAGGCTGCGACCTCCAGCCGAAGGCGCGCCTTCGGAAGCGCGCCTTGAACTCCCACGCGTGGCCCTCAGCCTTCGCCATCGCGCGCCTCCGTGAGCGCGGCGAGTGTCAGCGCGCGCTCGATGTCCTCGCGCCCACGCTCCAGCTCGGCGCGCAGCTCGGGGGGAAGATGGAGCTGGTCGTGCGCCGCGAGCGCGGCGCTACGCCGCCCTGGTCGGCCCCGCGGCACCCCTACCCTCTGCTCGGCGCGCCTGGTCATCGCTTCGCTATTCTACCCGCTTCCCAGGGGGCGCGCCTCACTCGAGACCGCCCGCGACGCGGTAAGGCTCCAGGCGACGCTCGTTCTCGTCCACCTCAAGCCGCCCGCCAATAGATGGCAGCGCGCGCTGCGGGCAGGCGCGGCGCTCACACACCTTGCACCCAGCGCCGATGGGTGTGGGCGCGCTCGGATCATCCAGGTTCAAGCCCTGGGAGTACACCAGGCGCCGCGCGTGGTGCACGTCGCAGCCCAGCGCGATCGCGAACACCTTACTCGGCGCCGCGTAGCCCACGTAGCCACGCTCCACGGTGCGCGCGATCCAAAGGTAGGTGCGGCCGTCAGGCATCTGCGCGAGCTGACGCAAGACCTTGCCGGGTGACGCGAAGGCCTCGTACACGTTCCACAGCGGGCAGGTGCCGCCCACTCGCGAGAAATGAAAGCTGGTCGCCGACTGGCGCTTGGAGATGTTCCCCGCGCGATCCACGCGGATGAGGAAGAACGGTACTCCCAGCGCGTCGGGGCGCTGCAGCGTGCTGAGGCGGTGACACACGCCCTCGAAGCCGACTTGGAACCGCGCGCCGAGTCGCTCAATGTCGTAGCGGAGCTCCTCGGCAGACGCCAAGAACGGCCCATAAGGCATCACCAAGGCGCCAGCGAAATGGTTCGCGAGCCCGATGCGCGCGAGCCGCCGCGCCTCATCACTCGAGAAGCTCGCGCCGTTCACCAGCTGTTGGATGAGCTCAGGGAGCTCGAGCAGGGCGATCTGTGTGGCCAACTGAAACGCGCGCTGCCCGACGCCGAGCGTTCCGGCGAGCCGAAGCTCGCGACGCTGCGGATCGTACCGGCGCTGCGGAGACCGCGCGTCCGACTCCGGCTCGATGATCACCTGGACGCCGTGTCGCTCACGAAGCAGCGCAGCGAGACCGGGCCCCATCTCCCCCACGGGCAGCGCTGCCTCTACCACCAAGCGCTCCGCCGCGCTGTCCAGCTCGTGGATGTAGTTGTGGCGCACGTAGAAGAAGTCACGCACCTCCTCGAAAGGCATCAAGGACGGCGCCCACGCCTCGCGCGTCCCCATCCTGTCCGCCAGCGCGTCCGCGCGATCTGATACCTCGCGGAAACGACGATGCAGGGTGAGCAGGGCGCGAGAGACGCCCGGTAGCCGCTCTGCCAGCTCTCTCAATTCAGTCGAGCTGACGGACTCGTCGGGCGCCCCCGAGGCGAGCGCCTCTCGCAGCTCAGACATGGCGCGGGCGGTGTCCTCCTCCGAGAACACCTGCACGTCGACGCCGAACACGCGGCTCAGCTTGAGCAGCACCGGCACGGTGAGGGGGCGCTCGTCATGCTCGAGCTGGTTGTAGTAGCTCGCCGAGAGACCGAGCGAGCGCGCCACCGCGACCTGGGTGAGCTGCTGCTCCTCCCTCAGCCGACGCAGCCGGCCCCCCATGAACACCTTGGACATCCGCCAAGTGTGTTCGCAAACTTCGCAAATACGCAAGGATTGTTCGCCTTTTTATGCCATTTCAGTCGTTGTTCTTGCTCGTCTGTTTGCGCATGTTGCAAACATGCCTGAGGGAAATCCGACGCTCGCCGGCGCCAGCGCCACCCTGACCCTCACGGGTCAGGCGCTCGATAGGGAGGTCCTGTCCCCCGCCGCGCTCAACTTCCTGAGCGAGCTAGGCCGTCGGTTCGAGCCCAGGCGTCGGTCGCTGCTTGAGGCCAGGGCCGCACGCCAGCGTGAGCTGGATTCGGGTCGTCTGCCTGACTTCCCGGAGGAGACCGCGCCGATCCGCGACGCCGAGTGGCGCGTCGCCGAGCCTCCCGATGAGCTCCTGGACCGGCGCGTGGAGATCACCGGCCCCGTCGACCGCAAGCTGATCATCAACGCGCTCAACTCCGGCGCGCAGGTGTTCATGGCGGACTTCGAGGACTCCACCACGCCCACCTGGGCCAACCTCATCGCCGGTCAGCGAAACCTCATGGACGCCGTGGCCGGCACCATCCGCTTCGAGGGGGAAGACGGCCGGACGTATGAGCTTGATCCCGAGCCGGCGGTGCTGATGGTGAGGCCACGGGGGCTGCACCTGCCCGAGCGACACCTCCGCCTCGACGGGGTGCCGCTGGGCGGCGCGCTGATCGACCTGGGACTGTTCCTGTATCACAACGCCAAGCGCCTCTTGGAGCGCGGCTCAGGGCCGTACCTCTACCTCCCGAAGATCGAGCACTACCTCGAGGCGCGTTGGTGGAACGAGCTGATCGGCGCCACGGAGGAGCTGCTGAAGCTGCCCCAAGGCGCGACGCGGGTCACGGTCCTGATCGAGACGCTGCCGGCAGCGTTTCAGATGGATGAGATCCTCCACGAGCTGCGGACGCGCGCCCTCGGCCTCAACTGCGGTCGTTGGGACTACATCTTCAGCTACATCAAGACCCTCCACGCGCACCCTGACCGCCTGCTCCCAGACCGAGAGCAGGTCACGATGCAGGCCGGCTTCCTGCGCGCCTACTCCCAACGCTTGATCCACGTCTGCCATCGCCGTGGCGCCTTCGCGATGGGTGGCATGGCCGCGCAGATCCCTATCCGCGCCGATCATGACGCGAACGAGCGCGCGCTCGCGAAGGTCCGCGCAGACAAGGAGCGCGAGGCGCGAGACGGGCACGACGGGACCTGGGTTGCCCACCCGGGGCTCGTCCCCATCGCGCGAGAGGTCTTCGACCGCGTGATGCCCGGCCCGAATCAGCGTGGAAGACAGCTCACCTCACCACTTCCTGAGCGCGAGGCGCTACTCACGCCGATCCCCGGTGAGATCACCGAGGCAGGGGTGCGTGGCAACATCGAGGTCGCGCTGCGCTACCTCAGCGCTTGGCTGGCGGGTCGAGGCTGCGTGCCAATCCATCACCTGATGGAAGATGCAGCGACCGCCGAAATCAGCCGCGCCCAGCTGTGGCAGTGGGCGCGCCACCCGGGCGGCGCATTGCCCAATGGTCAGCAAATCAGTCTAGCGCTGCTCGACGCGTGGATCGATGAGGCGGCGAGCGCCAACCCGACTCACGTCACAGCACCCGCGAAGCAGCTGCTCACCTCCTTGATCCACGACGACACGTTCGTCGCCTTCCTGACTATCCCTGCCTACGACCTCATCTAACGGGAGCCCCATGCCGCAACGAGACATCGCCGCGATCCTTCACGAGGACTGGAACAACAACCCGCGCTGGCACCAGGTCCAGCGCCCGTACGAACCTGCCGACGTCGTCAGGCTCCGCGGCACCATCCCCGTGGAGCATTCGATCGCTCGGCTGGGCGCAGAGAAGCTGTGGCGTTACCTGCACGCGGAGCCCTTCGTGAACGCCCTGGGCGCGCTCACGGGGAATCAGGCGATGCAGCAGGTGAAGGCCGGGCTCAAAGCAATCTACCTCTCAGGCTGGCAGGTCGCCGCAGACGCCAACAGCGCGGGTCAGATGTACCCTGACCAATCGCTCTACCCAGTGGACAGCGTACCGAACGTCGTACGCCGCATCAACAACACCCTGCTCCGCGCCGACCAGCTGCACCACGCGGAGGGAGCGGAGGCCATCGATTGGCTGCAGCCCATCGTGGCAGACGCAGAGGCCGGCTTCGGCGGCGTTCAGCACGCCGC
>CAYQAC010000151.1:0-12949 GCA_964415255.1 uncultured Polyangiaceae bacterium | reverse complement strand
CTCCGCCAGGACCCTCGCCGCCCATCACCCGTACCGCGGAAGCCGCCCCAAGTGAATGCTGCTCTCGGGGGGCTCGAGTCACCACACCCAGTCAACGGACACTGAGTGCCACGCATTCGCTGAAACGTGCTACAAGCACTCCAGCTTCAGCGTGAGCGGCCAGCCAGCGCGTCTCAAGGCAAAATAGTGTTTAGTTTCAAGTGGTTATGTCTGTGTCCGTTGCCCCTCTTGGGAGCTATGGCGAGCCCAGCGCGCGCCGACACCACGCCGGGTCCCCCCACGTCAGCTGCCGGGACAACGCTCGGCGCGAGCCGCGCAGCCAGCGACGCGGCCGACTTAGACAATATCACTGACGAGCCAGACGAAGACGTCATCTACGTCCACGGCTCCCCGCTGCCGCGCAGCGCGGGCCACAGCGAGCGCACCCGGCGCGTGCTCAGCGCCGCGCCGAGCCGCACCGCCAGCGACTTGTTGCTCAGGGTGCCGGGCACCTTCGTCACGCAGCACAGCGGTGAGGGCAAGGCGCACCAGATCTTCTTTCGTGGCTTCGATGCGCTGCACGGGCAAGACCTCGAGCTGTGGGTCGGCGGCGCGCCGGTGAACGAGGTGAGCCACATCCACGGCCAAGGCTACGCCGACTTGCACTTCTTGATGCCTGAGGTGGTCGAGCGGGTGCGCGCGCGGCCTGGGCCCTTCTCCCCCGATCAAGGCGACTTCGCCGTCGCCGGGAGCGTGGATTTCGACCTCGGCTTCGAGGAGCCCGGCTTCACCCTGAAGGGCAGCGTGGGCAGCTTCGGGGCCCGCCGCGTGTTCATCGCCTACCACCCAGAGGGCATGAGCCACGAGACCTTCGGCGCGTTCGAGAGCTACTCGAGCGACGGCTTCGGCGTGGGCCGCGCCGCCGAGCGAGGAGCCGCGATCGGGCAGCTGGTGCACCCACTCTCGCGTGCGGTGGAGCTGCGGCTGCTCACCACCAGCTACGCTGGGCGCTTCGGCTCTGCGGGGGTGCTGCGGCTCGCCGATGTGGAGGCGGGCGCCGACCGCTTGGGGAGCTATGACACGGCTCAAGGCGGGCACAGCACCCGGCATCAGCTGTTAGCGGAGCTGCGCGGCGTGAGCGGTGAGCACCGCTTCCACGTCACGCCCTACCTCACCTTGAGGCAGCTCACGCTGCGCCACAACTTCACGGGCTTCCTCCAAGATCCAGTGAACGGCGACGCGACGCAGCAGCAGAACGGCTCCACGACGTTCGGCTTCCGCGCCGCGATCAGCCGCGCGACGCCGCTCTTCAGCCCGCATGACAGCGTCAGCGTCGGGCTCGCTGGGCGCGGCGACCTCATCGAGCAGTCGGACCGACGCCTGAGCGTGGTGACGCGCGAGGTGAGCGCCACCCAGGTGGACGCGGCGGTCAGCGCCGCGGCCATCTCCGGCTGGGTGGATCTATCCCTGCGCCCGGTGAGGCGCTTGGTGGTTCGCGGCGGCGCGCGCGTCGACGCGCTCTCGTACGGCGTGACCGATCACCTGCGACAAGGGCAAGTGAGCTCGGCGCAGGGCGCCCACGTGGGGCCCAAGCTGAGCCTGGACTTCGCCCTCCTGCCCGGCGCGCGCGCCCTCGCGAGCTACGGTGAGGGCTTCCGCTCGCCGCAGGCGCGGAGCCTGGGCGACGGTGAGCGCACGCCGTTCACGCGCGTGCGCTCCTACGAGCTCGGGCTGCGCCTCGCGGAGGGGCGCCGGGTGAGCCTCGGCCTAGCAGGTTTCCACACGGCATTGTCCGATGACGTGGTGTTCGTGGAGGCCCTGGCGAAGAACGTGGCCGCGCCCGCCACGCGGCGAGTCGGCGGGGTGCTCGACTTCGTGGCGGAGCCGACGCCTGACTTCACCGCCGCGCTAGGCGCTACCTACACCCGGGCCAGCTTCACCGAGACGAGCGGCGACTACCTGGCCGGCGCGCGGGTGCCCTTCGTACCAGAACTCATGGTGCGCTCGGATCTCGCGGTCACGCGCCAGCTGACGCAGCTCCTTGGGCAGCCTCTGAGCGCGGGCCTGGGCACGGGGCTCACCTACCTCTACCGCCGCCCCATCCCTTACGGCGAGCTGGGCGACGACCTGTTCCTGATGGACTTGAAGGCCAGCCTCCGGCGCGCGGGGGTGGAGCTCAGCCTGGAGGCGATGAACCTGCTCGACCTGCCCTGGAACGACGGCGAATTCGTCTACGCCTCCAACTTCCAGCGCGGCAGCACGCCCTCCCTGGTGCCCGCGCGCCACGTCTCCGCCGGCGCCCCACGCACCCTGATGGCCACCCTCAGCCTCACGATTTGACCACCCTTTGACACCTCATGACCACCATCCTCCCTAAGTTGCCATTCGCCTTACTGACTGTCTCCGCCGCCTGGCTCGGCGCTGGGCTCGCGCTCAGCGGCTGCGGCGAAGAGGACCTCGGCGGCACCTCCGGGCAGCGCGTCACCCTGACGACGGAGGCCAAGCTCGCGCCCAGCGCGCAGGCGCCGTTCGTCAACGACCTGGGCTGGGAGCTGAGCGTTCAGGAGGCCAAGCTGAGCCTCGAAGCGCTCCGCTACTTCGCGGGCGCGCCCATCGCGCGCCTCGAACCATTCCACGAGGAAACGTACGCGACAGCCCTTGCCTCAGCAGGCCTGTCCAAGAGCCTCACACCGCAAACACTCGGCCTTCCAGGGGGAGCCGCCGCGCCGCGAACAACCAGCGCGCAGGCGCTACCTGGCGCGCTCCGCGCCTTGCTCCACACGGTGCAGATCCCCAGCGCGGCGGCGCACCCAGGCCACTACGTGTCGGGCGAGGCGCTCGGCGAAATGCTGACGCCCGTCGTGATCGATCTGCTGCGCCCCGCCGCGCTGCCGCCCGGCGCCGGCGTGACGGGCCGCTATCGCTCCGGGTGGCTCCAGTTCGCCGCGCCGCCCGCTGGCAGCGGCCTGGACAACGCAGTGGTCCGAGTCATCGTCCACGCGAGCCAAGGCGGAGTGAGCCATGAGCTGCAGCTCGACGCCGTGCTAGCCGATCTCGCGGATGGCCACAGTGACCCCATCATCGAGGGCTGTCCTCTGAACTCCACGACCCCAGGGGCTGACGGAGCACAGGTGCGCGGCGACGGCGCCATCCAGCTCGAGATCGATCTCGCGCTGTGGCTCGATCAGCTCGATCCTTCGCCGCTCACCGCCTCCCCCGAGCGCGTGGTGGTTGATCCGAACCAGGCGGAGCACCAGACGCTGCATCGCGCCTTCCTGCGCGGCATCCGTCAGGCCGGCGCCTACCGCTTCAGTTACCAGGAGGCGCCTTGATCACGGCGCCAAGTGACGCCCGGGGCGGCGCGCGGCGCGGTGCCAAACCCCCAAAATAAAGAGCTACCACAAGCGACAACGCATCAGGCCAGGCATAAGGCCCACCGCTTGCCGCGGACGAGCGACGCGCACCACGCGCACCGCGTACCCCCTACCCCATGGAGACACGAATGACACCCGTAAGCCACCGAGACACCACCCGCCGATCACGCGCCTACTCACGACTTGTCAGCTTCGCTGCCTTACTAGCCACGAGCTTCACGCTCACCGCCTGCGGCGAAGACGCCGTCGCTGAAGAGGGCATCGGTGAAGTCAGCTTCAATGTCTATGGCGAGGAGTACATCGAGGAGGAGATCCCCGCCGATGAGTTCGAGGACGGCTTCAGCGCGGTGTTCGAGAAGTTCCTGATCGTGGTGGGCGACGTGGAGGTGCGTGACAGCTCCGGCGCGTCTGGCGGAGCGCTCAGCGGCTCCTGGCTGCTCGACCTGGTGAAGCCAGGCCCTCACGAGATCGGCTCCACCGGTAAAATTTCCGCGCGGAGTTATGACCAGGTGGGCTACCAAACGCCCGCGCACAGCGCGAGCACCGGGCTCCACTCAAGCGCCACGGAGAGCGACGCCGCGCTCATGGCCGCGGGCGGCTACAGCGTGTACGTGAGCGGCAGCGCCACCCGCGGCGGCGTCACCAAGACGTTCAAATGGGGGTTCACCGGCGGGACCCACTACGGGGAGTGCACCCAGGTGGATGACAACGGTGAGGTGGTGCGGCAGGGGCTCGTACTAGCCAATGGCGGCGTGTTGCCAGTTCAACTGACGATTCACGGGGACCACTTCTTCTACGACGATCTCGCGGCGGAGACAGCGGTGCTGCGCTTCGACGCCATCGCGAACGCGGACGCGAACGACGACGGCGAGGTGACGCGGGGGGAGCTCGCGGCGGTGCGCCTGAGCGAGCTCAGCGAGGGCAGCTACGGCACCGGCGGCATGACCGGCGTCAACACCCTCGACCAGTTCATCGCCGCGCTGGTGAGCACGCTGGGGCACTACCGCGGCGAAGGGCACTGCCACGCTCATCAGCTACCCTAACCAAATCGGTCACCCTGCGCGGGGCTCGGGCGGCTGCTCAGCGCCCTGCGCTCCCGCCCGGCTCCGACAAGGAGGCCGCGCCGCGATCCCCCAAAGCCCCACGCGAGCACCAGCTCTCTGGGGGCAGGCTCTCGGAAGCTAGCCCACGTCCCTGACGAGGTTGACGACGCTCGCCTTCTCTCCGAGTATCACGGGTGTCTTCCGCTAGCGCGATCTGCGCGCGTGGCCGAAGCGCGAGAGGGCTGAGGCGCATCGTGACACCCCACCTGAAGTCCGCCAGGGAGAGCGTTCAGCTAGCCGTCAGGGAGGCTTCCCGTGGCCTCGTCCAGCGCGAGTCACTGGTGGAGCTGGTGGTGCTCTGCGCCGTCACGCAGGAGCACCTGCTCGTCGTCGGGCCTCCAGGCACCGCGAAGAGTGAGGCCGTTCGGCGGATCGCGCGCCGCCTGGGGGGGCGCTATTTCGAGTATCTGTTGGGCCGCTTCACGGAGCCCACCGAGATCTTCGGCCCCATCAACCTCCGTAAGCTGAAGGAGGGCATCGTGGAGACGGAGATCACCGGCATGCTGCCCGACGCGGAGATCGCCTTCCTGGACGAGGTCTTCCTCGGCTCCACCGCCATCCTCAACACGCTGCTCGGCGTCCTGAACGAGCGCAAGTTTCGCCGAGGCCACACGGACGTCACCTGCCCGCTCCGGGTGTGCGTGGGCGCGTCCAACCAGCTACCTGAAGACGACCAGCTCGCGGCCTTCGCGGATCGCTTCCTGGTGCGGGCCTTCGTCGAGCCGATCGGTGACACAGGCCTCGAGGGGCTGCTCACGTCGGGCTGGTCGCTCGGCGCTAAAATGGAGGCGAAGGGCTCGTCGATGGCGCACCTCGACACGCTGGGACAAGCCGCGCTCAAGATGGATCTGTCGAGCGTGCGCGCGGCGCTCGCGCACGGCGTGCGGCTCCTCAGGAGCGCCGGGATCGGGCTGACGGATCGCCGCATCGTGCGCCTGCAGCGCTTGATCGCCGGGGCCGCCGCGCTCGCCGGGCGCTCTCAACCAAGCGAGGCGGATCTGTGGCCGATCATCTTCGCGCTCCCCACGCAGCAAGACCAGCACCTGGGGCGCGACGTGCTGAGGGATTTCCTCGCGGCATCGGAGAACTTGGCGCTCACCTCAGCGACGGCGGAGAGTTCCTTGGGTCCGCAGGCGCGCGCCGCCCGCATCCTGCGTGAAGCCGCCGCGGTCATCGAGGCCCCACCTGAGGATGACGGCGCGAAGGACGCCTGGCGGCTGCGCGTGGAGGGCATCGCGCGGGAGATTGACGCGACCTTCACCACCGATACGCTGACGACCGAGCTCGCTCAGCTGAGGGCGCGCGTCGTGGAGCTCCTCGCGCCGCAGCCAGGTGAGCCCGACGAGCGGCGAGATGAATGAGGGTGAGCGCGTCCCCATCGCGTTCTCCCCGCGCGAGGAACCCCTAGCGCCCGCGGCGGTCGTCGCCATCGGACTGGTCGCTCACGCGCTCGGCGAGCACCTCTTGCAGCGCTCCGATGAACAGCTCCTGGCCTGGACTGGCGTCGCAGGTGAGAACGTCCTCATCGTCCTTGGCGCAGCTGAATCCTTACCGTGGGTCGATGGCGTCTCCTACTTGGGCCGCGATCCGCGCGCGCCGCGGCTCCTGCTCCCCACCAACCTACAGCCCGACGCCACACTCATTGAGCTCTTCGAAGCGGCGGTCATCCGCCGCGCTTCAGAGCTGACCCCGCCCCTCGCTGTCTTGGTCTCCCCGCCGCGCATCCTCTCGCTCGCGGCCGCGCTCCCCATCCGGCGCGCTCGTCTGCTCGCCTGGCTGGAGTCGACGCCGTGATCAACCTGCCGCGCCACCTCTCGCCGTGGGCGCCGCAGCTGGCGCTGTTCCCGGCGGAGATGGCGCTGGCCCTGGGCGCCGTGGTGTCGCGGCTCGCCAGCCTGATCGGTGGTCAGCGTCACTCTCGGACTACAGAGGGTGAGCCAGATGGCTACGACGGGATCGCCCGAAGGGGCTCGTACGAGCGCCTGCTCCCCACCGAGTGGTTGATGCTCGATGAGGTGCCGGAGGAGTTCCTCCGGCGCGTCGTGGCTGGGGAGCACGCCTTCCTGCGGCGGGCACACACGAGCCAGGCGGCGGGGAAAACTTGCCTAGCGCTGTTCGACGCGGGGGTTGACCAACTGGGCGCCCCGCGCATCGCACACCTGGCGATGCTGATCTTGCTCGCCAAGCGCGCGGCGGAGCAGCAGGCGGTGCTCGAGTGGGGCTTGCTTCAGGACGCCGCACTGACTAAGCACATCGGCCTCACGGAGCGCTCCATCCTTCGCCTCGTGGGCGCTCGTCATGGCCGCTCCGTCTCCCCAGAAGACGTCGAGCGCTGGGCAGGGTCGCTCCAAGGCGCTCAGCTGTCAGAGACTTGGCTGGTGGGGGCGGAGCCGCTGATGGCCTACGCACCCAGGCTGCATGCCACGGTAGTCACAGTGGCTGACGTGATCGAGCCGGAGCCTCCTCAGCGGCTTCACGTCCAGGTGGCTGGCCCGCCCAGCGGCTCCGTGAAGGAGGCCGTCCTGGAGGTCCCAGAGCAGCGCCTCGCTATTCAGCTGCTGCGCGATCCGTTCGCGGCGACCACCACCAAGAGCCTGGCCTCGGAGGCGCCGATCGACCCGCAGTCGACGCTGCTCTTCACGACCGACTCGCGGCGCCTGTACGTCCGCGGCAAGGGGCCGACGCTGCTCGCCTTCCATGTGCCGAACTCACCGCGCGCCCAGCCTGGGAGGACCGTCGGCTTCGCGGTGCCGGACGGTCAGGTGATCATCGCGGCCGGGTGGTCACCGTTCCTCCGTAGGAGGGTGGCGCTCTCGCAGCAGGGGCAGGAGCTGTTCCTCCACGTCCTCTCAAAGCGCGGCGGAACCATCGCGCGCAGTGATCGCTTCACGCTGTCTGGTGAGTACCAAGCACCGGATCACGGTGCCTCCACCCTGCGCTCGCTGGGCGCGCTCGGGCGCGAACGGTATTGCTTCGTGGACGCCCGGGGGGATCTTGTGGAGTTGTTCGAGGGGGAGGTCCGGCTGAGGACCAACGCCGCGGCGATCACGGCCAAGGCACAGTCGAAGTGCTTCACGTGGGTGACCCTGCGCGACGGCGTGCCGCAACCCATGTGGATCGGGATCGAGCCGGGGCGGCTCGAGCGCTGCCCCACCGCGGTGCCTGATGGCCTGCCCCCGATCGACGGCGCCCACAACTTCCGCTTCGGTCACGGTGTCGGGCTGTTCGCGTACGCGACATCGCCTACCTCGTGGGTCATCGTCGAGCTGAGTGGATACACTTCTGTCAGTATACCAGACGGCTTGACGGTGGCTGGCGTCGCCACCCATGGCTATCCCCCAGACGCAGGCCTCATCACGCTGGATAGCGCGAAGACGCGGATCGAGTTCCTGGAGGAGGATGGCTGCACCGAGACCTTAGTCACCACCAGCTTCCCCATCACCGCCCTCGAGGTCAACAACACCGGCAATCAGATCGCCTTCCTCACCAGCGCGGGTGAGCTGGGCGTGTACTCCTCGGTCGCGCGCGCCGTGGTCCTGCGAGCGACCGGAGGGGGCGCACCGTGAACCCCGTTCGCTTGCGGCAGACGCTCCACCGCGGCTCGGTGCTCGCCTCTGGGCTCGCGATCGACACCCGGCTCATCCCCGAGGCGATCGCGCGCCGGAGGATCCTCGAGCGATCATCGACCATGCTGCGCGTGCTGAGGGCGGAGGCGCTGCTGCTGGCCACCTTCCGAGCGCCGGTTCGCGTCGACTGCAGCGCGGCGACGGGGGCTCCGCTCGTCCGCTCGGGACAACTGCTCTCGCCGGCGCCGCTCAGGCCCGATGAGCACCAGGCGCTCGAGCTGCCCGTCGACGCGCTCGTGCTGGTGGAGGGAGGCGCCGCCCGCGCGCTTCCCTTGAGCGAGCTGGTGGCGGAGGACATCTCCTCCTGGCTCGACTTATCCTCGTTCGTCATCCTGACTGATACGCACTCGCTGGGGGAGGTCCTCGCCGAGCCGGAGGTCGTGTTCATCCAACCCCAGGCAGACGTCCGGCAGGCGCTGGGTGGCGCTCCCCTCACTGAGGGCGCCGAGGGCGTCGTTCAGTCCCTCACGCAGCCCCAAGCAAACGAGACGGCGTTCTCGTTCATCTGGGATTTCATCGACGGCCTCCGGTTCGAGTTTTGGCGGACCCTCCTGGCGATTGATGAGTTCACGCGCGTCCAAGGCGCAAGCTCAGCGCCTTCACGCGCGCTCATCAGGGCTTCGGGCGCAGGCCCGTCGTGGTTCGCGCGAGTCCGGCGCGCGCTGTCGAGCTGGCTCGCGCGAGGCCTCTTCTGGTCGCGGTTCACCCCCTTCTTCAGGCATCGACAGGCAGCGTACCTGGCCCGCATGCTGGAGATGTTCGACACCCATCAGCTCGACGAGGCGCTACTCCACGCCATCCCACTCAGCTCAAGGGTTGGGGCAGCGCTCAAGCCACCGCCGCTCACGCTGCCGTCCGCCCGATCGAGCCTCGAGATCGTGCCGGGGCAGGCGGAGGCTTCCACCACGCTCGGCCTGGGTGCCGATCTGTTCGACGGGCTTCAGCGGCGCTACCGGAGCGCCTTCGAGCGGCTCGTCGACCGCGGCGAGATCGAGAAGGCCGCCTTCGTCTTGGCCGAGCTGCTGCACGCCAACCTCGAGGCCGTCTCCTTCCTCGAGCAGCACCGGCGGCTCAGGCTGGCGGCGGAGGTCGCGGAGGCGCGGGGGCTGCCGCCAGGCGTGGTGATCCGGCTTTGGTTTTTGGTCGGGGAGCGGGACCGCGCCCTCCGCATCGCGCGTCAAACCGGCGCGTTCGAGGACGCCGTGCTTCGACTGGAGCAGACACACGCGGAGGAGGCGCGGGCGCTCCGCCTGGTGTGGGCCGACGCCTTGGCGTCGGCGGGCGCTTACGCAGCGGCCGTGGACGCCGTGTGGCCGGTGGCCGACGCGCGCAACCTGACGCTCGCGTGGCTCGAGCGCGCCACCTCAGTGGGTGGCATCGCGGGGGCTCGCATGCTCGCGCGCAAGGCGCTGCTTATGCCGGAGAGCTTCTTGGAGGTCCGAGACGCGGCGCGAGACCTCTTGCAGGATCCGTGCGTCGAGCTGCCCGTCCGTCAGGCGTTCGGACGAGAGCTGGTGAAGGGCGAGGCCACACCGGAGACGCGCGCCTTGGCAAAGCTGACCGCGCGGCGCCTGCTCCAGAGCGCGAAACATCACGAAGAGCTCAACCTGGTAAAGCGCCTGATCGAGGTCTCCGGCGACGCTATTTTCCGTGCAGATTTTCGAGAGTCTGCGCTCATGAGCCTCGAGGAGCGCCCACGGCTGATCCAGGTGCGAGCCTTCGCACGCGCGCACCTGGGGAGGGAGCGCATCGTCGATGAGGCCGTCAGCGTCGCGTCGTTCCTCAGCGCAGGCTCCATCGCGAAGGAGGCCAGCGGCCTAGAAGGGGACGCTACCTCAGGCGTCGCGCTGGCGGTCTTCGATGGGAGCCGCTGGGACAACACCTACGCGGCCAGCCGGGTGGCGGCGGACGCCGTCGTCACTTGGCTGCGGGGTGACTTCCCCACCTGGGGCGGGGACGTGGGGCAGTGGGCACGCTCCCTCACGAGCGCGCTCAAGCACGCCAACCATCAGGTGTTCCAGGTGGCCACCGTGTTTCAGCTGGAGCACAGCAGCGCGTGCTCCGCGACCGTGGCGACGCTCTGTGGTGACAAGCTCCTGCTGGCTCAGCTAGGCACCACGCAAGCCTACGTGCTGCGCGGCCTCACGCTGACCTACGTCACGAACCACCACTCCGAGGTCGGCGACTACATCAGGAAGATGGATGAGGCGGGGACTCCATTGACGCAGGCGCAACTCGACGAGCTGCCAGACTCCAGCTCCATCACCCGAGCAGTCGGCATGACTGAGGAGGTCCACGTCGATACCTCGCTCGTGATGCTTGAGCGGGGGGACGTCATCCTGCTCAGCAGCAGTAGGCTCTTTGCGCTCATTGGCACGGAGGGGATCCGAACGGCGCTCCTCCAAGCACCCCACCCTCAAGACGCCTGCAGCGCGCTCGGGTCGATGGCCCTTGAGGCCGGCGCCTCCGACGCCCTCCCGATCCTCGTCGCTCGCGTCGACGGCGAAGGGCTCCCTCCGCGCTCCGGGGCGCCCGTCACCCACCTCTCCCTCACTCCCCCGCCCCGGAGGGACATCCAGCGCCCGACGCCGCTCACCTCAAGCGCAGAGCCGATCGAAATAGTCCGCAGCGCAGGGGACCATGGAGCCCTCTCGGTCCTCGACGCCGCTGAGCTGCCGGACGGGCGCCTGCTGATCGCGCTCGGAGAGCTTGGGGTGTGGCTGCTCGCCCGCGACGGGAGGGTGCTGATGCGCTTCGCGGAACCGGCCGATCGCCTCGTGCTCTCGGACCACGGCGATCGGGCCATCTTAGTCGCGCAGCGGGGTGAAGCGCACCGCGTCGCGCGGCTCGATCTTGTCACCAAGCGAGTGCGCTATTGGTGCGACGCCCGCTTCGACCGGTTCGCTGACAATTTCGATGGCTTCACCTGGCTGGTCGCGCGGGGTGACACCCTCTACTCCATCGAGGCCACCTCCGATCGCTGGGAGCACCACTGGAAGATCGAGCAACCGGGCGCCACCATCATGGCCCTGCAGCGCGACGCCAAGAGCGCGTGCGTCTGCTTCGGGTACCCCGAAACGAACGGAGAGCTGTGGACGTTTGAGCTGCCCTCCCTCACGCTTCGGCGGCGACAGTGGGTCGAGAGCCAGAACCTGTACGCCTACGCGGCCATCTCCGCTGACGGCAAGTTCGTCGGCTGTCGATCACGGCACCAGCAAACCCCCGTCACCGAAGTGTTCATGTACGGGAGCTGGAGCGAGCTGATGGTCGCCGCCTCGCACTTTGACCTGCCCTACATCACGCGCCAGTGGATCGTGCAGTCCACGCTCCATGAGGAGGGCACGCAGCTTCACCTGTTCGACACCAGCGCCTGCTGTGAGCGCATGCGCGTCACCCTGGGAGGGCCCCCGGGGGAGGTGGGGCTGCGCTTTCAGGGTGACCACCTCACCGTCCATGATAGTCAGGGACGCGTCCTGATTGTGTCCCTGTACAGCGGCGAGGTCATCCGGGAGCACCGCGTGTCATAACTAGGTGGCACGAACCTTAAGTCACGTGCTACCACCCGGCGCATGATGAACGCGCTGAGCGCCCGCGATCTCCACGGCGCACCCGTGTGCCTTGTCGCGGCCACGGTGCTCGCGTCGCACTCGTCTCGCTTGAGGTCCGCGTGCTGAGCATCGCCGCGGGGTTGGCGGGCGGCGTCATCCACGCCATGTCCGGGCCCGATCACGTGGCTGCGGTGGCGCCGCTCACGCTAGATGGGCGGCGCTCAGGCCTCATGGCTGGGCTCATCTGGGGCCTGGGGCACGGCGCGGGTGTGGCGGCGATCGGCGCGGTCTTGTGGCTCGCGAAGGGAGCTATCCCCATCGACACCGCGAGCGCCTGGGCCGAGTTCTTGGTGGGCTTCTTGCTCATCGGCATGGGCGCCTGGGCGGGCTATCGCGGCCTCAAGCTGCGTCGTCAGGTTGACTCACCACCATCGCACACCCCGAGGACGACGAACGGTGAACCGGTGGTCGTCCTCAAATCACCAAGTAGCCGGCGCCCGGTGACCTTCGGCGTCGGCGCGCTCCACGGCAGCGCGGGCGCGAGTCACCTGCTGGCGGTGCTCCCGGCGGCGGGCTTCTCGGGCAGCGGGGCTGCGGGCTACCTCATCGCCTACATGGTGGGCGCAGCCGGGGCCATGGGCGCCATCGGTTGGCTCGCAGGCTCCCTCTCCACGCGCCTCGGCGCGCGCTTCCAACCCTGGCTCCTGCTCAGCGCCGGCGCCATCGCCTGCCTAGTCGGCGTGGTGTGGCTGGTGCGCAGCTGGCCCGGTTGAGTTGCTGGGTTGATACTTCAAGCTGACGAGTCACCGGCTTGATACACCCACCTGACCAGTCCCCCATTTGACACACCCACCTGACCAGTCCCTGCAGGGTGCCAAGCGGGTTTTGGGGGTTTGCCTGTTTTGCGACGGGGCGCGCCGAGCGAGTCCTTGGCAGCTAGGCATCGGTGCGCCCTCAGCGGGCACCCGTGCGCCGGCGGACATCACGCTGCCTTGGCGACCTACATGTGTTTTTCCATGTAGATAAATGGCTTAACAGTTCAACTGTCCAGCCCCGTCTTCACCGAACGCAACGAGCCCAGTTCGAAGAGGCCACGCCGGCGCCGCTGGTGCGGCCTTCGTTGAAGTGCAGGCCCCATCCGTTGGACGAACCGGAGACCGGAGAGGCGCTCCAATACCAGCTGTTCTGTGTGTTTGGGAATATCGTCAGATCAATGTACGTACTGTTGGACTTGAGCGCTGGCACCAGGCTGCTCAGCTCGGCCACCGTGGGCAGGCGCCAGCCCGTCTTCCCGTCCAGCGTGAGCCCCGAGCAGTAGG